>JAPOTS010000111.1 GCA_026709065.1 Bacteroidota bacterium
ATTTAATGTGGAAGAATAACTGCATAATATATGTGCCCGATTTACATTAAACCTTCCCCCCTTTTTTTAAGCATTTCTGCTTTTTAGTCTGATTTTTTAGTCTGAGAGAGAATATTTCGGGCTTAGTGGCAGGCAAATTCATTGGTTTTTGGGCTTTCTGTGGGATTTTTCAGCAATAATCCACGAATTATGGGCCGTTTGAGTGATAAAGGGCTTCAAATTTGTGTACCCATGTATTTTTATCAAATTTTGGGAACTGTTTTTGTGTTTTTTTCGTTTATATATCGTATATTTACCCTAATCATTCCTAAACTCATTTTTCTTTTGTACCCATGTATGTTGATAAAATTCCAAACAGAAATTCTAATCCCACTATCTTGGTCCGTCAGTCCAAACGCGTCGGTGGTAAAATCGTCAAAATCACGATCGCCAATATTACCAAATTCCCTGAACCCATCATTGAAGGCCTCAGAATTCTTTTCAAGGGCGGCACCGCGGTCAAGTCCATTCAAGATGCCTTTGATGTTAAGAGCAACAAACCGCACGGACATGTCGCGGCGGTGCTAGGAGTTATGAAGCAACTCAAGATAGCTGAACTCATTGCGCCAAGAAATTCCCGCTTCCGTCGGCTGGTTCTTGGCATGATTGCAGCCCGCGTACTAGAACCTGCCAGCAAGCTGACCACCAGTGCAATGCTGGATGTACGCACGGCTCCCAATACGCTCAACGAAGAGCTTGGTCTCAAATGTGTGGATGAAGATGATCTCTATGATGCCATGGATGAGCTGGTTGCACGCAAGACCGAGATTGAATGCAGGCTGGCAACCCGGCACCTTAGCGAGGGCGCGATGGTGCTCTATGATGTGAGTAGTAGCTACGTGGAGGGGGAAAAGATGGCGTTTGCCGCCTTTGGGTATAACCGGGATCAGAAGAAAGGCAAGAAGCAGGTTGTCTACGGGCTGATGACCGATCCAAACGGACGCCCGGTCTCGGTGGAGGTCTTTGAGGGCAACACCAAAGACACCGAGACGCTGGGAACTCAGATCACCAAGATTCAGGACACATTCGGGCTCAAGCAGGTGATTCTGGTGGGGGATCGTGGGATTTTACAGCAAAAACAAATCGTTGAGGAAGTCATGCCGGTGGGACTAGATTGGATTACAGGCATGCAGAAAAAAGAGATTCGGGCGGTGATGGATCATGAGCAGACCAAGAAACAAGAGGAGCAGTTGGAGGAGATTCACGAGATCGTGGAGCAGGCAGAGTTGCAGCTGAGCCTGTTTGATGAGCAGAACCTGATGGAGGTTTACAGTGATCTGTACCCCAAAGAGCGTCTGGTTCTGTGCAGGAATCCACTGCAGGCAACAAAAAGTCAGCGGACGCGGGAAGAGTTACTGGTCAGGGCAGAGGCAAAGCTCAACAGGATTGTCCAGTCGGTTCATGGGGAGCGACGCCTGTTGAAGGATAAGGGAAAGATTGGGGTTCGGGTTGGGAAGGTATTTGAAAAGTACAGGATAAGGAAATTCTTCACCTGGGAGATTGAGGAGGGGCATTTTTCATATACGCGCAACGCAGAGGCGATTCAGCGGGCAGAGCGCTTGGACGGTGTATATGCGATCCGGTCAAGTTTGAAGCAGAAGCCAGCTGCCGAGGAGTTGGTGGCAGATTACAAACGTCTTTCATCGGTAGAGATCGCCTTTCGTACCATGAAGTCCATGTCATTGCAGGTGCGCCCCATTCACCATCGGAAGCCTGAACGGATCATTGCGCATATCTTTTTGTGCATGCTGGCCTATTATGTGGAGTATCACCTGCGTCAGAAACTGGCCCCGATGCTGTTTGCCGAGGAGGATCCTGAAGAAAAAAAAGCAGAGCGCAAGAGTATTGTGGAACCAGTCAAACCGTCAACAACGGCGACAAAGAAAGCTCGAACCAAACGAACCGCAGACGGCGGAAAGGCGATGAGTTATCAGGCGGTGATGGAAGAGTTGTCGGGGCTATGTCGCCTGACAGGAGTTCCGAAAATAAAAACAGATAAGACCCACAAGACCATCCTGATGGAAGGACACTCCTCTACACAAAAACAGGCATTCAAACTTTTAGGTCTCCGACTTTCTTCCCCTACCACCAGTTCGGATAACTGACAGAAAATTCTCCGAATTTGCCACCTCTGGCAGCTATCTTTTTTGCAAAATAATCCCCAAAATCCTGGAAATTATTGTACCCTTAGAGAATCATAAAGGGGGGAAGTTCAGTAACAAGCGGTCTGAACAAATCAGGATCCGTTATGTTAACTGATCCATTGATCGTCATCAAAACGTTTATTTTCATGGGTTCTAATTTCATTGAGAGGCGAGGACCCGCCGAATATTTTCATGGACGGGAAGAGATCCTTCACACCTTCACCAGTGTGCTTGAACACTACCGAACCCACAAAAGGGGAACTATTTTCCTGATACAAGGAGCTCCGGGTGCTGGAAAAACTGCCCTGATTCATGAGTGCAAAAAGCGAGTAGAGAAGAGATGGGAAATCGCAGACCTTTACCCCAATGCCCTATGGAGCCCAGATGACCTATCACACTGTCTTGGAAAGAAAAAAAGTATACGTGTATCCAGTGTGTCTGCGGAAGTTGGCGTTAAGAAAATAGTAAAAGCTAACGCAGGATTTTCTGTGGATGTGAACCCTATTACGCTCACAATGATGAAAATTCTACAGGATGACAGGAAGCCACTCCTGCTCATTCTTGATGGAGCCCAGTCTCTGGGCTCAAAAGGGGTAATACCTGATGAGATGAGAGGTGTGATTACGAGTGTCTTGTACAAAATACACAACGGTCAATTGGGTAGGCCAGTCATGCTACTTGCGGCAGGGTTGGGGACGGCGGAGACTGCATTTAACATGCTAGACATTTCACGATTTGAGGATGATTGTAGGGTGCTAATTGGCTGTTTAGATGATGAATCTACCTGTGCAGTCATACGTGACTTTATCGTCCACAAAGGGCATCTAAATCAACCACCATCAGACTGGATTGAGACTATTGCAAACCGGACTCACGGGTGGCCGCATCACATCATATCCTATGCTGATCCCGCATCAAAGTATCTCGCAGTCCATCAACACAACCTTACGTATGATGTACTTGAGAGTGTACTTCAGAGTGGGCGTGATAACCAGGTAGATTATTACAGAATCCGCTTGAAAGGTATCGGCAGAAAAAAGCGACAAATTCTCGCTAAAATATTCGCCAATGTCCCCTTAAAGGGAACGATTGACAAAGAAGATCTTATGTTTGCAATCTTGGAGAAGTACTCACAGAAAGAAGCAGATGATCTCTTCAATCGTGCCCTTAAACAAGGAATCATTGATGAACGTAAGGACGGAGACTACGGCATTCCTATTCCGTCTTTTCATACTTGGCTTGTTGACGAATACGGAGTAGACAACAATCAGAATTAGGATAACTGCTCTTTGGCATGCAAGGCGTTGACCCCTAAACACGAAGAAGTAAAATCACTCATAAAAGGCAAGGATAATACCTTTTTTAGCAAGTAAATTTCGTGCACATCGAGGTCCATCAGCACGTCTTGTCAATGCGACAAGTTCTGGTAACCAGCTATGGTCTAAATCGAATTTAGAAAGTTCTTTTTTTCTGTGATTTTACCCGCACATTCAAATACTTTAGCCTGCCAAGCAAGTAAGGCATATTCATTGGGCAGGTTATTGCCACGCATTTTTTTCGGTATAGTACCAGAGTAAAATTTCCACCAATAGATTCTGTAAAATACTTCTGAGTGGCCTCTATAAGATCTCCGCCTCTTGGTAAATCAAACCACTGGCGTCTAGTCATTTCACGGGCCGGAAAATCTTTCCACCGTATGGATTCAGGATTTTCCTATGGAAAAATCATGTTCCCATCAATTGCTTCACTTACAAATGACTCAAAACATCAACTTTGAGTAGGTGTGCAACTTTGATAAGATGATCCAAACTAATCCCACTGTAATCAGAATCTTCATACTGCTGTACCTTCTTCACGGTTATTCCTAATTGACTTGCTAGATCGGATTGGCTCATACCACATGCAATCCTTGCCTGAACTAGTATCTTTGGTAAGCTTTGAAATGAATGGGACTGTGAAACTGAAATCTCACCAGACTTGAGCATTTTGTAATGCGTGAGATCTGATTCAAGTTCTTCTATTTGTGATTTGATAGCGTCAATCTCAATAGATCTAATCCAATGATCATTCCTATTCTGTTCTAATGTCAATTTCAAATGGTCCTTCAATTTAGTTAATTGATCGGACGAAATACGGCACTGATCATCATTAGTAATCATTTCATCACGAATTAAGCATTGGATCAGTGAGAAGTTCCAGAACAATGATACCCTTTCTTATACCAGAACTTACCGGTTTGAAAGAAATCAAGGAATGTCTGGCCAACTTCGTTCGCAAAACTATTTGAAGGGAAGAATTCACCACCAAATCTGTTTTTCTGGGCAACTCGCAGAAAATTAAAGTCTTTAAACACTGGATCCAAGAGCCGTGCATCCACACCTGTGGGGTCCCAGCATGCATCAAAGTCGTTGGGAATGGGCTTGCTCGTTACAAAGCTACCATTTAAATATAAATTTTGGCAACCGGCAAAATTCAGCTTCTTAGAAGCCTCAACTAATCCATCAAATAATCTTCGACGCGAGTTATTGTAAGCATAACGATTTTCTATATCAAAGAGACTTGAGCGGTGGAGACCAGGAGGTAGTAGATTCCAAGGGGAACCTATAATCTTGATAAACTCTGGTACCATGATTGAATTGAGATTTTTTACTGAGTATTTCAAGTTATCCATTCGATATGAATGGGGGAAGTGTTGGGCAGAGTAAAGAGAATTATATCATGGGACTAATAATGTACACCCTTTGTTGAAATTGGTTCAATAACAAAAGAGGATTTGCTAAGCTTCATTTGAAAAGAGAAGTTTCAAGCAGATCAACAATCAACTACATATGAAATTTTTGAGAGCACATAGTGCAATCAAGATAAATGTTGACATGTACAGTGATATTTGTAGCGGATTGTTTTGGCGTACGTACCTAGCGGATGATCAAGATAATTGTCAATCAATATGCCAATCTCATTTATGAGAGTTCTACATTTGTAGGCTCTATCATCTTATGGAGCATAATTGCTGGACTGCTATCCTCTCAGATTGATCTTCCATGTAATCATGGAAATCATGGTTTTGCGTGAGCATGTGACCGCTACCAGATCCACGCTATCCTAACATACACCACATTATGATATAATGTAGTTTATGTGTCCACCGAGATCACAGGTGATCTGTAGAAGAGGTTCAAGTCGTAGGCAATATCTTTTTTCCAGATAGTTCACATAACCATCAAAAGTTTTTGTTGCATGTTGAGCCGTTGCATGTATCTTCTCTCCAGTATGTTATAGAGATGCCTCATAAAACAAAGAAATTTCATTTGGATTCTTTTCACTCTAAGAAGACATTCAGCACTGATGGCTCATGAATTTCAGAACCCCAGATCCAGAGCGGTCCAAACGTTTGTATGCCAAAGGCTTCCCCATATACTACGGTTCCGTGTACCAAGTTAAAGTATCTCCATAATTATGTTTCGTAGCAAACCGATGCGGATTACCAATAAATGCACTAAGATACTTACACCGATCAGACCGACACCCGGAAAGCGCATTAATTGCTGGTAAGGTTTCCCGATTCCGTCATCTTGCTGAGAATCGCTTTGATCTGAGTTTCCAAACAGTCCAGACGGTCATACAAATTATCAAGAATCCATCGTCGAGTCGGAGTGGGCAGAAGCCTCAGATAAGCTCACGATGCGTTTGATGAAACCCTTTGGTATCTGTACCTCTAAAATTCCCGATTGGTGCCATTTCGCCTTGATCTGCGCCTTCAATCAAGTACCGTCTTTTCGAAGCTCCAAATACTGCTGTACTACAATCTTAAAATCAATCAGATGATCCACCTTGTTCGGGACATCCATAACATAGTTGAGTGCACATTCTATCAGATTGTGATAGAACCGATATTATGCTCCCTATATATTTCCTACAAATATGAGGGTGTTGTGAGGCATAGCCGAATATCTAATCAGTTTCAGCATTCTACTACAAGATGTCTGGGAAATCTAACAATGGCTTAGTCTGGAAAAGTCCCCATAGGGTTACCTTCCTTGAATACAACGCCATGAAAGATAGCTCCGTCGATCTTCGCAACTCGCTCACCCAAATCTCGGATCTCTTTCGTTAATCTTGATTCTAAATTCCCCATATCCATATTCAAGCTGGATTGCAGTTTTCGCATAACCAGAGAGCTTCCATAAGAAACCAATGATAGCAACCATGCCAACAATCATTGACCAATCATATATTTCCTTTTTTTTGCCGACCTCATGGCTTGGGTTAAATAATTTATCTAAGTAACTCGGAAGTATTTTATCATATTTGATCCAATAGTGAATGAAGCAAATACATCCAAATTTATTGTCTTGGAACGAATAAGATTTTACTCAAATTTAAGAAATTCAACACATCCATGAAGTCATTGTATAACACGAGGGAAACATGATAGGAACTTCTACAATTACAACAATGTCGGAATCAAGGAATTGCTGAAAATTTGAATGCAATTCTGGCATTCATATACTCATTTGAGTCCTCTGCAAAAGCTGTGTATCAACTCAAAATAACGCGTCAAAAGCACTTCAGTTCATTATTTCCACGAAAACAATGAGGTTTTGCAAAAGCCTCGATAGTAAAATGTACACTTTGAGGATTTGATCATTTAGAAATTTCATGTGATGGGTGGAAGAAGTACTGGATAGGATTAAGACCCATATTCTTCGTGTAAGGATTCTTCCATCCTTCAAAAAGGCAATCTAGCATTATACTACATCCCGAGAATGGAAGACTATAATCAAGATTTGGTGTCATACAAACCAGTACTCAAAATCACTTATCGTCCAAGATATACTTCTCCTGCCTTTGTCTTTCTTTTTCACGACTGACAGATCAACTTTTTTGCCAGAAGGCAATCACAGCCCAGCTTGGAGGGGAAATCTTTGGTATCTCGTTCGCCTACGTGTCTTTATCTCTTCCTTTAACATACGCATCAACAAGCCATGAGTGCATAGACGGCATTGGAACAACGTACCCATCCTCCCCTTTCGCCGCAATTACTCCCTTCTCCATGAACCGATCAAAAATTTTTTTTGCCTCTGATTCCCCATAAATTCTTGATAACGGTGATAGTATATCTAAACGATCAAAAGCAACACCTACGGGGTACCCAGAAATGGCTTTGGCTAGATGTTTCACCTCGTCAACATAAAAACTTCTAACTCGCTGCCTGTAGTAATGGATTCGTCCCCTCATTCCTTTCTCCATGACTTCTCTCAACCCTTCAGAGGTCATGACTCCATCGTTTTCTCTCAGATATTTACCTGCTCTAATCGCATATGAATGTACATGTCGTGGCCACCGGTAGGTATCTTTTTCTATGGCATCAATCCATTCGGTTGGATCTCCCTTAGCCAATCCATCTTTAATGATCCAATCGCGAATCACCGCACGAGTAGATGTCTCACTCAATTCACCCAGTTCCACGGTGTTACCGTCACCAAACCTTGATATATTCAATGCTTCTAAAGCCGACAATGATGTACCCACCCCAGCAGCTAGCAGGACGATAGGTCTTCCCATCTTTCCATTATGGATAAAATCAAGTGCTACAAGCATATCTACTTCATGGCCAATAGGGGGCACATTTTCATATCCCAATACTTGAGCTTCATCAAGCAGTAATAACAAAGGCTTGCCTCTATCTTCTAGAATACTCTTGACCGTGCGCTGTGGACGAGTACGTTTTCTCATCCATGAATAAATCCCTTTAATCCCAACCTGATGGACGCTTTCTGTTCCCAAGTATTTTTGATCCTGATCCAACGAGTTAAGTAGTTTGTATGGATCCCAAAATGCATCAACCGCTATATAGACACTATCCCATCCCTCACCCACGGCAATCGTTTTGCACTGATCAAGCAGTGCGGATTTACCTGATCCAGGGGCCCCATAGATAAGGTGAATCGTACCCTTTTTTGATGCCCTGACATTAGACAGGATTTCCCGAAAATCCATTAGAATACGAGAACGCCCATGAAAATATGGCGTCGCCCCACGATCCATTGCCCCGAAATGGAACTCGGAGTTCCTTTCCTTTGCCATGAGATTAAAATTAATTTGCACAATAATCACTGTGTGAACCATCCACACTTTACTTGGTTCCCTCCCCATGTTAACAGTCCAAACAAGCCACCTACTGATCAATCAAAAATGGATGGCACATCAGGCAGTAAGTTTTACCTATACTCTGAATCAGTTACTGATTAAACTCATCCTGGAACAGATGACAAACACATTGATTTTCGTTAACCTTCATTGGACACTTAGTAGTGGTTAAAGGTTCAAATTTTGAATTTTTAACACGCGGT
>JAPOTS010000026.1 GCA_026709065.1 Bacteroidota bacterium
CACGGGAGCTGAAAGTCGGTATGTGAAAACCGGACGCATGATGTTGGTGAAGTAAGAAGCGATAGAATAACGTAACGGTTATTTACATGAGTGCCCCGATACTGTTGAGTATCGGGGCACTTTGTTTGTATTGAATCTAAGAGATCAGTAGCGAGAAGCTACATGAGATGTGGTGCGAACATACATCAATCGTATCCATACGATAATACCATACATTGATGAACTGAGACTGTTATCACACTGAAAGCGTTTGTCTGTTTTTCTCACTGATGGAAGCCTCCCAGGACGTGATATGTTGTAGGAGGATCGTTAAGCATCTCTGCCGAGGCTGTTGCAACTCTGCAACCCGATCGTCGGTGACCGTATCCATCATTCGGTAAAAATTGTCCACCAGTACCTCACCCCCCCCCCCGTATTTTTTGACATCTGTCGGGAATGGCCAGTTTACTATCTCGCAGGAGTGGCCAAACCGAGTAAGACCGCCTGTTTAAAGAGCAGATGAGACATCTTCTGACGCGATGTGAAGATCTCCGAAAACCCCAGCTATCATACAATATCCAATGCTTCATGAAACCCAAGATAGATCCTGCGACCTCTTCTAACTTGCGGGCATCGGCAATCGGGGAGGACCAGTGTAGCTACGCTTCAGAGCGCCACAACCATCTCGTCTAGATAGGATTCAAATGGAAACAGAGAGGGTTTTGTCCCTTCCTGAATCCATGCCATCTCCGGACGGGCGAGCCGAACCAAAGCCTCCAAGGACTTTCCCTTAGAACACTACCCATATGTCGGATAATGCGCTGTCGAGTACCCTCTTGCTTGTGACGGTAATTCTCGACAATCTTGACTTCATGTCTTTCGTAGTATCGCGGCGTACTAGTCTTACAAACATGAAAGTTCCAGATGAATCCCCAATGCACGATAATAATTTAATTAAACAACACTGAACAACACACACAAGATAAACCGCACAGATGCGTATAAATGGGATTTTTGCGATTTGACCTCAACCCAAACCAGCGAAGTCAGGATACCTGACAAGTTTAAAGCCTATTCAATTTCCCTGATCAATTCAATGCATCTGATGTTTTATCCGCACTGAGTGAAGGTTATTGATATCGGTGGAGGTGTGTCGCTACGCATTTTAGGGTCTATCTCGGCGCGGCTTGGCCCATGAGTTAGAGCTGGTTTGTTGAGATTTCCCTATGGCCCTATGGTATAAGATCTGAGCAACTTTAGGCAGACCACATTAGACCTCTGTCATTGTTGGTAATTTTTATGTGGATCCAGTAGCTAGTTGGCTACTCTGCCCTATTGATCTATGGAGTCAATCATCCTGGGCAATGAGCTTTCAACATCTCCACCACACTTGTCAAGTTGACCGTTGCTGTATAGCCATGGATGTAATGGGGAATGTTAGGCATAGAAGATTTACAGATCTACCCTAATGCAAATGACTTTTCAAGTCAGCGAATAGGGTTAATACAGATGTACGAGGTGAATATAGATTAGGGTATATCCTGTGATGTCTATCCTGTATATGCAAGAGGAATTCAAAAGAAATTTTACAGAACCTTGATTTTTTGATTTTAAATGACTATATTCTTCACTCCTAACAATTGCAACTAAATGATGACTTACCGCTATTGCATCCTTTTCTTATTCGTATTTCTATGTATTGGTACAACAACATATGCACAGACTGGAAAGATTACGGGCACTGTGGTTGATCAAAATGATGAACCCCTCCCCGGAGTCAATGTCGTGATTGAAGGCAGTACCGTTGGTGCGGTCACAGATTTGGACGGTGTTTTTTCGTTCCTTAACATCAGGCCAGGCCTTCATACTCTTAGAGCAACGTTCATTGGATTTACACCTGTTACGGTTGAGGCGATTCGGGTTGCAATTGAACTGACCACAGAGGTTGATATTGTTATGCAGGAGGAAACGGTCGGGCTTGAAGAAGTTGTCATTTTTGCGGAACAGCCCGTGATTCAGCGGGATATTGCCGCGTCGCAACGAAACATTGATTCCGAAGAAATTCAAAGTGGTAAGTATCAGACCGTTGCTCAGGTACTCACCTCACAAGTGGCTTTTAATGATATCTCCACGGTTGAGGATCGACCAGAAATCCGAGGCTCATTCTTTGACGAGTCCTTGTATCTTGTTGATGGCGTAAACTATAATGATCCCCTCACAAATCAACCTCATTATCGTGCAAATCTAGATGCCGTTGAGGAAATTAAGGTTCAGACTGGAGGCTTCAGTGCGGAATACGGAGATGTTCGCTCAGGAGTCATAAATGTTGTGACACGCGAGGGAGGAGAGAGTTACTCGGGATCAATCAATGCACAGTATAGTGCCCCTGGATATAAGCATTTTGGGCCAGGTCCATTTGATTTTGCTTCTCCTATTGTGGAACCATTTGTTGATCCAAGCTTAGGGGCCTTTGAAGGGGGGAATGCGTTTTTTGATGGCTGGAATGCAGTCGCTGCCTCTCTTCCAGAGAGCGAAGCTCATGCAAATGCACCCATGGAACTCTATGCACGCTATTTGTGGAGGCACCGCTCACAGGATGCCATTGATGAGCTAGTTCGTCTAGAACAAGACGGTGTCGTTCAGTTTGCTGATGGTGTCAATCCAGATGATTATGTTTTTCATCAGACGGGTGTGAACCCAGATTATCGATTGAGCGCCACGCTTGGTGGACCCGTTCCATTTTATCGCCCACTGAAATTCTTTTTTAGTTATGATCGGTTTCAGTCAGAATATGCCTACCGGTTTCCGCAACCAAACTTTGAGGATCAAAATTTTAGAGGTAAGTTGACGACCAATCTTGGAAGTGGCAAAAAATTAAATGTCCACGGCTACTATAGTTCCCAAAAAGGGGGCACCGGAGGTCAGGGGCCTGGGATTGGAGGATTCATTTCTAGTAATCCTTTTTCTTCTACGGGGTCAACCAATAAGTATTGGTATCCAGATTGCGCAGTGCCTGGCAATCGGACGCGTCAAATTTATGGATCGCAGTGGACGCACGCAATTTCTGCAAACACCTATTATGAACTCCAGTTGACGCATGACCGCGTGGATTATGGCATGGACCTGATTTTTCGCAATACGGCTCCCATTCCAGGTTCAGGTGGAGTGACTAGTTCCTCAAAAACCAGTGGATCAGGTGTTGATAGTGGCCGCATAGGAACTGAGCAGGAAGCTATGCAACGCGCCTCAGAGGGACAAGAAGGATGGGAAAATTGGAGAAATTGGGCCTTGATCCGAATTGGGCAACACTGGTACGATGAAGCCCCCAAAGGGTATGGACCTGTCAACTGGCGAGATGTGACCGGAGAATATCGAATGGAGTCCTGTAATCTTCGAGCAGATCAGACAGATTCACGGGGATGGGATGCATCGGGGAATTTTACAAGCCAAATTGATCAGAACAATCAGTTGAGAGCGGGTGTGCAATTCCGAACCGAGTCTTTTAATCAATATTACGAAGCGATTGACCCCTCTGTCAATGCTGGTAATGTCTGGGATTCTAACGCTCAGCAAATGATTGGTGCTGTTTACCTCCAAAATAAACTTGAATTTGAAGGGTTTGTGGCAACCGTTGGGGTTCGACTTGATGTATTGAATACTTCAAATTTCCCTCAAGTCCTTGATGGATGCAACCTGTTTGAGAATAATGGAGATTTTTCTCAGTGCGCTGGAGGCGAACAATCTGGACCTTGGACACCCGGAACTTATCCAGGAAATACTACCTCCGATGTAGAAGGAGGAAGCCTGTTGGGGATTAAAGAGACGATCGTGAGTGAATCCATAGGGGAAAAGCGAAAAACACATGCCAGACTGTCTCCACGCATTGGAGTGTCTCATCCAATCTCAACAGTCGCAAAAGTTTTCTTTAACTATGGTCACTTTTATCAATGGCCTAACGCGTTTGAAATGTATCGCCTTCGCATGGATACGCGGCGTGGCTTCAGGGTTGTGCGCTTAGGAAATCCTCTCTTAGAACCTGAGAGGACGATCCAATATGAAGTTGGGTATGAGCAGAATCTATTTAACAGTATGAATCTGCGTATGACGGGTTATTATAAGAATATCAATGGTGAGATTGCTGATGTCAGATTCTATCCGATCAGTCATGGTGGAGATTATCGGATGTCCATGAACTCAAGATTTCGCGATGTACGCGGTTTTGAAGCCTTCTTGGAATTGCGTAGAGGTGTATTTCCCTATGTCAGTGGTTGGCTCAGCTTTAATTATCTGGTAGAAAGCGGAGCGGGCTACGGGTATACTCGATTTTATGAAGATCCCGTCCGCCAGCCTCTCCTTGCAAATTCTGAAGTCTCCAATGCGGATGTACGCCCCATTGTGAAGGGAAGTGTGAACTTTCATCTCCCAGATAATTTTATTGGCCCCCGCATTGGTGATATGACATTACTTGGAGGTTTAAATATCTCAGTAACCTATACTTGGCGACGCGGTCGGCAGTTTACGTGGAATCCCGCAGAAGTCCCACTTGTGGAAGACAATTTACGGTGGATCCCTTATCAGCGCTGGGATATGCGGTTCAGCAAATCAATAATAAAATTTGGAGACTACGAGACGGCGTTTTATATTGATGTATCCAATTTATTCAATACTCGAAACCTTGCTTCTTTTGTGGGAGCAGATGTAGATAACAGCACTGGTTGGGCATGGGATGGACACAAATGGTGGAGAACCGAAGTGCGTGATTACATGGAATCACTAGGATATAGTGCGGACAATCAGGCCCCCAATGACCCTGATGGTGCATTTAGCAACACCATCGGAAACCCTGGTGACTGGAATGATGATCAAATAGATCTCCCCGCATTTAGTCCATGGTCATTTTTGGAACGACGTGACGTTTTCTTTGGACTTAGAGTCAATTTTTAACATTATTGATGTCTCAACGGATTGGTTATAAAATGAGGTTTTCTCTTAACATTTTTTCATGCGTACTGCTATGAAATATCGTAAATATATATATCATCTCATCGCAATGTGTTTCTTCGCGGTGGGGGGCTCTGAGTACTTAAATGCTCAGGAAGCCCGCAACCTGAATGTTGGGCCGTTACAATACAACACCAATGAGGCCATGACGGATGATGGGTTAACTTGGCCTGCCGGGCGACCAGTGGATGGAGGTCGGTTGTCCATGCTTTCTGTCAATACCGTGATCATAGGTGTTGAACGGACTTGGACAGATGCAACAGGTGTCGTTCGGGACATTCAAGTCGCTCAGATAGGTCGGCACAAGTTTTCTGACATTGAATTAGTGACACCACCTGTTGATGGTGCCTTCACGCGAACATTTAGAACGCCGTATCCATCCAAAATTTTGGATGACACTGATTGGGCCAATGCACAGGCAAAAGGAGATCCCGTTGATTCAAATCTTCCCGCTGATGCGGTGATCTATACCCACTTGAATACATGGACTGGTATAGATATTGAACGCTGGGTTTACGGATTTGCCAATGGAGATCATGAAGATTATATCATCATGGAGTATCGTTTCACCAATGTATCGGGGCAGGTTCGCAACAATGTCTATTTTGGTTTGCAGGCCCAAACTCATGGAAGCGCGTATTATCCTGCCGATATATGGGGAAATTATTACGGAGCGACCTATGCACAGCATGTCGCTGGAGATTCAAATGCTGACTCATTGAGATTGTGGTACTCGTGGGATGCTGATCAAACCAGTAATACCACGGTTGATACTCGAGGGAAGCCTCATCCCCGATGGGGGCAATTTCAGGAACCTCAATTCTTTGGTACGGTTGTTTTGCATGCCGATACATCGCCTACAGACGAGCAAGATGACCCCGCACAGCCACACAAAGCAGGCTGGTCCCAGAGAGAATTAGCCCCAGATCTCAATGTTGCAGGGCATGAGGATATCTATAATTATCTCTCTGAGGGATGGGATTCAGCCAACCCTGGCGCGTATGGAGTCACTGTAGATAATTCTGGAACAATTGTCTCGGAGGGATCCTATCGGATTCTTGATCCAGAACTCGGTTCTACAGGTGATCCAAGTGTTGACATCAATAATTCAACCCAATTTGATCCGTTGACTGAGCAGGAAAAGACCGCTCTGTTTAGTTTCGGACCTTACAACCTAAATCCAGGTGAAGATATTCGTATCGTGACGGCGTATGTTGGGGGAGAGATTCCCTACCGATGGGCGATTGATGCTGGTGCGGCTTACTCAAATGGAAATCCCCAACAGCTAGCACTTACTCCTCTTCCCTATGATATTCCCGACTATAATTCGAATTACCTCAATCCTCTCAACTCAGATGAACTCAATGCCATCCGGGAGTATCTAGGGGGATCAACACTTGCTCGTCAGGGAGCGACGCTTGATAGGATTGCAAAAAATGCGGTGTTAGATTTAGGCCGACCACTGTTATTTCTCAATGCAAGCAAAGCATTACGTACGTGGCGTAATGGGGATGTGAAGTATGGAAAAGGATCATTCAACATTCCTCTTGCTCCTGCGACCCCCGCTTTAAGTGGTTTTTCTGAAAACGATCAAATTCGTCTGAGCTGGGGGAACGAAGCGATGGAGGATTCTAAGGGTGGGACGATAGCACAATATCGAATTTATCGTGAGGCCATTCGACCAGCGGCGCTTGAAACGCCAACCGATACGACCTTTCTGCTACATGAGGAATTGCCTGCAAGTGCCCGAGATTATGTTGACACCCGCGTGACGCGCGGTGAGGATTATTACTATTACGTTGTTGCTGTAAACACTGACGGAGTAGAGGGGAGTCGGTTTTTGAATCGCACAGGTGTTACCAGTGATAAGTTTCTTGAGGCACTTACACCCACGCGTTCACCAGATGCGAATTGGCAGGATAATGTGGTTGTTGTCCCGAATCCTTATCATGCCCAGGGGGCCTATAATTATGAAGAGGCGCGACGTTTAACATTTTTGAATTTACCAGCGTACGCTAATATTCATGTCTATACCATCACAGGTGATCGCGTCCAAACGATTGAACATACTACAGGTACTGGTGACGCAGATTGGGAGCGTCAGCAAACGTTCAGTACGACACAGATTGTCAGTGGAATTTATATCTATGTTGTGGAAGAGCTCAACGAGTCGGGAAGCCCAACTGGAAATCAGGCTGTCGGCAAGTTTGTGGTAATTAAATAGGAGAATGTCCATGAAAAATTTAAATCTTTCCTTATTTGGCATCATCGCATGTTGTATTCTTGGTGCTAGCCCAGCTTTATCTCAGGCTGTGAAGTATGCCCAGTCTGGGTTGAGTTATTTGCAAATTGCTCCCTCAGCGGATGTTGCAGCACTTGGTGGGACCTATGCAGCGACAACTGGTAAAGCGTCATCCGCATTTTCAAATCCAGCTGGACTTGCGTTGTTGGAGGGAGCAGATGTGAGTGCGGGTTATGTGGCATGGATTGCTGACATTGCCCTATATAGCGTGGCTGCGGCCTATAGTATTGATAAAATTGGCGTGTTTGGTGTCAATCTTGTGTCAATGGACTATGGCACCTTACGAGGCACTCGGCCTTGGCAGTCGGGGGATGATCCTGCCCTTCGCGATCAGGGATATATTGATTTGGGAAACTTTACCGTCAATGACTTTGCAATTGGAATTTCTTATGGGCGATCAATCACACCCCAATTTTTTGTAGGGGGAAATGTCCGATATGCTCGTCAGGACTTGAGTCCTAACATTAATGTTGCAATTATTGATGCCATCACGGGTAACATTATTGACAATAGTGAAAATGTTGTCACAAATATCGTCTTTGATTTCGGCACGCTTTACTATCCGGGATTTCACGATTTACGCTTTGGAGCATCGGTAAGAAATTTCTCTAATCAGAGTGATTATTTTGATCAGCGTTTTGAATTACCTTTAACCTTAGACTTTGGAGTTGCAATGGATGTATTACAAGCATTTCAGAATTCATCTGGTTCAGGTAACAGTAAATTAATCTTAGCATTGGATTGGGTGCATCCTAGAGATTATTCCGAGCGATTGCATGTGGGGGTTGAATATGGGTTCATTGATATGTTTTTTCTACGTGGCGGTTACAAGTTGAACTATGATGAGGAAGGTCTCACTGCTGGATTGGGGGTTCATCTACAAACTGGAGGCTACGGATTACGTGCTGATTATGCTTATTCCGCTTTTGGCGATTTTTTCGGTTCAGTTAATCGTTTATCTGTGTCGCTATTGATGAACTAGTGTCATGTCATATTTGATATGTCGTAATTATTTTGTATATTTGATGTTTAACTATACTCGTTTGTAAATCAAGGTTTCACACACACTCGTTTGTAAATCAAGGTTTCACACACACTCCTCCCAATCTGCAAAAATGTGT
>JAPOTS010000006.1 GCA_026709065.1 Bacteroidota bacterium
AAGATCTCATATAAATTACTGAATGGCTAATGTTGGGTGTTAAGAATTCAATAAATATCCATCATAACATAGTACCAAGGTTTAAACAGATGATTAGATGATCATTGGCCAAAAGAAAAATGTGATGGAATTTTTGGGTGTAGACACTCAGGGTTCTATGTCACTAAAGATATTTCCAGATTGGGCAAGTGTTTTAGGTATTGACGGGGCGACTCTGCGCGGTGTTAATCTGCCCATTGACGGATCGCTAGAAGCACATTATGATGCCATGGATAAAATTAAACATGATTCTCACATTTATGGAGCACTGGTCACATCTCATAAATTATCAGTTGTGCGGGCTGCGGGACACTTGATTGATCATTATACAGATGAATCGGTGCTAACAGGTGAAGTTTCAGCTCTGTATAAGCGTGAAGGAAAATTATGGGGTCATGCGGTTGATCCAGAAAATTGTGGTCTTTCCATGGCGAAGTTCTTACCATCTGATTGGTGGATCCAGCACAAAAAGGCAGGGATTTTAATTTTAGGGGGTGGAGGGGCGTGCATTGCTCTCATAGTTAATATATTAGGGCATCAGTTAAATCGTCCATCATTTATAAAGATCGTAGAAAAACGTGCAGATAATTTAAAGCATTGCTCACGGGTCATTAAGCGTTTGGGATCAGATACAGGAGCTCTACAATTGATTCATTCAGGTGACCCATTGGTCTGTGATCAATTAATTTCAGATTTGCCCCCATATTCAATGGTTATCAATGCCACTGGAATGGGGAAGGACATACCAGGCTCCCCAATCACTGATGCATCATGTTTTCCAATGCATGGAGTCGTTTGGGAATTGAATTATCGGGGTAGTCGGGCTTTTCTACATCAAGCATTACAACAATCTCAGTCTAGATCATTGATTGTAGAAGATGGATGGTATTATTTTATGCGCGGATGGTCAAGTGTAATTGGACTTGTATTTGACGTACAGATCACACCAAAACGGTTTGAAGATTTTTGTGCAGTGACAAGCCGATTCAAATATGAGTGATTGATTTTTTGGATGTGATCAATTTGCAACAGATCCTTATAGCAGACTATTTCAATTTACGGATGATGGGTGGAATGAATCAGATACACCGTTATCATTTCATCCAACATTTTTCTAATGATACTAAACCGAGGCTGTAGGGTAATTTTTCGTGAGATGAACAATCTTTGGGTTCATGTAGGTGAAATTCAAAATCATCTGAAAAACCCTCTGTAGATCACGGATGAAGGCTAAATCAATGGTCAATACTGGAGGATAAGACGCTTTATCACACGCAAAAAATAAGGAGTTGCAAGATTTTTGGCTATATAATTTTGTTAAATGATCTAATCTGCTGGAATTTGTTCAGAAATTCACTAAATTAGGTTATTATTCTTTCTTCATAAATTAAATAAAATGTCTCCTGACGCACAATTTATATTAAATACATTCGCATTTTTGATCTGGGGTGCGCTCGTCATGTGGATGGCTGCTGGCTTTACAATGCTTGAGTCAGGATCCGTTCGCACTAAAAATGCATCAGTGATCTGTCTTAAAAATCTTGGATTATATTCCATCGCTGGAATTGCCTTCTACATCATCGGATATAATATCATGTATGTTGATGTAAATGGCTGGATTGGTAGCTTTAAATTATTCTATGACGCGTCACCTGCTGAAGTGGCTTTAATTGGTGGAAATGAAGCGATGAAAGATGCCGTCGTTGATAATGGCTATTCTGTTATGTCAGATTGGTTTTTCCAGATGGTTTTTGTTGCAACAGCGGCATCCATCGTATCTGGTGCACTGGCTGAAAGGATTAGACTAAGAGCCTTTTTCGCATTCGTGGTCATTCTCACTGCACTGATTTATCCAATCGTGGGAGCTTGGACTTGGGGAGCTGGCTGGCTTAGTGAGATGGGTTTTTCAGACTTTGCAGGCTCAACGATTGTACACAGTACTGGTGGATGGGCTGCTCTTGCCGGTGCAATTATATTAGGTCCTAGATTAGGAAAATTCAAAAAAGACGGCACTGTCACCTCAACTCCTCCATCAAGTGTTCCGATTGTGACCCTCGGAGTTTTTATTCTCTGGTTCGGTTGGTTCGGATTTAATGGTGGATCACAACTCGCATTAGGGAGCGTGGCAGACGTTGCATCTGTTGCTGGCATTTTGGTGAATACCAATCTTGCGGGTGCAGCGGGTGTGATAGCGGCTGTTTTAGTTTCACGCACCATCCTTGGTGGATTTGATATGTTTGCAATTCTTAATGGTGCACTTGCGGGTTTAGTTTCAATTACTGCTGCCCCTACTATGCACCAGCACTGGATCGCGATATTGATTGGTTTTGTGGGTGGGATCGTTTGTATCCTATCAATCAAATTGCTTGATAAGCTAAAAGTAGATGATGTTGTTGGTGCTGTGCCAGTGCATCTTTTTGCAGGTATCTGGGGCACGATTGCCGTTGCATTTACCGTAAGAGGAGAAGGGATGGGTTTTGTTGATCAATTGCTGGTTCAACTTCTGGGAATCGCTGTTATCGGTGCCTTTGTTTTCGCTGCTTCGTTTGGGGTATGGAAACTGATGGATATCATTATTGGTGGAATTCGTGTTTCTAAATCTGTTGAGAGAATTGGTCAGGATGCTGCTGAACTGGGAATTGACGCATATCCAGAATTCGTACTCATGCCTGAGGATTTAGAGGACGACGATTAAGATCCTTTTGATTTAATCTAATTTTCTTGAAAGGTGATCCTCAATTTTGGGGATCACCTTTTTTCTTCTGTGATGGTCTGTATCTTGATCCGCATGTGTGGCGGTAGGATCTTATGTCTTTGTATCATTGCACGCCAGCAAGAGAAGGATGTCCCAGAAATTGCCACTCTCTTAAAAATTTCTCAATCGTACCCGATTCATCTGGAATGATGTTTCTGTTACTAAATCACTTCCTGTGGCATCCAACCCGCCCATAGAGTATCTAATCCTGAATTCTATTCAATTATAGCAATGAAATTAGTATATCATGGATTATCGGATAGGATATCATCTAGATGATCAAACCATCAGTATGATCAATCGTAGAGACATGGACGAGACTGTGCGAGTCCCAGAGCTATACGTACACGCTGAATGGGCAATAACAGAAGCAATCAAATTTACCAATCCAAATGCAGTAGTCTGCAATACTCTCTCAGGCAGTCAAAATCCCTAGAACAAAGGCTTAGGTGCAGACAAATAAGCACCTACAAGTAAGCAACTGCAACCACGATTGCCAACCACAGATCCCTTGCTACGAAAGTAGCAGGGCCGTCGCCATAAGGAGGAAATCAAGAGTGGTCTATGGCCGCAATGCGGTCCTGAACAACGGGTATAATTGTATCAAATCCGCTTATACTAAATATCTCACGAATACTATCTCGCATACTGCAAAGAACGAGTTTCCCGTTGTTGGACTGGATATTTTTTGCCCCAATCAATAAGACACGCATACCAGAACTACTGATAAATGATAATTTGGTAAAATCAACAACGATTTTAGTTTCACCTTCATCAATACGATCCTTAACAATTCGCTCAAAAGACGGAGCGTTAGAGCTATCAATGCGTCCTACGGGGATCATGATGAGAACATCCCCTTCGCGTTGCTCTTGTACGTCAATATTGCTAGCCATAAATGGTTCCTCCAAATAATTTATATAAATGTAATAAACAAATTAGACATAATCTGAATTAGGATATGTTATATTCCAAAGTCAGCAGATTGATGCCATCAACAAACTCATAAGAATAATCATCCGCCTGAGCTTTGATGAGATGTAACCCTAAACCACCGATCGGGCGATTCTCTAATTCGCTTGTAGTGTCTACGTTTGAATCCTGAGTAGGATCAAATTCACCCCCATTTGATCGCACCACAACAATGACACGATCATTATTTATACTCAGGCCAATATTGATTTCAGGTTCAATACCATCGTCAAACGTACCGTGAACGAGTGTGTTGGTCACCAACTCCTCCAATGCGAGGTTGATAATAAATACTGTTCGGTTAGGAAGCTCTTGAGCTTCACCAAAAGTTTCTACCATAGCATAGAGGTCATGGAGTTCGGATACACGAGCCGAAATTTGAACGTTAAAGTCTCCTGTTATCATGATTTCAAAGTTTGATGGGCAAGATCTTTTCTGTGTAATACTAAACAAGTTCGGTCATCAGCAGCGGCAGCTCCGCGAGAAAATTCAATAATGTCATCCCAAACATGATCTAACATTTGAATTGGATCAAATTTAGGTGTTGCATCTAAGGCTTGTTCAAGTCTATCTTTTCCATATATTTCACCACCGAGGTTGACCATATCTGTTAAACCATCTGTATAGCAAAACAAAATTTCATTCGGTTTCATCTGGATCACATTTTTGGTATACTCTATTCCATCAAGAACACCCATTGCTACGCCACCGGTTCCAGGTAAAAAACTACGATTTTTACCGTCCATAAGATAAGGCGGTTCATGACCTGCAGAGACATAGGTGATTTCTCCAGTCGTCAAATTTACATATGCAACGAATACAGTGACAAAAAGTCCCATAGGATTTTGTTGGCAAATCCGATTGTTTGCACTTTGACAAATTTCTGCAACATCTTTACTTTCGTTAGCAGCAAATCTAATAGCAGCCTGAGAGGCAGCCATAAACAGAGCCGAAGCAACTCCTTTACCTGACACATCTCCAACGACACAGATCAAGGAATTATCAAATTCAAAGAAATCTACAAAATCTCCGCCGACTTGTAGTGCGGGTTCCATTCGAGCGGTCGCTGAGAAAGTATTGAGGTCAGCGGTTCCATCTCGAACCAGTGCTGCTTGCACCGCCATCGCCATTTGAAGATCTTGATTAATGGACTCTTGGGCTAGTTTAAGTTCATTATTAGCATTGACAAGTTCAGTAGTGCGCTCAGAAACAAGGGTTTCAAGAACTTCCTCACGAGAAAAGACTTGGATGGTCATGTCTTGGAATACCCGAGCAAGAGAACCAATTTCGTCTGAACGATCAAGAACGGATTCCATGAGTTCTTCATCGGGCTGTTCACCGCTCTCTACAAAACGAGCAGCAGTTGCAATTTTTTCAATCGGGCGTGTGAGTAAACGTGCTCCAAAGAAAGATGCAAATGCCGTAAATGTTAACAGCAACAGCGAGACAATGAGTGTTTGGATGAGACCATTAAAAATTTCAGACGCAGTATTATCAAGATTAATGAAGGCTAAGACCGTTCCAATCCGGTTGTCTTCAATAGCAACGGGTGTTGCAACCCATAACCCCCGCTCTGACCGGTTGGTGAATAGCCCAAGCTCGGCCTTACTTCTGGCACCACCAGAGGCATTCGCATCGTCAATGAGATCTTTGGTTTCGGCAGAACGTTCGAGATAAGGTTCACTCCAAGCTTTCTCCATTTCTGTGATATCATTTGCCTCAGAGTGTTGAGCAGCAGCAGCAGTTTTATCATCAACATCAATAAACCAAAGGGCCTCAGGATAACCTTTTTCTACAATGACGTTGGCCTGTTCCTGATAAATGGTGTTCAAGATACTGGCATTATTTCCACTAACGAGCGGTAGTCCGACCTGTATAATAAATGGGCTATCAGGGCGTGCAACGGTTACAAATTTAAATTGAGACCCTCCTGAGCGAAGTTTTACTCCACTGTGATCAATCCATTCGTCTTCAAATAAATCATCGAGTTCATCCTGAAAGTCAAGAGAGCTTAGTAGTTCATCTTCGGATGAACTCACAGAGTGGTAGGTGATGCCTTGACGGTCCGCGACAGTAATTTCTCCGATTGCGGTATGAAGGATGATATGATTGAGGTCGTCAATAATGGTTTCATCAGAATATCTTGCATTAGTAGCAGCTTGGATATAGTGATCAAGAATGACTCCAACCACTCTCATATTTGCCGATAGATTTCCTTCAATCACGGCTGAAACATCGGCATTAAGGCCTGCATGAGTTTGGCTAAGAAGTTCATTATCTCCAAAATCTAGGCGGTTACCCACTTGAACGATGCGCGGATGGTCAACCCCATTGGTTGCAACATATTTATAGACAGCCCTGTCAACCTCACGGACCTGTGCAGGTTGAGTCACTACAGCGAATGAGTCTGGTGGAACTTCTACCAGTGGATAAAACTTAAAGGCTTGCGGTTGCTCACTGGGGCTCCTCTTGAAGGCAAAAGGGATCAGTGAACCATCAGGTCCCCGAACATTGGTAAGGTAAGAAAAAGCAGTACTATCGGTAATCCAAAATTCGTCAAGAACCGTTTCCTCAGTGATAGAGGTTAACAGATTAACTACTTGCGCTGTATCATAATTTGCATTAGAAGCTGCTTTGACAAAAAAGGCAGCCGCAAATGCTTGTGCCGTCATAGGAGCATTCAGAGATGCGTCTGCGGTTCGCGCGACACTTGCGATTGAAATCTCTCCAATGTCAGCATACAGATTAGAAATTTGGGTTGCGGTATCCTCAGCGGTTTGTAGTGCTTGATCACGCGCCCCGTTCATCCAGTTGCTGACCTGAGAGATTGAGATAGATAAAACACTAACAATGATCAACGCAACATTAGCAAGAAAGATTGCGGTGGCGAGACGGCGCGCGCGGGGGGTTAAACGGCGAAGAATGGGAATTAAACGATCAATGATGGTCACCTTATTTGTGGAGTTATTCTCCATAGTATGAAAAATCTATACCAAGCAAAACTCTTGGACTATATCAATGAAATGAATCAGATGATGACTGGAAGACTATAATTTAGAAAAAAAATCTCAACTGAGTATAGTTTTGACAGAATTTTATTTATATTTTGAGGCTAAAAATGCCAAAAACCCGATCCGATGTTTAATGCTGACACATCATTGCAAAATTTGAAGGTATTAATTTCAGTTGATGGGCTTCACATTCAATGGTAGAAAAGTGTTTTGCATTATTGGCCAAGTATGCAAAATCTTCACGCCCTATCCATATTGGAAGCCATTTGACTTTATCACATCAAAGTTAATCAATTCCAGCATTTTTGTCATAGTGATCGATGATGTGTCTATGATCAGAACTGGATACTCATTGCAAAATTCAATTTCTATAATCAACTTTGAATACGTGTGTAGTGTTGCTGAGATTTGCCAAATCCGTGGGTGAGCAGATTCGCGCCTACTTTCGTTTAATGATTATGATGTACCTTATAATTTAACTTCGCGGGGAATGATATTCGTTGCACCATTAGGCTTAATGCGACTGAGCAAAGCACACTGGGATACTGCTGGTGGACAAATATGGTGATCCTTTTCTGTAAACCATGCTGACATCAGCGCAATTAAGGATGCAGTCATCTTTCAAGAGTTCAGGCTTTGTAGCGCCCCCCGTTTGCACATTTTTGTGATTCATCAGAACAGGCCAATAAGGCTCTAACCGAAAGCTAATTTCTCAGAATTAAAGTTAGAATAGCATGTTGATTGATACAAAAAGATGGGGCAGGTGCATAATCTGTAGGTTTGAAGACTCTGAGGGAATCATAGAAACTGCCCCTTCGGGTATTTAATTCTTCCGTAGTTTGTATGACTAGACAAAGCGGTTCTGCTGGTTTGACTCTTTTACTGTTGCAAAATTATCCAGACCACCCCTAACCATTCCAAATGGGACATCCTGTAACCGACATCCAACTCACAAAAGGCATCTACCCCAGTGCCATAATGATTCACGCCATGCTGCTTTTCGCAAGGAAACACTTGCC
Source organism: Bacteroidota bacterium (assembly GCA_026709065.1). Taxonomy (GTDB): domain Bacteria; phylum Bacteroidota; class Rhodothermia; order Rhodothermales; family Bin80; genus Bin80. The sequence goes on from JAPOTS010000006.1 coordinate 7,797, forward strand.
TACTGACGAAGAAACCTCAATGGGCGAAATCTTCCAAGCTATTGAAGAGGCACCAGCACACATCAAACGCCTTGGCAAGGCACTCCAACACGCCCTCATGGAACTCTACCGCATTGATAAGCAAAACAGCAAGGGCGAAAACCCCATTGGCAAAGAGCAAGCCCTGCCCTGTAGCCATAAATATATTTTGACAATAAATCATGTACAGATTCATCAC
>JAPOTS010000039.1 GCA_026709065.1 Bacteroidota bacterium
ATTTTTTTCTGTTTTTAACCGTTTAAATTTGGTAAAATGGTAGAGAGTCCCCCCCCCCAAAAAATTTTTCAAGACATTCATGTTAATGATGCTTTTAGGGGAACCACAATAAGTCAAAGCGCCAGAAAGTTTAGGCATCAACACAGAATATAAGATTTACTGACAGCAAATATACAACTCAACTGTATATTTTCAAAATCGGAATTCCTAAATCACAGTTTATTATCCTAATAATAAATTCAACACAAATTATTGGTAAAACCTTTATTTGGAGCTCAAATCCTCAGAAAGAATGCCTTGAATTGTCTCTGTTGAAAATCAACAACTCCGAAATGGTACTTTCTTGTTACTATTGAGTAATACCGATATTCTTCTGACAATTGTGAGGAGAATTCACGTTAAATTACTAACAATCAATCGATTCTGATACCTTCGCTACCAAACGATCTGAAATTAATTGCTCGAGTTTTCACTATCCAGTTCGTTGGATACGATGAGAGCCCACGTACTTGTACTTAATCACGATTACAGTGCACTTACCGTTTGTACGGTTCGTAGAGCGGTCGTCCTTGTCCATTTAAATAAGGCAGATCTGATTGAGTCTGTTCCAGACTATTATTTGAGATCACCATCCACTACGCTCCCATATCCAAGCATTGTCAGGCTTAGGGGTTATGTGAGAGTTCCTTATAGAAACATCATGCTATCCAGAAAGAATGTGCTTAGAAGAGATGGGCATCGATGTCAGTATTGTAACACTCGGGAATCCTTAACTGTTGATCATGTCATTCCAAAATCCAGAGGGGGGAAAGATCATTGGACTAATTTAGTAGCTGCATGCATTTCCTGCAATAATCGGAAGGGAAACCGTACTCCTGAAGAAGCCAATATGAAATTGCTTCGCAAACCGTTTCGTCCAAGTCATGTCATGTTTATTCGGGACTATGTCGGATCAGTTGAAGAGACATGGAAACCATATCTTTTCTTAACCTAGAAACCCGAGATGATAGTTCGAATTATTGCAAAATTTTTTTGCATCGTTCCTGTCCTACTCATCGGTTTGGCCGTAAATCAGGGGTATGTTGCATTAGAGCTTCGTCAGACTTGGAGTGAAGGAATCCCAGCGATGGCAATGGTTGAAGCATTTGAAACAACGAATCGTGCTGATGTTACCTACGGCTATGTTCATCTTCAAGTCACACTTGAGGATGGGCAGATCATTGAGAATGAGAGAATGTCTCTTCCTCAGTCACTCTGGCCACGAGTCAAAGGACAAGATTCTCTTCAAGTGTATGTGCGCCCCGATGCGCCCCAAGAAATTGTAATTAGTCGGTTAATGCCTGCACACTGGTTAATCGCTGCATCTCAAATGGGCATCAGTCTTTTTGGAGCAATCTTATCAGGATTACTGGCTTTTTTCTGGAATCGGGCACTCCGTAATAAATAATTTGGATTATCTGATAATTGGGCCGACTGGCGAACGAGGCTCATCAGGATACAAATCTCCGACCCATTCATCATACCCATTAAACAATTGGGTGCGAATACGATTTTCGACTCCCTCACTCAACATTAATCGTTCGGATGCCTGAGTCCAGCGTGGGTGTGGGATATTTGGATTCACATTGGAAAGGAATCCGTATTCTCTGGGTTGTAACTCGTTCCAAAACGTACCAGGCTGTTTACGTGTAAACTCTAAATGAGTAATGGCTTTCGGCCCTTTATAGCCATATTTCCAAGGTAGTACTAGCCTGAGAGGGGATCCATTTTGCTTTGGAAGAGGCTCACCATACATTCCGACGGCAACAAATGCAAGCTCATTAATGGCCTCATCCATTCGTAACGCTTCAAAATAAGGCCATGGATACCAAGTGGCTTTCTTCTGACCGGGCAATTCATCTGGGCGTGAAACACATGTAAACTTAACATGGGTTGCCGATGAATTGGGGTTACATTTTTTGATTAGAGTAGATAGGGGAAAACCTGTCCAAGGGACTGTCATAGACCAAGCTTCAACACATCTGAATCGATAAATGCGTTCCTCAAGAGGCATTGATTGAATCAGTTCAGTCAGATCCCAAGTGAGTTTTTTTTCTACTTCCCCTGAAACTTGTAAAGTCCATGGAAACGGCTTATAATCATCTACTAATGGCCAGACTCGTTTCAAATTTCCTTGATTGATGAATTCATAAAAATTATTGTACGACGAGGCAAGAAGCCGTTCTGTAAGTTCTCGCTCTGGAACTTGGAATGTTTCGTTCCGTGATGCGGGGAATCCATCGCGTGGAGCATTTTCAGGAATCTTATCTAGAGGCCCATCATCGGGATCTTGACTTTGTGCAGTGCAACCCCCTAAAGTTGCAAACCCTATAGCGCCGAGCCCAAGAGTCGTAACAAACTTCCTCCTATTCGTATAAGCAGACTTTGTAGTGCAGTCTGTTTCTTTTAGTGCCCAATTTGGTGAGAGAATGATGTTTGCCATGTTATTGAATGTTATTGTTATTGAAAGCGAATATAAGGTATATTCATGAAAGATCCTAAAGCGTTTAATTTTGATGGGGATTATGGAGAGGATTACAAAGAACTTGCAAGTCTTGTAATCCCTGGTTACGATGAATTATTCATAGCAACGCTCGCACTTCTCAAAGAGCGCATCGGCCCAGAATCTCAGTTATTGATTGTGGGTTGTGGAACGGGGCGAGAAATAGAAGTCTTTGCACTAGGGGCCGATCGTTGGACATTTGACTGTGTAGATCCATCTCAGGCCATGATTGAATATTCGCGTCAAGTCGCAAATCGTTTGGGGGTTTCATCTCGTGTACGATTTCATAATGTGTATACTCATGAACTTGAAGTCAGTCATCAATTTGATGCAGCGACCGTGATTAATGTGATGCATTTCCAGAAAGATGATGGATCAAAAGATCATTTAATGAAGAGTGTCTCTGAGCGTGTCAGACCTGGAGGAACCGTCATATTGTTTGATCTTCACGGAGAGCCATCTGAGCCATACTTTCAACTGTTTTTTAAGGCATGGACTCGATACATGGATATCCGTGGTTATTCAGGAGAGAAAAAAGATCGCCTCCTACAGCGCTTGAGTGCTGGAATTGATTATGTGAGTCATGAGCGAATTATGGAAATCTGCCAGAATGCAGGGCTTAACTTGATTCGCTCCTATTGGAGTGGCTTACTATACAACGCTTGGATTTTTGAACGTAGCGATCATTAGAGCTTCTTGAAAACCTCTCAATTGCTAGCACATCAGCAGATTCAGAATTATTTTTCTGATATTGGTTGTTTTAATTTGGGCTATGGTAAGCTTATAAATTTTCTTTGTTCTACCTTTCACTATTTTTAAGCTGTAATCATTTAAAGATTCAATCGTATTCCCAAAGTTGGTTCAAAACGCCTTTGAACAAGATAATTTGGAATGTCATCAATCGGTTCAAAGGTGTAGCGCGCTTCAGTGTGGAGAAAAATTGAATGACTCATGCGCAGGACGGTTGCAAACATGAGTGAACTCTGTTCAGAAAAGGCAGAAAAAATGTTTCCGAAAACTCGTTCTCCTAAACGGTCAACTCCCACTTCAAGGGTAAAATACTGACCACCTCGGACGAAAAGGCGGAAATACAGTTCGCTTAATGGCTGCCCCCCAAAATGCCTACGCCAACTGTAGGCTAGCCAAAATGTATCTTGAATTTGAAGTTCAAACTCTGTCAATAGGTCATTAATTCCTCTCGCTTCTTCAAGAAGGAGCCCCGAAAAACTGTCATGCGATAAAATTTCTATATCTGAATTATTTCGGATAATGCGATTGGTAGGGTTATTGACACTAAACAACGTTCCAATGTAGCCTGGGATAAATCCTTCTGAATTATAAAATGCACCGACTCTTAGGCGAAAACTCAATAAGTCCAGAAATCCAGAACTTCGAACATCTGCACCAAAGGCCAACCCTTCTCCATGTTTAGGATAGCGAGCAAAACTCACATACGGGGCAAATACAACTCGGGCCGTCTCAAACACTTCACGCTCCAAGTCAAGACTCCATGCAATCAGATCACTCGGGAGGTGATTGGAATAATTGACACCTATCTTGATCCCCAGAAAAACTTCTGCAGTTGCTCTCACACCTATGAGGTTATTTAACAAAAGGTCTGCTGTGAATCCTTGAATACTAAATTTTTTGGCATCCCAAGACATTTCTGCCCCAACTGTTCTATCATCCCATGAAGTGGATGAGCGGTAATGATTTACGATATGCCCAATCCCAAGCCTTAAATCTTGTATAGGGCCGACGCGTATATATAAGTGGTCGGTTTGAATTCGAGCAAATTCAATGACTCTTAACAAGTCATAAGCATTGTCCCAGTCGGGCGTGTACCCCCCAAGTGGTCCATATCTTAGAGTTCCATCTAATTTTGCTGAAAAAGGATATCGAAAATATCCAAGATGCACACTAGTAAATCCTCTCCATTGAGATCCGATCAGAGATAAACCGGCCATGGTGTTGACCTGCTGATGTGATTGCCATCTCTGCCTTACAAGTTGTTCAGAAAGATGCTTTTCTGATCCAAATCCCGATTGTGCAGTACATTCCAAATAAGTGATAGAACACATACATATGAGTACTTGAAAAAATCGGGATAATATGTGGCAATTTTCCAAAGTCATGGTAACACTGTTGCTGTACTTTTATGCAGACAACTATGAGTGAATATCCAACGCACAAATTAGGTCTTTTTATTGTGGAAGCAATCCTCTATCCAGGTGAGCAGAAAAATCTGCATGTGTTTGAACCAAGATATAAGGAGATGGTCGCTGACTGTTTAGATGAAGATTTACCATTTGTCATCATAAGAGGGAATGAACGAAATATGAAAGAAGTTGGTTGCGTTGCCCACATTGAGCAGATCCTTGCACAGTATGAAGATGGTCAAGTAGATATTGCGGTAAAAGGGATTCATCGAGTTCACATTATCCGAATAGACCGAAAGAAGTTGTATCATCGCGGGATTGTGGAAAACTATGAAGATACAAACCCGTCGACTTTGCCCCGAGATAAAGAAAAGTTAATCGCGCAACATATTAAACTATTAGAAATTGCTGGAAGAACCGTAAACCCTCAGGACTACAACTCCCAGTATCCTATTTCTTGGATAATAGGTCGTAATTGTGGGCTGTCTCTTGATGAGAGAGAAAAATTATTGGAAATGCAGACGGAAGATGAGCGGATCAAATTTCTAATCAATTATCTTAATGCGTTTATTCCGGAAGTCATACAAAAGCGGGAAACCATGAAACGCATCATGTCAAATGGGCATTTTAAGGATTTCCCACCGAATAGTTAGAATACCGTTTTCTTAATGGCGTCACCTCAGGCTTAGGTGTGATTTAGAAGAATCATCAACATAGGCATTAATGACTAATATCTATGGAAATTACTCTAGTGATTTTGTATCTTTGTCAAATAGAACTATTGATTGTTGCCAAATTATAGAATTTCAATGTTTAAAATCTCTCGCAGAAGTTTTTTGTGGAAGTCAAGTCTCGGTGCGTTAGGAACCGTCACGCTCAATCAAGGTGGATTTAGAGAGCTTCCCATAAAAGCTCTCCGATTTGGACTTGCAGCCGATTCTCATTATGCAGATCGGCCGCCCCGTGGTACGCGTTATTTCCGTCAGTCTCTTGAAAAAATGCATCAATTTGTAGAAGTCATGAATGACGAAAAAGTCGATTTTGTGATGCATTTAGGTGACTTCAAAGATGAGGATGACAATAAATTGGCCGAAGATACCCTTGAATACTTAAATGCGATTGAAACCGTATACGCAGGGTTTCAAGGGCCAAGGTATCATTGTGTCGGAAATCATGATGTTGACAGTATCACTAAAGAGCAATTTTTAAACGGTATTGAGAATACTGGCATTGATAAGGATAAGTCGTACTATTCGTTTAACTCTGGAAATTTTCATTGTATCGTATTGGATGCCAATTATTATGAGGATGGCCGAGATCATTTTTATAAATTACCAATTGACTTTCAAGATACTCATTTTCCAGAGCAGGAGATCACATGGTTGACTCAGGATTTAATCCAGAACCAGAGTAAGCCTACCATCATATTCTGCCATCATCCGCTATTTCATTTTATTCGGGATGACAAACAGTTTCATGTCAATCACTTTGAAAAGGTTCAAGGACTTTTCAAAGATCATGGGCAGGTCATGGCAGTATTTCAGGGGCATGTTCATCAGGAGAGATTTGAAATGGTTCATGGAACGCATTACATCACTCAGTTAGGTATGGTTGATTATCAGGGCTTGGAGAAGAATTGTTTCTCAATCATAGAGTTGGATCAAAGCGGAATTCATATCAATGGTTATAAGCGTGCCTCTAGCCAAGATCTCAGATTTTAATTTATGTCTCGCATGAATCTAAAATGCTACTTAACTGTGACAATCTGATCAAAGAAAAAACGGATTCAAGAGTATGATTTACAAAAGATTTCACATGGAATGAATTCATGGGAAATTGGGACAATGTTAATGAACATGGGAATCACCGTCCCTATGGCATCATAGACTGGAGCGTTATGAACCTCGTCCAGAAATTCTGAGATTCAAAGATCTTGCAAAAAAAGCTAGATCATTTGAATTCAAACATACAGCGTGGGGTAGATATTCAGATTGCCATCTTTTTATCAGAATCAGCAAAACTTACCAATCTACCGCTGAAACCAGTCCAGAAACTCAAACATACTTTTCAACCGGGCGAACCCCACAGAGTTTGAAAGAATATTAATACGATAAAGATAGGAAACTCTCAGGGGAACTTCTGGACAAACATCCACGATTTTTACCGATCGTGAAACCGCAGACGTACATCATTTGGAGTGGGTTTATCCGGGGTACCCGCTCTTTGGGGCACTACAAATATATGTTAAAGAGAGAGGCGAAAAAGTTTTTGCTTCGGGTGCATGTTTTTACTCTTTAAAACATGATCACCCAGCACGGCTAGATTTCTACAAGGCACAGGTCGTAGATGATCTTGCCAAAGTGATTCATGAACGACTATTTGTGGTTGAGTTCTCCACCATGTCTGGTAGATCAAACGATCATCGGTGATATGACACCTACCAGTATATCAGAGGAGTTACCGTCCATTGTTCATATGCAAGAAGATTCTGAATGGCATGAGAATGCTCTCATGCCATTTCTTGATCAGGTTCTGGAAGAACGGGTAGATGAAATTGACATATTGCTAAACATGCTGAGATCTCATTGACGGAGGCATTCAATCTGATTGATCAGGAAGTTGGTCAAGCTCAACAAGATTTAGATGATAAAGTTGGTGGTGCGGCGGGGCGGTTCTCAAAAGCAAAGCGCCGCAAGATGAGCTGATTGATCGACGCAAACGCCGACGCAGAGAATTACAAAAGCAACGTTCTTTGACGCTTCAAGATGTTGAGCGTATAATTGGTGAGCTTGTTCTCCTCATCCAGAGCGTGACTCATTAGAACTACACCGCTTACGCCCCCATCCAGAGACTGAAATGACTGCCATGCGCATAGTCATGGAGCATGAGGAATCGCAAGGTCGTGTTGTAGACGATGTCCACAAAGAAAATCTTGGATATGACATCAAGAGCACAGATCCAAAATCAGGTGAGTTACGCTTGATTGAGATTAAAGGACTTGCTAATCCGCGTGGAAATATTCTGCTTACGCCCAACGAACGTCGTATTGCTGAGGATCGCCCTGATTGTTATTGGCTTTATGTCGTGACGAGTTGTGCTACAAAACCAGAACTTTTAAAGCCTATCAAAAACCCTGCTCAGTATGAATGGAATGAGATTACGAAGGTGGAACGTTACTGGCTAGATGTAAAGAAATTTTGGTTCTACCACGATATTTGTGGGTACAGGTCTAAACCTCCGCAGAAGAAGAGGAT
>JAPOTS010000049.1 GCA_026709065.1 Bacteroidota bacterium
GATCCTTCCCCGAATGAGAAATATAAATATCCACTCACTCCTGCTCTACATTGGTCTTCACATCATCAATAGACCAGCAAGAGTCTAAATTTAACCACTGATGCATCGAAAGATTTTAAATAGGTATCAAACATAATCAATGAATTTTGTGAAACCTAAATTAATCAATTCCACACAAATGGTGGTAGAACCACTGATTTTATCAAATGTCAGTTACATCCTATTCCACTAACAAGTAGTAGGACGGACATATATATCTCCGTTGTCCAACTTTGAGCCATGAACGCAGATTCCCCTGTTGAGAAGATCAAGTACACATCTCCCAAATCTGATTTGCGCACGTGTGCCTGAACCACTATCGAGTGTGCAGCTGTAAGGCTCCTCATTTGTCTTACCAAGCTCATTGCCAAGAATGAACGCAGTCGCGTTTTGTCCTGTAAGTTGGACATAGGGGACATTACTGGAAGTGCGCCCAGATACACTAGCATATTCCACTAGCTCAAGTGCTCCCTGGCCGATTAACAGAAGTGCATCCTCCGTTATGTAACGTTCTGCGAGCTTGGCAATTTCCTCGGGTAGTTTCGTGTCAACTCCCTCTTCCGATGGATTTTCACACGCAGAAAAGATAATGAGGTAAGCGAGTAATGCGACTAGCCCTAAACGATAAATGATTTTCAAGTGTCAAATAAGGTTTTTGTAGTGAAACTAATATACGAAAACTAGTACGTACATTTGTATGTAAAGGCAAACAACTGCCCGTTCCATGCAAGTACGCATGAACCGATTACAGAAACCAGAATAGTGATTAAGCGCTGTCGTGGTCGGTCCCGTAAGAACGACATTTTGAGTCTGCTATGATCTATTCCTGCAACGCCATAAGAGTTGGCAAGAGTGATTCTCACAACGCCTCCTCGTAATGTCATGATTAATCAATAGAATTGGCTGGATTCGATAGAAAACTCTAATCAGGAGGTACTGAGGTATATAATTCCCATAAATTATTCATCTGACGTTTTAGAATGTGATTCAAATGGATGGAACTGCCATACATAGAGCATCCTATTGCCGTCTTATCAGAAGCAAGATACTCGTAATTACCTGGTACATAGACAAGTCCATCCTTGGCTAATGTAATGAAAAAAATCTTGTTCTGTTGAAGTGCTTATACTGGTTTCGGTGTCCATATTCACGATGCTCATATTGATTTCAGTAGGATACATAAATTTGACCATACGATGGTTTTCATTCAATTCAAAGAGTCCCTCCGAATACGTATACTCACGCTTAAGCTCTGACAATTCAGAACTCAAATTACTTACTCCTTTTGATAAGATTTCTCGTTCAGGTGGTTAATACAACATATGTTGATGAATTGCAGACTTAGCATGATATCATAGTGGTTCGCCATCACTACTTTCTGAATATCTATAGAAAACACCGCGGTCAAAGCAGGAAATAGATCGTCCCTCATAGCCCCTAATGATCCCAGTAGATCTTGGAAATTTGGGTTTACTTAGCTCATACTCCTGCACAGTTGATGATTCAATGGAGTAGCCATAAATCATGGGCGGTTATGCCAAAGGGTCAAAAAAATAAACACTGTCTTCTCGTTCACAGAATGATGGTAGGTTGGGTAAAATATTTAGCGCATGTTGCTTGCATGAACCATCAGTATTGAGAGCATAAACACCCCAGGGGCTAATTACAATCATTTCCCCATGCTTAAAATTTTGCTGACAGCAGGAACCATCAACTTCTGGATTACAATGTGAATATCTATCGTTCGGATATGATGACCTTCCGACGAAAAAATGTGCACAACCCTTATCAAAAAATCCTCACTAAGAACTCCCCCTCCTCTGATAGATCAACAAAGCCTATTTCGCCAAAAGTACATTAGCGTCAAAACGAACCGTGTCCAGGGCAGTGAAGAGATTTCCAATTCCTCGAATTCGGGCTCTACCACACGGTATTTCGGGAGCCAATGGCTGGCATGCCTTAAGCAGACCAACCATGCGACACACTCAACTATACTCAGTCTTATTGGCGTATGATGCAACAACAACCTTTTCGTTTAAGATAGGAACCGCATAGACAAGCTCCCGTAGCACAGCATTCATCATCGCAACATCCTCCACTACACAAAACATAATTCCCACAGGTGGAAAAGCATCCAATCTTTGATATCTTACCAGAACTTGCCCCGGTATATTGTAGGCGTTGTGAAGTTGTGATGATTTACTAGTGAGCAGGGGTGAAAAATTAGAGTCCTTAGAAATTTAATTTTTTCTTGGGACATCCGTGAATTAAAACGGCTTCTTATCAGTCAAAGCGGTCTTACATCATTTAGTTGGGTACCTCCCTGGGCGCAAACATGCACCCCCTGTGCTTTGAGCATCTGGGGGGATCTATCTCTGCCCCAGGGAGTGCCGTTGATAACGTCCAGTAGGGAGTCAGTGCCTTTGAGCACCAATACAGGGGAAGACGAACGTCACGGCTACCCAAACTTACTACCCTTTGGATTACAATAGTATGCCCAAAAGGTTTCTTTTCTCGGTCTTGGTGGGGATTGATTGGGGCTTTGAGTTCCACCAAGTTTGTATGATCAACCCCGAAGGTAACGTACGTGGAGGCAAAGCTATTTCACAACTTTCATCCAACTATATAATTCTGGAATCTTTCTTAGATATGATAAAATTAAGTAAGATCCTGCAAACACTCCAACCACACAGATACCAGTAATGATATGAAAAACATCCTGCATCAAATACCAGACAACTAAGGCTGGAATCAACGAAATAACGACATATAAAAGAATCTGCCCGATGAAGGTCCAAGGGATAAAGTCAATTTCTAATCGTCGTTTGAGTCGCCTACGAAGTAACCACCACTCAATCCAAGCAGCCATCGAACTACCTGCGGCTAATCCAACTGCCCCAAAGTATAATGTTGAAGGTCCTACTCCAGGAATTAATGAAACTGAGAATTCATCTAGGAAAAACATGGTTGGAATTGCAATCACTAAGGCTATAGCTGCACGCACGGCAGCCATACGAGCAGGTGTACGGGTATCCCCGAGTGCCCAGAATCCGTTCTGTAACAAACGACTGCTGATCGTTGCCAGAAGTCCAAGACTATACACTGCTAAAATGATGTAGGCTAACCAATTATCATCTACATCAAATAATCCCCCTTGATAGATCGCACTGATGAGCGCATAACCCAATGCGATATATCCCAATGCAGTTGGAGTTGCTAAAAATAATCCTTGACGCAATCCCGCATGAATCCGCTTAGCCATCCCTTTCGATCCATGCGCGGCAAGCCGTGATAATTCTGGAAGTTCTGCTGCGGCAACCGCAAGTCCAAAAAGTGAAATCGGTAGAATGTATAGGACCTGTGCATATCCAATACTGGATACCGCGCCCTCAACGAGAAGCGTTGCGAGTAATATATCGACATAAGCAGAGATCTGTGCAACACCACGGCCCGCCAATGCAGGCCCCACGGCCCTCAGCGATTCACGAACGCCTTCAATCCGAGTAGAGAGACTTAATCTGAAACCCTTAATAACTCTAATAATTGACGGTAACTGCACTAAAAACTGAAGCAAACCTCCGATCATCCCTCCGATAAAGACAGTCTTTAGGAGTTGTGTAAGAATTTCTGGGAGCACATAATTGTCCTGCCCTTCATGTAAATGCCCGGTCATACTACCCCCAATGAGCAATGCCGCGATGATCGTAACATTCCAAATGACGGGTGCTAAATAAGAGACATGGAATCGTCGATGACTATTTAGTACGCCTAATGCCCATGACGATAAGACCAACATTCCTGCCATCGGAAACGCCAGACGAACCATATCTACTGCCAACAACAGCCGATCAATCTCACGCACGCCCGCTACAACCTCCGCTGCATCTCCGACAAACCCCCGCATCAAAATTGAGCAAATTGGATGAGCAAGCCACATCCCAATCAATACTCCGATCGACACTGCCGCAATCATTAACCCTAAGATGCTCCCAGCAAAACGTCCAGCATCTTCTGCTCTTCCCTCCTCAAGCATTTTGCTGTACACTGGAATGAATGCTGCTGAGATCGTACCTTCGCCTAAAAGGTTCTGTAAAGCGTTCGGTGCCTGAAATGCTGCCCTGAGCACATCGGCATGTGCACCACTTCCAAAATATCGAGCCATAATACTCCAACGAAGTAATCCCATGACGCGGCTTGCCATAATACCAATTGCAACAATCGGTGCAAAATTGCCAGAACTATTTTTGCCTTGATCGGCCATCTGATCAAAGAGTTTTTGAAGCAGTTGTATATTTTAGTATCTAAACTATGAATTTATGATTGAATACATTGAAGGAACTCTAACTGAAAAAGGCCCTGCCCACGCAATCATTGATGTCAATGGACTAGGATACCGAGTTTTCATCCCTATGTCTACTTCTGATAAATTACCTGATGCAGGGAAAAAGTTGCGCTTACTCACGCATCATTATACTCGCGAAGATCGAGAACAACTCTATGGGTTCAGGACCTCTGGAGAACGTTCACTGTTTGAACTCTTTTTAGGAGTTTCAGGGATCGGACCTCGAATTGCAATCGCAGCCTTATCCACGCTTAGCCCTGAAGAGTTAGTTCAGCATATCACTTTGAGACAGCCTGCTATGTTGCAACGAATTAGCGGAGTTGGGCGAAAAACAGCTGAGCGACTTGTGTTAGAACTCTTTGATCGCATCAGCGAATTAGACTTGGAGGAAAGCGACAAGCTTGGATTCGCCTCAGCAAGGACCGATGCTCTTGCTGCCCTTGAAACTTTGGGACTCTCACGCGCGAAAGCTGAACAATTGATTCGAAAAGTCATGCGTAGTAACCCAGACATTAACACAACTCAAGACTTAGTTCAAGAAGCCTTACGCAATTAAACGATCTACATTAAAATGTCCCATCACTCTCTATCACGCCGAGACTTCATCCGAAATAGTGCAACTGCTGGTGCAGCAATTGCTCTCAGGCCTCAATTACATTCCCCACCAAGCCATCCTGTTGCCATTGCAAGCCGAAATGGACTCCAAGCGGTTGCAAGAACCATTGAAGAGATCAATCAAGGATCAGATGCCTTAGATGCAATCATTGCAGGGGTTAACTTGGTTGAAGAAGATCCATCTGACTTGACCGTTGGTTATGGTGGACTTCCAAATGCAGAAGGGATCGTAGAACTTGACGCGGCTGTAATGCACGGCCCAACTGGGCGTGTGGGAGCCGTGGCATCGCTTGAAGGAATTAAATACCCATCCAAGGTTGCTCAATTAGTCCTTGAACGAACTGATCATGTTCTATTAGTTGGAGAAGGTGCCCAAGAGTTTGCCCGGATGCATGGTTTTTCCACTGAAAACCTGTTGACCGATGAGGCTAGAGAGATCTGGGTCCAATGGCGCGAGACTCTCTCAAACCGAGATGATTATCTACCCCCGCATGGACCTGATGATGTCAATCTTGGAGAAGCATTTCAACGTAATGAAGAGTTTTGGGGAACGATCCATTGCTCAGCCATTGACCTACTCGGCAATATCAGTAGCGTCACAACCACAAGTGGGCTCGCCTTCAAAATCCCTGGACGTGTCGGTGATTCTCCGATCCCAGGCGCGGGATTGTATTGTGATAATGATGTGGGGGCCGCGGGATCAACTGGACGGGGAGAGGCCAACCTTCAAAGCTGTTGTAGCTTCTTGATTGTAGAGCGTATGCGAATGGGCGATAGCCCACAAGATGCGTGCCTGTATGCATGTGAACGTATCACACAAAATACACATTTAGCCAGACTTCAAAATGAGTCTGGTGAGCCCGCTTTCAATGTCTCGTTCTATGCCCTCAATAAAGCGGGAGAGGTTGCTGGTGCTAGAATTCGAGGGCCCGGTCAGATGGCAGTCGCTGATCAAGACGGGGCAAGACTCATTGAGTTGGCCTATCTCTTTGAATGACAGTTGATGTTCCTTGATCTGCCTAGACTACCATTTCCTGCATCCAGTGAAGAAATCTTTGAGCGGGATGGGCCTCTTGTATTAGAAATTGGGTTTGGGGATGGTCGCTTTATTGAGCATCTCGCTCAACTCCATTCAGAGCATAATTTTATTGGAGCTGATATTGCTCGGGGATCAGTCACGCGCATATACAAACGCTTGCAAGGATCTAAACTTGCGAATCTCAGACTTTATCACGGAAGCGGATTGTTTTTGTTACGCAATTTGTTGGGGCCTGAGAGTCTCTCGGAGGCATATATTAATTTCCCCGATCCTTGGCGAAAAGACAAACATGCTAAGAGACGACTATTTCAGCCTTCATTCTTTGATGTGCTTGCAGCTAGGCTTGTTGCGCACGGTACACTACATTTTACAACAGACCATGGCCCATACTTTGAGCACACCCTTTCCCTTGCAAAAGAATCAAAACACTTTTGTGTTTCACAAAAGTCTCCTCCCAATAATGTCCTTCAAACGAAATATGCACGTAAGTGGCAGAAGTCTGGACGGCAATTTTATTATATGCAAATCCAAAAACAAATTATAGACTCCCCAATTGTACCTCCCAATGTATCTAAACAAGATTCCATGCATCATGCCCATCTAAGTGGGTCTATTCCACAACTCACAAATTTTGAGAAGTTCACTCATCATTTTCAAAACGGCCATCTAGTCATTCTTAATGCGATGTCTGTCATTGGTCATCAGGGGATCATTTTTGTCTGTCGGGTACATGAGCCTGAGCTAACCCAAGACCTATTTCTCCAACTTCGCCCCTTAGAAAAAGAAGGTGCTGACCTTTTACTGAGTGTTATGAATTGGGGAAACCCAATCTTAACCCGTGGCACCAGTGAAGCGGTCAAAGTAGTCAGTCAATGGCTGATAAAGAAAGATCTTCAACTCTCTGAAACCTATTATTAGAGGATTCATTTGATCATTAACCATCCATCTTTCTCCTATGTCTAGATCCACTCTCACGCTCACCGACGAACTGCGCCAGTATATCCTTGATGTTTCATTACGTGAGCATCCACTATTGAAAAAGCTTCGTGAAGAAACGGCTCAACATCCAGATGCCAAAATGCAGATCTCTCCAGATCAAGGACAATTTATGGCAACCCTCCTCCGCCTCATTGAAGCAAAAACAGTTCTTGAAATCGGAACATTCACGGGATATTCTGCTTTGGTCATGACGCTCGCACTCCCCTCAGATGGCCGTTTAGTCGCTTGCGATGTAAGTGAAGAGTTCACTCAGATTGCTCGCAGATACTGGTCTGAAGCAGGAGTTTTGGATCAAATTAATTTACATATCGCTCCTGCTTCCGAAACACTTTCAAAGCTCATTGAATCTGGAAAAGAGAATACCTTTGATGCAGCCTTTATTGATGCTGATAAAGAGAGTTATGACATCTATTTTGAAAAATCCCTCCAACTCATTAGACCTGGCGGTGTGATCATGATTGATAATGTATTACGTAATGGGGATGCTGCTAATCCGCTCAGCGAAAGTCCCGCAACACAATCCATCCAAGCGCTCAATGAAAAACTTCATCATGATTCTAGGATTCATTTATCCTTGGTGCCCATAGGAGATGGTCTCACGATCGCACAAAAAATCTGATAGACAATTTGCAGGTCATCCTGCTAACTCGATGTGATTTGATGGGGAGAACGATAAATGATAACTTCTGCCTTCTGAGGGCAATAACGTAAAATCAGCCGTTGTCCACCAAGCGTATGCTCTCGTACCTTGCGTCCAGTAGAGAGG
>JAPOTS010000031.1 GCA_026709065.1 Bacteroidota bacterium
ATATTTGGAGTAGAAAAACAAATATATTATAATGAGTTATTCTTTCGCGAGCCCTAAATCAACCAGAACAGGCGAAGACATTCCTTTGAAGATCACAGTCTCAAACCATTCTTTCTCCTCCCCTCCTAATTCACATATGAAAACGACATCCAGATCGGTAAAATACTGCTGTATCTCTTGATAAATCTCATTCAACTTGGGTTTTTGCTGTGCATCTTGGGTGCTAATTCCAGTGCGCGTATAGACACGCCGCGTAATTTTTCTCTCTGGATTAACAATCCAATCTATGGTAAGGGGTTCACGATTAATGTAATAAATTTTGCATACCACCTGTAAAAGCGCATCTCGGTGAGTATTCCGCCCAGTGGTAAAGCAATGTGCAATAGCAAAACGAATCGGAGGAACGCCCTTCTCTGACATGTTCAATTAAAAGAAACTCCCGATTTTAAACTTTTCCTCATGAAAATCCAGATTCTTTTTAGGAAAAGTATCCATATGCAATCTCATCACTGACGACGTTTCATAGATAACGCAATTCCAAGGCCGTTATCAAGGATGCGCTTCAAGACTTTTATGTAATAACCACCTGAAAATCGTCTGATCAAGCTTGGAAGGATTGATTCTTGATTTCTACATCGGACAATTTAGACACCTATCTAGGTAAAGACCCCCAAATTAATATGAGTTTTCTTATAGTATCTCTATCACTTGTACATGATCTTGTTGAATAACTCAATCTCAGCAGTTATGTTGGAGGGCTATCAAGTCCTATACTTTGGCGAACTGCTGTTTTAATGGATTGGAATTCATCAGGATTTGATCTTAACCAATCTTTTGCATTATCTCTGCCTTGACCAATTCGCATGTCTTGATAACCGTACCATGATCCACTCTTTGTGATCAATCCTTGGTCAACTGCTAAGTCAACGAGCTCTCCAAGTGATGAAATTCCCTCGCCATAAATAATGTCAAATTCCGCATTACGAAATGGCGGAGCAACTTTATTTTTTACGACTTTGACACGCGTGCGATTACCTATGACCTCCGTGCCATTCTTAATTGCACCAATCCGGCGTATATCTAACCTCACCGAGCAGTAATACTTAAGTGCCTTTCCACCAGGAGTGGTTTCTGGATTCCCAAACATGACTCCGATCTTTTCGCGAAGCTGGTTAATAAAAATGAGAATCACGTTTGATCGACTGATAATACCCGTCAATTTCCTGAGGGCCTGGCTCATTAGACGGGCTTGTAAACCCACATGGCTATCCCCCATATCACCTTGAATTTCGGCAGCAGGCACGAGCGCAGCAACGGAATCCACAACAATCAAATCAAGTGCACCACTTCGCACAAGGGTTTCAGAGATATTTAATGCCTGCTCCCCTGTGTCTGGCTGCGACACAAGAAGTTGATCAATTTCCACGCCCAACTTCTCTGCATACGTGGGATCAAATGCATGCTCTGCATCAATGAAGGCACAATGACCTCCAATTCTTTGAGCCTCTGCAAGACAATGTGTGGCAAGAGTTGTCTTGCCAGATGATTCAGGTCCAAAAATTTCAACAACTCTACCCCGAGGAATACCACCGACACCTAAGGCAGCATCTAATGCAATGGAACCGGTAGAGATTGCTTCAACCTGAACGGGTGGTGCATCTCCCATTCGCATGATTGATCCTTTCCCATGTTGCTTCTCTATCTCCTTGATTGCAAGATCTAAAGCTCTGGCCTGTGGATTTTGTTGTTTAGTCATAGTTATGTTCGTTTATCAGGTATGTGTCCATGAATCAAATGCGATGATCTGTTATGGTTTAAGTGAACTGAATTTCCTACCAATATCATTATAATTGAAACGTATCTGCCACTGAGGAGCTTCAAAACGCCTCTGACACTGTTAGCATCAAACAAACCCCTCGGACTAATCATGTGCTATGCTTAACGATGAAATTATCCTATTACAAAGATGACTCTGATTTAGTCTTAACTGTATTTCACTTTCAGAATTGAGGATAAATCTCAGAATAAAGCTGAACCTTAACTTCAAGACAGATTGAGTCTTTCACTGATTATAGATTTATCCTTCTCTACTGGCCCTTTCAAGTTTATAAGTTCGATTTTGACCAAGTTTGGTGCATTAGATAATAATACAAAATTTAAATGATAATTCACCTACTGATTGCTACGCTTTAATAAAGTTTTTCGTCCGAGATCTAAAACAGCGAGCGCACTCCTTTGTTTATTTAGAGATCGGTCATCACCAAATTGACGCTTGACTGCAAAGGCCCCTTCAGCATCTGCATATCCAATCCATACTAAACCCACTGGTTTAATATCACTACCGCCCGTAGGCCCAGAAATTCCAGTGACTGACAATCCCACATCACTACAAAAACGATTCCGAATCCCTTCTGCCATTTGAAGAGCGACTAATTCACTCACCGCACCATGCTGTTTCAGAGTATTTTCATCTACGCCCAATTGATGTTGCTTAATCCTGTTTGAATATGCAATGACTCCACCAAGGACATAATCGGAGGCACCTGGAACATTCGTTAAGTGGTTAAGCACTAACCCCCCTGTACAACTTTCAGCGACTGCGATGGTCTTGCCTTGATACTTCAATAGCTCTCCCAAGACACTTTCAAGTGTATCTTCATCACTTCCAAAAATTGTTGCTCCTAATTCTTTCCGGATGAAGTTTTCCGCATCATTAAGACGTTTGTTAGCATTATCTCCTCGGACGGTTAATCTGACGCGCACTCCGTAGAGCCCTGGCAAATAGGCAATCATCAGATCGTGGCCAATTACATGAGCGATTGCTTCCATACGATGTTGGATTATCGTCTCGCCAATTCCAGCGACTTTTAGAGTACGTTGAGCAATCATCTCACGACCTTGTAAGTGGGTGATCCGTGGAATTACATGAGTTGAAAAAATAGCTTTCATTTCATGAGGAACTCCAGGAAGTAACACGACAATGTTACCGTCTTGTCTTTGATGCCACAACCCAGGTGCGGTTCCGAGTGAGTTAGAAAGTGTTTCAAATCCTTCAGGTACTTGGGCGACTCGCTCAGAACCGCGAGGAACTTCCCGCCCAAGAATAGCGAATCTATTGTGAATCGCAGCTAAAACTTCTGAATCGGTCTTTAATGAAACTCCCAATAATGACGCAGTAGACTCTCGGGTGAGATCATCTGGGGTCGGCCCTAAACCACCAGTAACGATCGTCAATGGACACTGATTCAAACTGCGATCAATCGCTGTCGCAATAGTGGTAAGATGATCATGAATCGTCAGAGAATAGGATACTATGACTCCAATCTTCGTTAATTCACTTGCAATATAAGCAGCATTGGAATCTACGACTTGCCCGATTAGAAGCTCATCTCCAACGGTTATAATATTCGCACTGAGCGATTCCAAATTAACCCTCAATTAATGTTTTAAAGCCCATGTGTGATAATCGTTACGCCACTCAACCAAAGAATCGTGCAACCCGGAATCAATATAGTTAGAATCAAACGCTACCTCCAAAAGTGAATCAAAGTCAGATAACGTTTCAAATGGAATCTCCTTATTTTCAAATAAGTCCTTCACTCCTAATAGATTATACGTAAAAATGGCAAGAGTAGCCACAGGCATGAACCCCGTAAAGGCCTGTATTGCGTCAGCTACCAGAATTGTAGAACGCCCCGTTGCAACAAGATCCTCAATCAACAGAACCTTGCTATTTTTCGGTAAAAAGCCCTCAATTTGATTTTCATGTCCATGTCCTTTGGGTTTAGGTCGTACATAAACTAAAGGTAATGATAAGCGATCAGCAATCAATGCTGCATGTGCAATCCCACCAGTAGCAACTCCAGCAATACAGTCAATATCATGCCGTGCGGCTTTTTTGACAAATCCATCAATTAGAAATTCTCGAATCTTGGGATGTGACAGCGTGAGGCGATTATCACAGTAGACTGGTGACTTAATCCCAGACGACCACACATAAGGCTTTCCTGAAGAGATAGAAATCGCTCCAATTTTAAGAAGATGGAGTGCAACCTGTTTGGCTATAGATTCAGACGTATCAATCATGAATTAATAACTCGGTTGATTTCTTAAAGTAGATGATAAGATACGATAACCCAGTGAGGCAAGTCATCAATACCACAATAGATAATAAAATAAACATACCATTGCCATATAGTAATTCACGGCTAAATGTTGCAGTGTCTGAATAATACTGCAACATCAATAGAATCAGTAGTATACCCAAATAACCCATTTGCATGACCGTTTTCAGTTTGGCAAATTGAAGTGTAGGAAGAGATCTGTGTTTTGAGTCAGCATGTAAGCGTAATCCTGTAACAAATACATCCCTAAGAATGATGACACCAACTGCCCACCAAGGAACAATGAGAGGATACAACCATGCCAAAGAGATGAATAATCCCATCACAAATACCTTATCTGCAACAGGATCTAAATGCCGCCCCAATTTAGTTTGTGTTTTCTGGGTACGAGCAACATAACCATCTACATAATCTGAAATTGCACCCGTCAAAAATAGCGCGCATGCCAGAGATGCGTACCAAATTGTTTGCTGAAAAAGGCAAGCAATCAAAAAAGGTGTCACCAGAATACGCAGGATCGTAATGGCATTTGGAATGAATTGCATTCAAAAACTCTTCTCCCTGTAATCTAACCAGATATGTATCAATGCGTTCATCTCTTTCTATGCCATTATTGACATGTTTCTGCCATTATGTCCGATTAAGCCGATCGGCAAGATTATTGCCTTAGCATTAAAGTAGTTAATCAAAACTAACTGATAAACTTAATCTAATGAGCAAAATTATTGGAATTGATTTAGGTACAACAAACTCTGTTGTCTCTGTATTAGAAGGGGGCGAACCAAAA
Source organism: Bacteroidota bacterium (assembly GCA_026709065.1). Taxonomy (GTDB): domain Bacteria; phylum Bacteroidota; class Rhodothermia; order Rhodothermales; family Bin80; genus Bin80. The sequence continues at coordinate 4,912 of JAPOTS010000031.1, forward strand.
GTCATTGAGAATTCTGAGGGTGGACGTACCACACCTTCTGTAGTCGCCTTCAAAAAAGATGGTGAGCGTCTCGCTGGTGGCCCTGCTAAACGACAGGCGGTTACTAATGCTGAGAATACTGTGTTCTCCATTAAGCGCTTCATGGGACGCGGTTATGATGAAGTTCCAGACGAACTCAAAACTGTCCCTTACCAAGTCGATAAAGGAGAGAATGGAACTGCACGTGTAAAGATTGATGATAAGCTGTATTCTCCCCAAGAAATTTCGGCGATGATTCTGCAAAAACTCAAAAGTACTGCCGAAGATTATCTCGGCGAGAAAATCACCGAAGCGGTTATTACTGTCCCTGCCTATTACAACGATGCCCAACGAAAAGCAACCAAAGAATCTGGCAAAATAGCAGGACTTGAAGTACGTAGAATCATTAACGAGCCAACGGCCGCTGCCCTTGCCTATGGCCTCGGTAAGCAGGACAAAGAACGTACCATTGCGGTCTATGACCTTGGTGGAGGTACTTATGATATCTCAATTCTTGAATTAGGTGGTGGTGTCTTTGAAGTAAAATCCACTAACGGAGACACACATCTTGGAGGCGATGATTTTGATCAGTCCCTGATTGATTACCTTGCAGACTCCTTCAAGAAATCTGATGGGATTGATCTACGTAACGATAACATGGCTCTCCAGCGCTTGAAAGAAGCTGCCGAGAAAGCCAAGACTGAGTTATCAAGTAGTAGTGAAACTTCAATCAATCTGCCTTTTATCACGGCTACAGCTGATGGACCTAAGCACTTAACAACCACTCTATCACGTGCAAAATTTGAGCAGTTAATCGGCAATTTGGTGAGGCGAACTGTCCCGCCAATGGAACAGGCGTTAAAAGATGCTAAACTCTCCAAGGATAAGATTGATGAAGTGATTCTTGTCGGAGGCTCTACTCGAATTCCACTTGTTCAAAAGACCGTTGAGGAGTTCTTTGGCAAGGCTCCAAACAAATCTGTTAACCCAGATGAAGTAGTCGCTATGGGTGCAGCAATTCAAGGTGGGGTTCTGTCACAAGATATTGATGATGTTCTATTACTTGATGTCACTCCTCTAAACCTAGGCATTGAGACCCTCGGTGGTGTGATGACCACACTGATTGAGTCAAACACAACCATCCCTACTCGCAAAGACGAAGTCTTCTCAACCGCTGCAGATAATCAGCCTTCTGTGGAGATTCATGTCTTACAGGGTAACCGTGATATGGCCTTGGATAATCGTACCATCGGTAAATTCCACCTTGATGGAATTCCACCTGCCCGCCGTGGAACCCCTCAAATTGAGGTCGCCTTTGATATTGATGCAGATGGGATACTGAATGTCACTGCGAAAGACAAAGCGACAGGACGCGAACAATCCATTCGGATTGAAGCGTCAAGTGGACTCTCTGAAAGCGAGATTGATCAAATGCGTCAACAAGCCGCAGAGCATGCTGATGAGGATAAAAAGCGCCGTCATGAGATTGAACTTCTTAACCAAGCTGATTCACTAGTCTATTCCTCTAAAAATACTCTCTCCGAAGTTGGAGACAAGTTATCTGAGGATAAAAAGAGTGCGATTAGTCTTGCGATTGAGCGCCTTGAAAGCCTCCATGAGTCAAAAAACTTTGATGAACTGGAAAACGGAATTCAACAACTCAGTGAGGCAATGACCGCGGCGAGTGAAGAGATCCTTGCAGCTCAACAAACCTCCGATCAAAGCGCTGGATCAGCTGGGCCATCTCAAAATGGACAACCTTCATCGGAAGATGTGATTGATGATGCCGATTTTGAGGTTGTTGATGAAGAGCCTGAAACAAAATAGATTTCGACTCAACTGAGTCCAAACAGTTGTCGTGCGTTTGTAGAAGTAATTTCTGCCACCTCGGCAACTGTTATTTTTTTAATCTCTGCAATTTTCTGAGCTACATGCGTAATCCATGCTGGCTCATTCCGCTTTCCACGAAATGGGACAGGGGACATGTAGGGGGCATCTGTTTCTAAGACGATCTGGCTTAATGGAACATCCAGAATCATATTTGCCACGGATGAATTCTTGAAGGTCACCGCCCCACCAACTCCAATAAGAAAACCCAACTGAGCTGCTACTTCTGGAAGCCATTTCGGCCCTGTAAAGCAGTGAAATATTCCACGGTGACTACCTCGATTGGGAGGTAGTTCTTTTCTAAGAATCTCAACAGCGTCCTGATGTGCTTGATCACGGTCCTGTTTATCTCTTAGGTGAATAATTAGAGGAAGATTCTTTTTTGATGCGAGATGGATGTGGTGGACAAAAAAATCCAGTTGCCTATCATCATAATATTTATCCCAGTAATAATCTAGTCCTGCCTCTCCTACGGCAATTATACTTGATTCATCACATAATCGTGTGATTTCTTCAATATCATGATTGGTGGCCTCTTTGACATGTGTAGGGTGAATTCCTGCCATGGCATAGACACCTTCATAATTTGCGGCTAAATTCAGCGCTTTGTATACTGATGACACATCCACGGCAGGAAGAAAGATTTGATTTATTCCTGCTTCATTCGCCCGAATCATGACATCATCCAAGTCATTCTCAAACCGCTTATCATAGAGATGTGCATGGGTATCAATCAACATCAAACATATCTAATTATGTTTTTATGTAGCCTCAATTCCCGCGTAGTTAAGTGGATATGAAAATCAGGGTCGTTTATGGAATT
>JAPOTS010000045.1 GCA_026709065.1 Bacteroidota bacterium
GGGGCTCTCTTCCCCGTGACGATTTGTAGATAATATAAAAATGTAACCCAAATTAACATATCGCCCAATTGTGGAACCTTTCATCCTATACCAGGGGTATGTGGTGCATTGTATGCTAAGTACAAGAAGAAAGGAGCCGTAGAAGATGTGCGACTTTCAATATAACGAACTGCCCAATCAGAGAACAGATCGGTTGCATGACCTTCTGGGGTAATCACCTTGTCTCCATGACGCATGTAATTCAGTCCATGACGCTGATGTGTGTAATAATCATCCATCATGTCTCCCAAAAATCCTTGAAAATGATCAAATCCGCGGTCAATAGGGCGTTGAGGTGGGTATAGTCCAAGATGCCATTTTCCGATCATTGCGGTATGATATCCATGTAGACGAAGCATTTCGGGTAGCAGGTGCACATCGGGCAGAAGGTTTCCCCAGTTATCAGCCGCATGGGTACGAATGACACCGGGTACTCCAACAAGGGGTGGATAACGCCCAGAAAGTAAGGAGGCTCTGGTGGGTGAGCAAACGGGAGAATTCGCATAAAATTGATTGAATTGGATTCCCGAAGCCGCCAAACTATCCAGAGCAGGTGAAGAAAGATCTTGTGCTCCATAAGTGGAAAGATCTCCATATCCTAAATCATCGGCGACAATTAGGACAATATTTGGTTGCTGGGACTGAGACGTTTCAGCCCAGAGGAATACCATAAAGAGGATCAATCTGCAGACAATAAGGGGTCGCATCAATCAATGGTATACGGATCGTTCCACCAGAGAGTGATGATTACTAATCAATACCCACTCTTGGGTGATAAGGTCTTCAGTCACTAAATCACTCATATACGCATTACCAATATATGAATTAGAATAATACGAAGTCGTCAAGAGTAGACGTTTTTATCATAATATATTGCGTGAACCAATGCATAATCCCTTAATATTCACGACGATTGAGTTATAAAATTAATTTCACCAAAACTGAATCTTTTTCCGAGGGCCAGTTTACCGCTTTAAGCCCAATACTGTTGCTTTATGGATTTTTTGATGTGACAGGTGTGAGAAATTTTGGTGTCCAATCATGTTCTTCTCTTGAGAGATGCCTCTCCGTCGGATGGGGTACTTACTCATTTTTTGTCTCCGTCCCCGCGGCTTTCGTTGTTCTCGACTGGATACAATACGCTCCTCCAGTATTTCGTCAACCAAATGTTCACTCATGATCTGTGGGATCTTGTTCTGGGAGGGGAACGCCGGGTTGTTGAATCCGACCTTGGAGAATATTAACGGTATGCACGAAAGATAATCGGTCCAGATCCTCGCCCGCTTTTTTTGCCGGCCTTTGTGATCAATGCACGCACAGCATAATAGGCCAGCATCAATCCCTCATATTCTTGTTGTATGAGATTGGGGGTTTTGCTACGCAACATAGCCCTTGGTCCCAACATTTGCGTTTGACCTTGTCATAGGCCGTTTCGATTTCCCACCGTTCATGGTACAGTGCGGCAAGTTCATCCGCGGGGCCTCTTCTGGATCCAACATCGTAGTCACCAGCCTGTATACCGTCGCATCTTCTTGTTTGAGGGTGTAATCAATCACGCGGACCTCACAGCTGTTGTCTATGCCCTTGCCTCTAAAAACACTACGCCAAGATCCATATTCATGCGCCTCCTTCACAGGGAAATGCGGTTGACTGCATGCCCGCCAAAGCAAGTCTGCACCCGTCTCTTTCGCCCGTAACCACAAGGGAAAGCCCGTACAGTTTGATTTGCAAGCAATAGCATGCCAGGCCCCATACTCAATATCAGTTCTTTTGCCTGTGTCTGCTCCGATTCCTTGTAGGGGCCCGAACACCATGCAAAGGGTGCATGCATGCCCAATTCCAAGAGCATGGAAATACGCAACTTGGGAAAAGTCATCTGTGTCGTGAACACTCAAGCAATCCGAAAAATGCTCGGTTACTTTTCTCTTCAGGTAGACTAAGCGTTCAAACATCTATCGCCACGAGACGACGGCCAGTGCACATTGCTCTGACAAAGTTTGTGGAATGGGTCAACTCCAAGTCGGGTTCGGCCCTAGATATAGACGACTTGCCCGACAATACAAAAGGAGACTCAGGACGAATCAAGCGAAATCCATCCATGAGACAACGGAGCACCTCCCGCGTAGAGACCGACCGAAACAGGCATAAGGTCAGTACATAACATCATCACTTCAGCAAGCAGGCGACGCCTCCGTATGCTGGTGCATTTGCACTGCTCCAGTGCCGTCAAAACGGCAGCCATTGGGAAGACTCAAGCGATCACTCCCAGCTCCAGCTCAAGTTATCGGATAGTCTGGAACCTCCAGGCAAGGGTGAAGGTATTCTGGCCATGGGGTAAAAATTAAGGAAATACCTCGAAAATATAAGACAAAAATCTTTAAAGCAACAGTATTGACTTTAACCCATTGTAAAGCAAATGTTTGATCTCTGAAATAGCCAATGATTCCAATGCACATTGTTCATCTCAGAGAAATGAATCATATCAGATATTGGGTATATCGGGAGTATCTTATCACTTTGAGTCGTTGCTCCATTGGTTTTGCTGATGCCTATGACATTGTAAGGCATTCAATTAACTTGCAGATATTCCTGTCTACCAGATTTATCATCAACCCTGCTTGAAGCTTAGCTTATATTCATTTGAACGTTCTTATTTTATGGTTCGTTTAAGGTGACAGATATTTTAAATAATGTAGTTGCTCTCCCATTCATTATGACTTTCATTTCTTCAAATGATTATCTTGGTTCAACGTTTAGAATTCGCCTGATTCCATGAGCAGGACAATTGGTTTCATCCTCGCAGGTGTCATTGTAGTATTATGTGTCGTAGCGTCCATCATCCTCGTTGGACTTAGACCGCCAAATGAGCCTCAAATTCCTCCATCACTTGCTCCTTATGTGAGTACTGCATCTATCATGATCGGGGATGGAGCAATCCCGATCTATGGTGGTGGGACGGTAATCCCACGTTCAGAATTGTCTGTGACGGCGGAGGTTTCTGGACGTGTTGTATGGGTGAACCCACTGTTTCAGAGTGGAGGTAGAGTTACTTCTGGAGAAATTTTGTTCAGACTTGACGATGCTGACTATCAGAGCCAACTGCAACGAGCACGTGCAAATGTAGCATCTCAGGAGGTTGAATTGATGCGTGTCACAGCGGAAGCGAAAATTGCCGAGACGCAGTTCGAAAACTGGAACCGTCAGGACACCACGGGATCTCCCTCCTCGCTTGCGTTATGGGAACCTCAGATTCAAGCTGTACAAGTAGCTCTTAGTAGAGATCAAACGGAACTTGATGAAGCCGAGTTGAACCTCTCCCGAACTATTGTTCGCAGCCCCTTTGCTGCCGCAGTTGTCAGCGAATCCGTTACAGTAGGACAGTTTGTGAGGGCTGGAGAGACCGTTGGAAATCTCTATGGTATAGACCTCGTTGAGATCGTGGTCTCTCTTCCTGACGAGAGTGCAGCTCTTATTCCTGAGCTATGGCAGTTAAAGCCCGATTCTCGTAGTAGATCAGTTGTTGCGAAAGTGATTGCCCGTTATGGTGATCGCGAGTATTGGTGGAAGGGCTATGTAGACCGCGCAGAAGCATCCATTGCACAACAAACTCAAACGATTGAAGTCGTCATTCAAGTACCAAAACCCTTTACATCTGGAATCGCCTCCGATTCAGAATCTACATCCATCCCCCCCCTCTTAGTTGGCATGTATGTGGATGTTGTCATTGATGGTCTCCAGCCTCAAGAGTACTTTGTTGCACGTCGTACGGCTCTCAAGCCAGATAATGAGGTTTGGGTTGTACAAGAAAATAGAACCATTCGGCGTATTCCCGTTGAAGTTCTTCAACGTTCACAAGATGAGGTATTTTTAAGGGGGGCACTTGAATCTGGACAAAAAGTTGTCCTGAGTGGATTAGATGCAGTCGTTGATGGGATGTCTGTTAGGATTGATTCATGAGTTGTTCGTTATGTCCTATACGGGGCAATCCCTCCACTGTTGAATTTCTATAGTCAACCATAATGCTGTTGCTACTTACGATTCAAACAGAGTTCCTCTCTGTCCAAAAACACTTGCTCATCTGTATGCTAATATTCCATCGGCAAGTTGATCATTAAGATGAATCAAGATCCACTTTACGAAGGGGAATCCCGGGGACCGATTGCCTATATGGCATCAAACCGTATTGCTCCCAATCTCTTGATGTTTGGCATTATTGCCCTTGGGATCTTATCACTTGGAGGATTGAAGCGAGAAGCATGGCCGACCTTCGCCTTCAATATGATAGAAGTATTCATGGTTTATCCAGGTGCTTCTCCTGAAGAGATTGAAGAGTCCATCATCATTAAGATTGAGGAACAGATTGAAACATTAGATGATGTAAAATCCATCAGATCACAGGCTGCCTCAGGAGTTGGATCCGTCAGAATTCGATTTACTAGTGGTGTCAAACTGAGTGAAGCGATGGATGATGTAAAAGCGGCAGTTGAACAAATACAGACATTTCCAACTGGGGCAGAAAAGCCACAATTTCGAGAAATGGACAATCGCAACAGCGTCGTCCGTCTCATTCTCCATGGAGATGCAACCGAACGATCGCTTAAAGTATTAGCCAATGAAATCAAGTCGGAATTAAAATCTTTATCTAGCATTTCTATGGTCAGGGTCACTGGGGACAGAGATTACGAAATTTCTATTGAAGTCTCACGCTCTACCCTGCGAGCCCTTGGGCTTACGTTAGAGGATATTTCCCATGCTGTGCGTCAGGGTTCTTTGAATCTGTCAGCTGGTAGTATTGATACAAAAGATTCTGAAGTCCGAGTCCGAACAATCGGACAAAACTATAGTCAGTTTGATTTTGAAGAAGTCGCCGTCATCACTCAAAATGACGGGACCATTGTACGCCTCCGAGATATTGCAACCATCCGAGATGGATTTGAAGACTCTAACCTCATGGTTCAATATAACGGAATGCCAGCTATCTTTGTGGAAGTTTATCGGGGTGAAGGGGAGGATGTTCAAGAAATCTCTGAGTCTGTACATACCCATCTTCATAATATTATTGTCCCATCCTTACCTGAGGGGATCCAAATTGATGTATTGAACGATGATTCCTCCAACTATTCTGACCGTGTAGATGTTCTGGTTCGTAATGGACTTTTAGGGTTTCTTCTCGTCTTCATTGCGCTCGCATTGTTTCTCGAAATTCGTCTTGCAATATGGGTTGTTCTTGGTCTCATTACTTCGGGAATGGCCGCAATATCGGTGATGTTATGGTTTGATCTGTCCCTCAATGTGAATTCAATTTTTGCATTTCTACTTGCGATCGGAATTATTGTGGATGATGCGATTGTTGTGGCTGAACAAATCCATCGCAGACGTATGTCGGGAGTTTCTGGAACCCTTGCAGCAATCCAGGGGGCCAGAAGGATCAAGTCTCCTTTGACCTTTGCTGTACTTACTTCCATCGCAGCATTCACTCCCCTATTTTTTATTCCAGGGGGTATCGGGGACATATGGGTTGCACTGCCGACCATCATTATTGCTATGCTATCGGTCTCATTGATGGAGTCTCTTTTCATTTTACCGAGTCATTTATCTCATCTTCCCGGCCCAGACTGGCAACCCTCCAATGTCATTGATCGTTTTCTCACAAAGACTCGGACTGCAGTAGATTACTGGCTCACACGATTCGTCCAAGGACCGTTTGATCGCTCTCTGCGCTTCGCCACTGAGTATCCAGCAATCATCATGGCCAGTACGGTTGGGTTGTTTATTCTCTGTATGTCTCTGGTTCCAGCAGGCATCATACCTACCACCGTGGTAGAAGTCATTGAAGGCGATGTGATTATGGCAACGCTCGAAATGCCAGAGGAAACTCTCGCAGAGAGAACTCTTGAAGTTGCTAAAGAAATTGAAGAGGCTGGAATAAGAGTGTTTGAGCGTTTGGATCAGAATCAACAGGAAGGCACCCCCTCACTCTTGGAAGGTGTGACCCTCGTTGTTGGCAAAGGCCCCTACATAGAAGGCGGCGGACTCAACCCTGCCTCTACGGTCAATCCACCATCCAATATTGCAAGTATTGAATTCAAACTTATAGGGGCTGAACATCGAAGTATTTCAACGCTTGATATTGTACAGGACTGGCGTGAGGAAATCGGTGTCCTTCCCTATATACGCGGACTAACACTCACTGGAAATGTGGTCAATTTGGGCAATGCTGTGGAAGTCTCCATGTCTCATTCAGATCCAAAACGCCTAGCAACTGCGGCAGACTCCATCGTGAGTAATTTACACACCATAACCGGGGTATTTGATATTCGTTCAGATCTTGTTCCTGGAATCAGAGAAGTTCAACTTGAATTGCAACCCGCTGCCCAAACTCTTGGTCTCACGGTTGAAGGGCTCGCACAGCAAGTCCGCTCTGCTTTCTTCGGAATAGAATCCGTCAAACTGCAACGGGGTGAAGAAGAAATTTCGGTTTATACCCGACTACCTGCACGCGAGCGAGAATCCATTACGGATGTGGAAGGATACCTTATCCAGACACTGCAAAATCAAAAAGTACCCGTCAATCAAGTGGCCACCATTCGCATGGGGACATCACAGCCAGTGATTCGCCGTATGGGTGGAAGTCGCGTCGTCACTATAACTGCGGATGTGGACCCTGAGGTAATTTCTGGCGGGCAAGTGACACAAATTCTTGAAGACACGTTTCTTCCAAAACTCACATCTTCGGACCCAGAATTAAACTATACATTTGGAGGGGAGCAACAAGAGCAACTTGATTCTCTAGGTGCACTCCAGCGTGGATTTTTGCTCGCCATGTTGGTGATCTATGCACTTCTCGCGATTGGAACTCGATCCTACCGAAAACCCTTCCTCCTCTTAGCGATTGTTCCTTTTGGGCTCATTGGAGTTCTTCTGGGTCATCTTTTTTTAGGGATCACCATCAGTCTTGCCTCTGGGTCCATCTTAGGATTTTTCGGCTTAACGGGGGTGATCATCAATGATGCACTTGTCATGATGGATTCTATCGATGGACGTATTCGAGATGGGATTGCCCGAAGAGAAGCTATCATTGAAGGTGCAAAGAGTCGTTTCCGCCCTATCATGTTAACATCTGTCACAACATTCCTCGCGTTTACCCCGCTGATTCTTGAACCGTCCATTCAAGCCCAGTTTTTGATTCCATTTGCAGCATCACTTGGCGTTGGAATTATGATCACCACGTCAATTCTACTGCTACTCTTACCTGCTTTGATGTCTACATTCCTACGGATTAACTCAAGAATCTTGGATGCGAGCACTCCGGTTGCTGACCAAACCTGAATTCCCGCGCGGATTTTATGATATGAAAATCACGGGCGTTTCGTGAAGTGAATGCGTAGCACTTTATCTTGAGTTCGGCGGTTTCGTTTACGAAAGAGCTGATAAATATAAGATTTCCGGAA
>JAPOTS010000116.1 GCA_026709065.1 Bacteroidota bacterium
TATATCCAGTAGGCTATCAAAAAAACGGTTAACCCACTAAAAAAGTTGTAGATCCATTATTTTTTTCGCGTCCTAAATCTTTCTGATATGAAACATCGTTCTTGAGAACAATTCAGATACACATCTTAACTCATCAAGCGCATAAAGAAAAGACATCTTACCTAAAAATGGTCATCTAAATGTTACTCGCTTTCACAGAACCCTCATAACCTACCTGACAGTATATATTTTCTTGTTTTAATGATAACCAATATGATAATATTTCTCAAGTATTTCGCTGTTCAATCTATCTGTACATTGCTACTTTACATTGGATTTCCTTTTTTTGTATTTGCCCAATCGGATCAGGAAAAAATTGATGCGAAATTAGATCAACTTGAGTCAGAGTGGATAGCTGACTTTCGAGAGGAAATACGCATTGAGCGTGCAGAAGAGCTTGCTTGGCAGGCTCTGCATTCCCAAAGGTTATATCAGGATGCTGTTTTGCGTGAGCAAATCGGAGATGCTTTAACCAAGTTGAATACCGAAATTGAAGGCTGGAGCAATTCCAGAAAGGGGTTGGGTATATTATATGGGATCTTTGGATTATTCTCAGGTCTGGCGGGAGATATTCCCTCGGCAGGAAATTTCATTCAAAGTGCAGACGACGCATTAACTCAGGCTTCAATCGGTGAGGGAGTCAGTAATTCATGGATTATAGGCTATGCGAATGACCGCGCTCAGATGAAGTCAGAGATTGAAACTATGCTCCAAAAATTTGAATTAAATGAATCCCAAAGGAAACAATCAGAAAGAATCTTAATTGAGTCCTATCTTCTGCAATTGCTTGATGAAAAATTAGATTCTCTACATAAAATAATAAATAATCATCACCGCAGAGCTTATCCCCGTCCTACTATTCGGTCAGCACGGGATAAGAATGAGGTTCTTAATGAATTCCGTCGTCAACTCCCTGACACCGTCAGGATTAACCCAAGTCGTGTATTAGAAATGGCCGAGGAAGCAGGTCTGGGCTACATAGACGAATTCAAGATTAAAATGGAAAATCGTTCTACTGTAGTTGAGTCGAAAATTTTGATGAATATATCAACTGATTTAGCTAACTCAGAGGCAAAAAAAGTCGGGTATGAAACAGCATGGTTACTCATTGAAGCATCACCATCTATTCTTACTCGCGGGGCTAAACTCCTTTCTAAGGGAGCTGAATTAATTGCATTACTCTATGCAGGGGTAGATATTAATCCACGACCAAATCTTCAAGCCGCATGGAGAGAGCTTACAGTTTTGATGGAACTTCGCTCAAAACGTCTTGAATTACTGGTGCAGAAAAAGGCAGAAGATATGACCCTTAGAGAAGAAATAGAGTTATCAAAAGCTTCTGAGATCAACTTATTTACAGAAGAAATTCGACAATCTGGCATAGATGATGAGGGGTTGATAGATGCTCAAACTTTACTAATTTCGGACTTATTGGATCGCAGAATTAATCGCGCACGAACAATTTCAAATCGATGGGCAAAACTTGAGCAAGATGCAGAGTTCCTTGCTACAGAGTTCACTTGGTTAGCGTCCGAGGCTGAACGGATAGAGCATAGATCCGACCTATCAGCCAGAGTAGAAACCGCATCTGAACGAACTGAATTGGCCACATTATCTGGCCGACTAGCTGTGATGTCATCGCGTTTAGAAGAACAGATGATGTCCCATAGTTCCCATAAATAGAGTCATCATCTTCACCAAACAAGTGTAGTCAATGTATCCCAGTCGGAATTTTCTCATGATTTACTCCAACTCATTTACTTCAATCGCTTCACAGTGACACCCGATGGATTTCCAGCTAATTTTCACTGGGTCAAACGGTAATAACTTTCTCTTCTCGGATCCAATACTTATCAAAAAGGTTCCATAATCCAATACCCAGAAAAGCTATCCATAAGAATACTCACTAAACTATTGATGTTGATTGTGAGTGAATCCATGAGATAAACTCTAAATAATAAATGCCTGAAATTTCTAAGCTTGAGCCAGTAAATTTACGTGATGTTTGGGCGCATGAGGCACATCATTTCACCCCATGGCTAGCCGAAAACATTGATCAATTAGGAGATGCCATCGGCCTAAATTTGAAAGATGTAACAACTGAGAAAACACTTGGAGGTATGGGACGTGTTGATATCTTTGCCCGACAAGAGGAAACCGATGCGATAGTGGTGATTGAAAATCAAATTGAAAAGTCGGATCACGGCCACTGCCTCAGCTTAATTGGCTATGCAGCTGGTGCAGAGGCAAGTATCTTGGTCTGGATCGCAAGTGACTTTGATTCTTACCACCGAACAATTTTGGAGTGGTTGAATGAATCCGATACCATCAATGTTTATGCAGTGAAGGTATCAGCATATAGTGTCAAAGGCAATTACACCTATAAATTTCAGACGGTGGTAGCTCCCGAATCTCCTCAAGACTCATCACAGTCTAAACGCAAAACTATAAATACTTTGTATGCAGAATTCTATAGACCTCTCAATAGCAGTTTAATTGAGAAAGGATTTACCCCAATCAGCAAGGGAGGATGGAGAGGCAGATGGCGTTCATTCCAATCAGGCTTGCAAAATGTCTGTTATGCTACCAGAGCTGAAGATCTCAAAGCGCAAGTATTTTTATCATTTAACGGAGAATCTAATCAGACAATATTTAACGAATTAAAAAAATACCAAACGGAAATTGACTCCAAGTTAAATGGAAAAGTCATTTGGAAAGAATTTGAAAATGGTTGGTCTCGGATCATTCTGAAAAGCCCCTATGCATTGAGCATAGAAGATTCCGAATCAAAACTCAATGTGACTCGCCAGTGGATGTTGGAAAGTTTGATGTTGCTCAGAAATATTGTTCAACCCTATTTGGACAAATTCAAATCCGAATGATCAGAATGAATTTGTTTAGATCTTGCATTTGACTTTAACCCTCTAAGCACCATCACTGGAATACATGGATGCATCAAAGACGATCATGAGCGATCCAGTGATCGAGTTTCCAATGATGACATTCAAAAAGATCAGATCACTTTTCTGTGGCTTATATAGAGTTAACGAGGACTTTGCCAGTCATTTTTTCTGGAATAGATATCCCCATGAAATGAAGAATCGTAGGGGCAATATCTCCTAATTTCCCCGGATGGATTGGTCCTCTGAAACCGTCTTTGATAATTAAATGAGGGACAAGTGCCGTAGAATGAGCAGTATTAGGAGATCCATCCTCATTATGCATTAAATCAGCATTTCCATGATCAGCAATGATGCTGATTCCATAGCCCTCAGAACATGCCGTCTCTACAACGACCTGTACGGCTTGATCTACAGCTTCAACCGCTTTGACAGCTGCTTCAAACACCCCCGTGTGGCCAACCATGTCTGCATTAGCAAAATTGATACATACAAAATCATATTTTTCTTTTCTGAGAGCATTAGCACATCGGACTGCAACCTCGGGGGCACTCATTTCAGGTTGAAGATCATAGGTGGCAACTTTTGGAGAATTGATTAATAGGCGGTGCTCTCCTTTAAATTGTTTTTCACGCCCCCCACTAAAGAAATAGGTTACATGCGGATATTTTTCTGTTTCCGCTACTCGGAGTTGTCGCAGCCCTGCATTAGCGATGACTTCACCTAAGGTAAATTTTAGATCTACTTTATCATACGCTACTGGTAATCCAAAAGCTTTATCGTAGGGCGTTAGGGTTGCAAAAAAGAGATGCTCAAATGAAGTGACAGCAAAGGTTGCATCAGTAGGCGTTTGGGTAAATGCATTAACGAGTTGACGGCCGCGATCAGCTCTAAAATTGAAAAATATAACCGCATCACTATCACTTATTTTGACTGACTCAATAATGTGTGGCTCAATAAATTCATCAGTAATCCCTGCATCATAACTTGATTGAAAGGCTTCAACCACACTGTCGCATTTCTTTCCTTGACCATGTACTAGCATGCGATATGCTTTGCCTGTGCGCTCCCAGCGCCGATCACGATCCATAGCATGGTAACGGCCAATTACAGTGCAAATCTGAGCTAAATGTCCAACAGTGTCTTCAAACTGCTGGGCATATTGTATCCCTCCATGGGGATCAGAATCTCTTCCATCTGAGAATGCATGAATACAGATCTGATCACGGGAAAGGCCCTGAGAGTGAGCAAATTTGCATAATGCAATGAGATGACGGATATGGCTATGGACACCACCATCCGAGAATAATCCAATCAAATGAAGCCGAGTGTTTTGAGCATGGCGAGCCGCGGTAATGAGTACTTCGTTTTGATTGATAGAACCATCTTCAATTGAAAGATCAATCCGAGTAATTTCCTGATTCACAATTCGCCCAGCACCTAAATTCATATGCCCTACTTCACTGTTCCCCATTTGCCCTGAGGGTAAGCCTACAGGCCGCCCAGATGCCTCTAATGTGCTATGTGGATATTTTGAAAATAATTCATCCAAAAAAGGCTTTTGTGCTTGATCTATAGCACTGGCACTTGGATTTTCGGCAATCCCATAACCATCCAGTATCATGAGGATATGCTTATTTGGCATCTAATCTATCGTTTATAGCGTGTTATGCGATCCTGAAATCGCGTACGATTTTAGTTGTAACACCCGTCTTTGAGTGAAACACATTCATAGAATTACATTTTGGACAGGCAATTTGTTGGGTTCCATGTCGGTCAATTCGTGTCGTCGGCTTGTCAAAATAAACCTTTCGAGTGGCACAGTAATATTTACCATATGATGGATTTAAATCACTCATTTGTTTTGGCAATTGCTTCAACTTTTCGAAATACTTACACAAATCACTAATTGCACACTGTTGGCAATCAGGATTCCGAGCTCTACATGTATACCTGCCATGAAGAATCAATAAGTGATGAGAACGCCCCCATTCTTGACGGAGAATGACGTTCTTCAGTCCCATTTCCACTTTCAAAGGAGTGTCTGCATTTTCAACAAGACCAATTCGATTTGCAACTCTAAATACATGTGTATCTACAGGTAATGCATCCTGATCTCCAAACGCAACTGATGAAACGACTTGGGCCGTCTTTCTGCCAACTCCGGATAACTTCATAAGCGAAGCCTGATCCTTAGGTAGCTTTCCGTCATACTCCCCTATTACTTTTGAGGCCATTGCGACCAAATGCTTAGATTTATTGTTTGGGTATGAGATGGAGGCTATGATTTGAGCGACCTCTTCGGCAGAGGCGGTAGATAGGGATTCAAAGGTAGGCCATATTTTGAACAGGCTCGGAGTAATCATGTTAACACGTTCATCGGTACATTGAGCAGATAAAATGACCGCAACAATCAATTCGTACTCACTGGAGTACCTCAGTTCGGTTTCAGGACGTGAAATCACTTCAGAAAGTGCATCCAGCACCGCACGAGCACGCTTCTTTTTGCTTAAATCCATGAACATTATATGAAATGCGGTTAACTCACATTCCAGTAATTCTGTTCATTTTGATTGTCCCTATTCTACCCGGATTCCATTCAATTGGGCACTCACAGATATCTGATTCTGCACGAGTCTCTATCCTGACAATCTATCCAGGAGATGCCATCTATGCACTTTGGGGACATAGCGCACTTCGGATATGGGATCCGTCTACGGGGTTTGATATCTCTTATAACTATGGAACATTTGATTTTAGAAGTCCAATTTCATTTATGGCGCGTTTTGCCTATGGAAAATTAGATTATCAACTATCCTTGAATAGATCCCAAGCCCTTTTAGGTCATTCATGGCTGACTCAAGAACGTGGTGTCGTACAACAAGAACTCAGTATGAGTCCTGAAGAAATCCACGCCCTCTATCAATTCGTATCTATAAATGCTCGCCCAGAAAACCGCGTGTATCGCTATGACTTTTTATATGATAATTGCGCCACCCGTATTCTTGACGCATTGGAACATGCATTGCAATATCCATTGGCTGATTCTAATTTGGTTGACCGATCATTTCGTAGTTACATACGGCCGTATCTCAAAAACCAGCCAGAGTTAGATTTAGCTATCAATTTAGCAATGGGAATCCCTGTTGATCAACCCGCCTCAACAAGGCAACTGAGTTTTTTACCTATTGAATTTCAAATTCTAATTGAAAATGCTTCCAAAATTAATGGAGAACAACTTGTCGCTAGAACTGATACGCTATTTGGTCAACCCTCCTCCCCCAAACCCCGAGAATCAATTTCTCTGCCGACTGTCATAGGATGGGGAATATTTGTATTTGGGTTACTGTTGAGTGTGAAGGATTTTCATACACCAAAAAGACGGATATTTGACTCAGTCTTATTTGGCACTATTTCTCTTATTGGCCTTCTCATTACATTTTTCTGGTTCATCTCACTTCACGAAATCACACGCCCAAATCTCCATATCATGTGGGCCTTACCTTTCCACATCATCGCATTATATATCAACAAGCGATGGATCAAATTCTACTGGGCAGGCACGATGTTGAGTGGTACAGCATTCTTAGTAGCTGCAGGATGGGGGGCACAGCATATTCCACTGGCTACACTCCCATTCATGCTGACCGTGGTCGTACGTAGTATCATCCTTATGAGGGTACCGCGTACGGGATTTGAACCCGTGTTACCGGCGTGAAAGGCCGGCGTCCTAACCCCTAGACGAACGCGGCAATTAACGTAATGGGTGACCGAGGGGACTTGAACCCCCGACCTCCAGGGCCACAACCTGGCGCTCTAACCGCCTGAGCTACGATCACCATTTGAATAAATCAATTTAATTATACACAATTATTGTTCAGAATGACGAATATGCTAGTGGATAACTGCAACCTTTCCATAAGCTATTCCTTCGCCATTTTTCCCCCGTGCAACAATCAAATACATGCCTGAAGAGACGAGTTCTCCATCCTGATTGCGTCCATCCCAGACTCCCCTTCCGCCGCGCGCCTGCATGCGACGAACAAGATCTCCATGAATGGCCGTAATTGAAATCTCTGTCTCTGTTACTAAACCGTCAATATATATTTGAGTGTCTTGACTTGAAGATATTTGAACAGGATTCGGGTATACGAACAAATCCATAGTTTGTTCAGATGGAGTCACTGCATCACTTAACGCACTAATCAACCCTTTGTCAGTTCCCATAAACACTCGCCCACTTGAACCGTCTATAGTGATCGTGATCACTTGATCAGATAAAAGTGGGGAATTATCTGATCTAAAGTGAGCAATAAGATCAAATCCATCCGACTCTGATAACAAGTAAACCCCGTCGGGTGTCGCAATCCATAACCGATTTGATGGGTCTACAGCTATATCGTTAACGCTCAATCCACGAAGCACATAAGTTCCATCGGAGCGATCGCCCCATACGGGCCATAAGGCCTCTAACGTCGGATCAGTCGCCGCTGAAATACTTGATCGAAAGAATGCGGGACCACCATTTGTCCCGATCCAGATTCGTCCATTTAAGTCCTCGGTGATTGATTGTATCCGAGCCCCTGGTAACCCAGACCCATTGGAGCCTGCGGTAGAATAATATGTACATAAATCATCTGATGCATCGTCTAGCGTATCGTTGGTGTCTAAAATGAGAATCCCTCTTGTGAGGTTCAAGTTTCCACTTCCAAGTAAGATAATCCATAGAATCCCGTTAGAATCGACAAAAATATCACCAAATGAATTAGACTGAGGAGCTCCTGGGCATTGAGGCGATAGTAATCGTCCCCAACTTCCATCAGATGTTATAAAGTGCAGAGGATAGGGAGAATTTGTATTGGTCAACCACAAAATTCCATCATCAGAGCTACTAATTCCCCCAATGATTACAAAATCTTGAGTTCCTGAGGCTGGAAGCAAAATCGAGTTCTCATGGTCATAGGTTGTAATGACATCATCTAGTGTAATCTGGGCTAGCCCACCCCCTCTGGAACCTGCCCAAGCAGTTCCTTGATTATCAACATGCACTCGCCAATAACTCCCCTTTTCAATTTCTGTATTAAATCGACTTGTAAAATTCGTCCACCTACCATTTGGTGTCATTCGGTAAATACCCGATTGAGAGATTCCTAATTGTGCTGTTGCCCACAATGATCCATCCATTGCTGGAGAAAGATCTCCGAATGGAGAATCAAAAGGTCCATCAGGATAGAGTTCAGCGCTGACTAATGTGAGCGGAAGATTACCACTGGAGGTTGTATAATGATTCAATCCTGACAGCCCATCTCCTAACCATACATCTGAGCCATTAACAGCAACAGCACGCAAATCTTGAAATCCAGAAGCGATAACTGTTTCGATACCTTGTTGATTGTAAGAACGCAAACGAAAGGGGAACACAGCAATGACTTGATCGTTGAGTATGTTAAGATCCATGATTGGGCGATTTGATGCCCCAACTCTACTAAAGCTACCATCTGGTTGCTGACTTGCTAACCCTAACGGTGTACCTATGTATAGGCGCTCGTGATGGTAAATGATGTCGGTCACCGTGGGACTAGGAGAAATATTATTCTGTGATATCCAATTTGCCGGATCTTGAAGGCTGCTTCCTGAAAGAGGAGCAGAAGCAATACCAGCATCTGTCGCAATCCACATGTCAGCCCCCTTACCAGAGACATCTGCTAAGATCACATCATTCACTGGTGTAGCAGGAGGTATTTGTCCAAATCGACTATAAGTATCACGAACTTCATTACGAATGGGATCAAAGATCACCAACCCAAAGCCAGTTGCAATGAGTATACTGTCTCCAGATACTTCCATTGCATTGATCTCTTTTAAAGGAAAGCGGTCGCTGCGGAAGATATCAAAAAAAGTGATGATTTCATCTGTATCTATATCTAGTCGTTCAAAAACACCATCTGTATATCCAACCCAAACCAGCCGTCGCTCAGAGTCCCATGCAATCGCTCGGACATTCACATCATACATCCCTTCTGCTGCCGTATATCGAGAGATTTCGCCGCTACTGGGTGTATATCCATAAATACCTCCGCGAGAAGCAGTCCAAACCATGTCTAGCCCTGCCGAGATACTCGTTACTTCACGTGCACTTGTATGGGCGGTCCAAGACCTAGTGGATTGTGCATGAACACCCTGTAGGACACTCGCTGCAAATATCCACGCACAGACCATATATAATAGGTTATCGAGATTCACCATTACCGGTAATTAATCGGCCGAGACTTACCATTTCTAAGGCAGCAAGCGCAGCCTCTCGACCTTTATTTTTTGGGCCCATTTTTGAACGTTCTGTGGCTTGATCAACAGTGTCAGTCGTTAAGACTCCAACCGTGACTACTATTCCAGATCTTATCGCAATTTCTTGTAAAGCGTCAAAACATGATTGACTAATAAGTTCAAAATGGAATGTTTCTCCTCGTATGACTGTTCCGAGAGCTATCACTGCAGAATAATTATTATTTATAATCATATGTTGAACTGTCTGAGGTAACTCAAATGCCCCCGGACACCAAACGAGATCAATGTGCTCAACACTGTTCTGTTTTAATGCGTCCAAACACCCTTCTAACAAGCCATTAGCGATATCCTTATAGTATCTACTGACAGCCACTCCAAACTCAGTATCCGAGGGCTGAGCTAAGTCTCCCTGCAACTCTCTTATTGGGATAGAAACATCCATTTGTATTACACGATTGTGGTGAGTGTGCTAGTTGATCATGATTAATTCAAAGCAGGCTCAGAGATAAGAACCCAAATTTATACACCAAAGGGCTATCTGGATTTAGCGTTTGTAGAATTTGATTAATAATATTTATTGATATTCTGCGGTGAATACTAATTGTGTTGCGAATTGGCTAACTTCTTAGTATAAATAGGCATCCAAATCATTGACAGTCAGACAAATATGCCTAACCATAATCTCGGTTATTAGAGATTGATCATTTTTGATTGTCCTCGTAATTTCATGCAAAATCTTTAATTCTAAAACTACATTGGGTGAAGCGTTAATTCCCACTTGTGAAACAAGAACCACGATGATATAGAACCCTCAATACTTCGGCTTTATCTATACGGGTGGGTTCTTCCTCAATTGGCTTTTGACGCTTGAAAAAAGACAGTTGATAATGGTGCTTAGGCGCATTGGGCATATCTATAAAATCAGCCGTGATCCATAGAAAAAAGAACCATGTATAAGCCCCCCAAGCATACCCTCCTACAAGATCCATCATAAGCCCAATGAGGCAGAAACCGATGCTACAAACTATCCCGAAACTCCATGCTGGGCTAAAACGCTCAATCCATTTGCTGATGGGAAAATATAGATACATAGTGACTATTAAAATGACCGTGACCAGTGCTCCCCATAGTAGATCTGTGACTGTCCCACCGAAGGGATTACCACCTCCGACAGTCTCTGCCCAATAGAAAACAAAACTACCTAAGGGAATCACCGCGGAAGACAAAAGTTTATATAGTCGCTTCATCATTATTGGAGTTTTGGAAATTGGTCATTGCATCTACGCATACACAACTCTTCGCTAGTTTGATTCGCATCTATACCCTGATCAGCGTCTCATGTAGCTTAGAGATAAAAAGTAGCTTAGCTTTCTCATATTAAACTTCATCAAATTTAACACCACAAATAAAGGCGATAGTTTCACGCATGATCCGGCGAAGAATTGATTTCATCATTAAAGTCGGTTTCGGATACATTCTCATCACTTAATGGAACAATGGTGAATCCTGTAAATCCATAAATTGCGCTGATAAAGGGATTCGTATAATTGAAGAACGCAAAAGGCAGATAGTATAGTGTAGGTACACCCAGCGCAGCTGCCATAAAGGCTCCACATGTATTCCATGGCACTAATACAGAAGTGAGTGTGCCAGAATCCTCCAATGCTCTGGAAAGATTCTTAGGATCCAATCCTCGCTTGACATACTCAGCACGATACATTCTACCTGGGATTACAATCGATATATACTGATCACTCGCAATGACATTTAACCCAAAGGCTGTGCTTAGAGTTGCTAATATCAAACTGCCTGTACTTTGGGCAGCACTCAGAATTCGTTCAGTAATGACTCCTAACATTCCTGCCTTTTCCATTGCAGCTCCAAACATCATAGCTGAAATGATCAACCAAATCGTTTCAAGCATACTTGACATTCCTCCCCGTGTCAACAGCGAATCCAACGCTTCATTTCCAGTGTTTGCAGTAAACTCGGTGAACATTACGATCCAAAACCCTTTGAAAAGACTTACAATACGCGGCATATCCGAGCTGCCAACAAAATCAAGCACGACATGTTGCTGGAAAATCATCGCGGTGATTCCGCCTAACAATGCACCAATGAGAAGTGCGGGAAACGCAGGCATTTTCTTGTAAATCAATCCCAAAACAATCAACACAGGAATCAGCAGGTGGACACCAAGATTGTAACTATTTTCAAGTGCGTCTAATACTTCCGTTAAACCAGAGGAAGAAGCATTGCTTGTTTGCTGAAAAAATCCGATGATCGTAAAGGCAATTAAAGCAATTGTTATACTGGGGACAGTCGTCCATAACATATGCCGAATATGAGTAAATAACTCTGTCCCTGCCATGGCTGGGGCAAGGTTAGTGGTATCAGAAAGTGGAGATAACTTATCACCAAAATATGCCCCCGAAATGATGGCACCAGCTGCAATCCCGAGATGAAGCTCAAATGCAGCAGCAATACCCACCAAAGCAATTCCAATCGTACTGACAGTTGTCCATGAACTCCCAGAAACAATTGCAACAATTGCACAAATGATACAGCAAGCCGTGTAAAATATCTGTGGGCTCAGAATCTGCAGACCATAATACATCATGGTCGGGACTATACCCCCCAAAATCCATGTGCCAATTAAAGCTCCAACAACTAAGAGAATAAAGACCGCACCCATGGATAGGGACACGCCCTTAACCATCGCTTCCTGCATTGTCTTCCAAGAAAATCCCAACTTCAACCCTATCAGTGCGGCAACCACACCAGAAAGAATCAATGCGACCTGATTTGGGCCATATGAAGCATCTTCACCAAATAAATTGACAGAGGCCACTAAGAGAAGCACAAGTACACCAACTGGAAACAGCGACTGCCATAAACTTGGCTTTGACGGCATTAATGTAGAATCTAAATTTCGGAGCCTGATTTGTGACTCTCTGAACGGGTGCGTGCAACAGAGAGATACTCATCTCTCGTCATCCCTGGCTTAAATGCATTGAAATAATCATCGGTTAATTTCTTGGCAATGCCCGAAAGCAGAACCAATGCCACAACATTAGGAATCGTTAATAATGCAATGGCCGTATCCCCAATCCCCCAAATTGTATTCAGACTTGTCACTGCACCAATAAAGTGCATCACCACAAATATGATCTTAAACGGAAGAATTGATGATTTTCCAAATAGATACATGGAGCAGCGATCACCATAATAGCTCCATGAGATTGCTGTAGAGATCGCAAATAAAAATACACACAGAATGACAAGATATTTCCCAATATCTCCAAGCCCCTGTTCAAATGCCAATGCAGTCATGGGAGCACCGTTTTCAACGGCTGGCCCGTAGAGTTCTGTATATTCAACTTTGTCAACTGATGCTATCGCAATCCCCATCTCGGTATTGATGATGCCAGTAAACGGCTGAGATTGATCACTATCAATAAAGAATTGAGCAACTGGGACCTCATGCCATGCATATAGGACTCCATTGTTTTCATCTGTGGCGGGAATCCCCTGATCAATGATAATTTCATCAGGAATAGCTTCTGGCGCAGCGGTTTGGTAGCGTCCATCAATTTCAGCCACATAAGACATATCCCCCTCTCCCATCAAGAGTTGAGTCTCAACAGGACTCTTCCAGACCCCGGTTGTGAGAACAACCAGTGCAGTGATCGTACAGATGACGATCGTGTCTATAAATGGTTCTAGTAATGCAACCGCTCCCTCAGAAACGGGCTCCTGTGTTTTTGCAGCGGAATGGGCAATTGGTGCAGATCCCTGCCCTGCCTCATTAGAAAATAAGCCACGCCTTACACCCCATAGAATGGTTTGAAGAAGAATTCCGATCCCTGTACCAGCTACACCCGCAGTAGGATTAAATGCTTCGGTGAAGATACTCGCAAGAGCTGGAAAAACACCATTGTAATTAATCGCTAGAATGACGACTCCGCCGAGTACATAAAGCAAGCCCATCACAGGAGCCAAGATACCAGTTACCCGGCCAATCCTTGAAATACCCCCGAGAATGACTAAAGCCACAACAGCCGAAGTTAATCCTCCAGTAAGCCATGTCGGAATCAAAAATTCTGCATTCATAAGGTCAGAGACCGTGTTTGCTTGAATGGCATTACCAGACATAAAGGAACTTAATATCAGAGCGGCAGCCACAAACATAGCGAGAGGCTTAAAGGCTTTCCCTAATCCCTGCTCAATATAGTACATTGGGCCACCTGAAACTGTACCGATGAGTCGGCTCCCATCCTGATCAACCACCCTATAGCGCTGAGCCAAAGTCACCTCAGTATATTTGGTACACATTCCTAACAACGCTGTGATCCACATCCAAAAAATGGCACCTGGCCCACCCCAATGAATAGCCAAAGCAACACCAGCAATATTTCCAATTCCAACCGTCGCTGATAAGGCAGTGGTTAAAGCCTGAAAATGTGTGACATCTCCTGCATCATCAGGATCGTCATATTTTCCAGTGGCTACTTTGATGCCATGGCCGAATTGACGAAATTGAATAAAGCCTAGTCGAAAGGTTAAAAATAATCCCGCCCCGACTAATATGATAAGCAGAGGATAGGCAATAATACTGTCTATAAATTGTTGTGCGCCAATGATATATTCCATGTGATCGTCTAATTGAATAATTATGAACTGCTGAGATATTAAAATATACTCATTAATAGCAGACTGTCAGATTTGAATCAAATTAAGAAAATAAATACAGATATTCTCTATTAATCTCAGCAATCAATAACATCATTTAAGGGTGAAGACTTTTTAAGTGGCTTTAAATGAATTTGCTGTCAAACTTATTTGATCAATATGTTGAGAGAGCATATCGCATGTTAACGTTGATTCGTATCTCTCTGATGTGCAATGGAAGTAGCAAGATGTATAGCTTGGATCATACTTCCCTCATTGGCCTCATTGCGCCCTGCTATATCAAATGCCGTCCCATGGTCAGGAGAAGTACGAACAATGGGAAGCCCTGCAGTAAAATTTACTCCAGATCCAAATGAAAGAGTTTTAAAGGGAATCAGACCTT
Source organism: Bacteroidota bacterium (assembly GCA_026709065.1). GTDB lineage: Bacteria > Bacteroidota > Rhodothermia > Rhodothermales > Bin80 > Bin80. The sequence goes on from JAPOTS010000116.1 coordinate 14,299, forward strand.
GGTCGTGGTACATCGCCATGATTGCATCGTAACCACAGTACATTTTATTGCCAAAAAACGCATCCGCAGGGAATGGACCAAGCGCAATTACTCCTCGATTACCAGCTTCTTGAATGGCTTTAATGATTGCATTTTTTTCTTCATCCCCTAATACACCTCCTTCACCTGCGTGGGGATTAAGTCCAAGAACTGCAATTTTAGGTCGAAGAATTCCAAAATCACGAATCAATGATCGATTGATCTGCTTAAGTTTAGCAATCAACTTATTAATTGTTATTTGATCAGAGACCTGACGTATCGGAATGTGGTCTGTCATTAAACTGATTCGCATTTCATCCGATACCATCATCATGACTTGCTGATTAACCCCTGTTTTTTGGGCAATGTAATCGGTGTGGCCAGGAAAATTATATCCTGCCTTAGCTATCGCTAATTTAGAAATTGGAGCCGTTACCAAGCCAGCCACTTGTTTGTCCATCACCAAGCGAATGCCTTCATCAACAGACTTCATGGCCATACCACCAGCCTTAGATGTCACCTTCCCGAGCTCAACTCTTACATCATAATTTTGAGATAAGGTATCAATAATCCTAACTCCAAATGTGGGGAGATCCCTAGTAAGTCCATCTACAATGGGGGGAAGCCTGCGTCCCAAGATTTTAGCATGAATCTCTAAAACCTTCATGGAACCAACAAGGATCGGTTCCACACGCTTTTTTAATAACGGATCAAAGAGGGATTTCAAAACAACTTCTGGTCCTATCCCATTAGGATCTCCCAGAGTGATGGCAATCCGCGTTCGCGCTTCAAGGGCTTGACTCACTTGATCAGCGTTTCTTTGGATACGCGTATTCACGAATAAACTCTGTCAGAAGTCTAACGCCAAACCCTGTTCCCCCTGCGGGTCGATATGATGTAGATTGTTTCAAGAAGGAAGGCCCAGCCATATCAATATGAATCCATGGGTAGTCAACAAAATGCTCAAGGAATTTTGCAGCAGTAATTGTTCCTGCTTCTCGATTACCAATATTCTTTATATCTGCCACATCACTTTTGAGAGATTCTCCATAATGAGGAAACATTGGCATAGGGTGCAATAAGTCACCACTCAATTCTGCAGCACTTAAAACTGCATCCAATCGCTCCTGGGCTCCTGCATCTTGTTGGGTCATGACCGCTCCGACATGACTTCCTAAGGCCACAACCTGAGCACCCGTCAAGGTTGCAAGGTCAAATACGAGTTCTGGACGATAGAGCTTTGCATAAGAGAGTGCATCAGCCAAAATTAAGCGTCCTTCTGCATCTGTGTTTAAGACCTCTACGGTCATTCCAGAATGCATTTTTAAGACATCCCCAGGAACATAGGCATTTTGACCTGGGCGATTGTCTGTTGCTGGGATCAATCCGATGACATACAATGGAACGTCTAGTCTGCTAATGGCTTCCATCGCACCAATGACCGCTGCAGCACCAGCCATGTCGGCCTTCATATGATCCATTGAATCTTTGGTCGGCTTCAGTGATAGACCTCCGGTATCAAAAACGATACCTTTACCAACCAAAACGACTGGTTTAGAATTCGCCGCTTTGGTGGGCTTCCATGTCATTTCAATCAATACGGGGGGATCCATACTACCACGATTGACTCCGAGAAGTCCACCCATTTTTTCTTTCTCAATATCAGATTTACTCCAAATAGAAACATCATACCCGTATTTTCGGCCATAGCGTTCCACGATTTTTCCGAGTTGGACAGGAGTTTTGTCATGTGGCGACATATTCACCAAATCACGAGCTGTAATAGTCGCTTCTGATTCTACTCGTCCTCTCTCCGCTCCCCTTCTTGCAGATTTTTCGTCGCGATCAGCATGTAGAACTAACCGCTCTGTAATATTTTTTTCCTGATTAGGCTGTGTCTTATATCGGTCATAATCATATGACGCAAGAACGTAACCTTCTACGAGTGCTTGCCCAGCGGATTCGGCATCAATGCCCGAGTCGGGAACACAGAGGGCCACGGTGGCTGCCTTAGTATTCATGGCAAGTGCAGCCCCCTTAGCAGCGGCTTTACGAAGAATTTCGCGAGTGACCGTTCCACTGTCTCCTATACCTATGACTGCGACTCTATGGGCACGACCCGAAGCAGGGTAACAAAGAAGGGCTTGCCCCTCTTCGCCATCAAAATCCATTAGAGAAATATTTAGGGCCTCTCCTATTGGGCCACCAATTTTAGCAGCTTTAGCCCGGGCAAGGGATCTGCCAATCGGAAGAATCAGAAGATCTACATCCAAATCCTGAAGAGTAAGTGTCGTAACAGAAACTTTCATTGTCTATTAATTAAATTATGTGTAATGGGGTAGATCATCCTGAATGATTGTGTCTTTAGAAAAGAACTCAGGGGTTGAATCAATGACGATATCAACAGCTTCGTACATAGGATGTCTAAGAAATGCCCCAGCCGCATTTTGATGACCTCCACCCCCAAACCTTTGAGCCCAACTATCAACCTGATAGTCTCCCTTAGATCGAAAACTAACCTTAATGCCATGGCGGGTTTCTGTCAACATGACCATGACACATACATCACCAATAGACATGATTAGATCTGTCAACCCATGAGTTTCGCCTTGATCCACACTTGAGGATTCCAGCATTTTTCTAGTAATGCTGATTAATGCTAACCTGCCATTATTCCAAAACGTTATATCCTGAAAAACCATTGAAACTAGACGAGGCCACATGCGACTATGGTTTTGGTACACACGGCTATAAACAGTAGACGGGGAATCACTTCCCCGCTCAAGAAGATCGGCAGCCATTTTGAGTACTTTGGAGGATACCGCAGAAAATCGAAATGATCCAGTGTCTGTCATAACTGCAGTATACAAAGCAGTTGCAATCTGTGGATCAATGAGAGCTGGATCGTATTGGCAGATTAAATCGTAAATCAGTACTGCTGTCGCAGCTGCATCTTCATCGCGTAGCATCCAAGTAAACCAAGATTCTGGGGCCGTATGATGATCAATGAGAAGGATATTTCCCTTGTATGCTTTCAATGCGCGCTCAACAGTTTTGCCGAGACGGTCTTTTGTATTGGCATCTACAACCACAAAGACATCGGCTTTGGAAATAGCTTCTAAGTTTTCTATCGTATTCTCAGTTTGAATTTTTTCTGATCCAATCATCCAATCAAGACTTGGAGGGGCTGGATCAGAATTGAGTAACAAAACATCCTTGCCCAAGTGAGTGAGAAAGCGACCTAACGAAATCTGGGAACCGATAGCATCCCCATCAGGGCGCTGATGGGTTGTAATTACAAAGCGCTGGTGACTTTGCAAAATCTCCAATGTCTCATTCAACATACTAATCTAAGTTTCCTGATCACGATCATCTGATTCTGCAATTTCCCACAAACATCGCGTGAAGCATCTCAATTTCTTACGATTTTCACTGGGCGTGTATATTATGCCTATCTGGAAGTAGAATAAACAAGCATTAAACAGCTTGCATTCAACGTTGTTCGTAACAAGGCATTAAGTATCTGATTAAAAATCAAGATAATGGGTAAATTTCAAATTATTTAACCATCTTTTGGAGTGCTCACCAAAGATTCTTAGGAAAGCAAGCCAAACGGTATTGCGCCCTGTGATACCCAACTGTCCGAGCACGTCATATCCGCTATACATGGTTGATGATTTGTTCTCCAAGAATTGTATAGAATTCTATAGATTTTATATAACCACGTTGACAATGGTAGGGGTTGATGAAACTATATTTTCAGGACTGTTTATTCACTTAACAATAAGACCACTCCATGTGACTAGGATTTATTTGTTAGGACTAATGGGCGACTGGACACTTAGAGATCGCATCAGAATTATCCTCATCATTGGCAGCGAATAGATCCATATTGGAGTGGAATTTCTCTCTTGGCTTAAACTTAATTTTGAATCTCTTTGAAGCAATTGGAACACCTTCAAAGACCATCTTCAGTTTATATTTTGAAGGCACCATCTGAAGATCATAATGATATAGAAGTGTAGCAATTGAAAATAACAGGTGGGTATCTGAAATGCTACTGCCCAAACACTGATGGGCACCAAAGCCATAAGGCAAGAAGACACCTGAAGTCTGATGTTCCATCCGACTAGGGAGATAACGATCAATGTCAAATTTCAGTGGATCTGGAAAAAATTCCTCACAATAATTAGGCACACCAAAAGGAATTAATAACGTTGTTCCTGAAGGGATTGTATATCCTCCAAAGTCAAACGTATTGATCACCTTTCTAAAGACAGTGCTAAATGGATTATACATTCTGAGTGTTTCCTTAATGACACGCTTGGTGACACTCATTTTCATGAGGTTATCAGGTGTTGGCTCCTTTAACTCAGACCCTCCATATAATTGATCCGATTCGGCCTGAACTTGCCTTAATACATAGGGATGTTTAAGAAGTAAATAAATAGCACTTGTCAAGGTACTTGCCGTATTATGCATTCCAGCAAAAATTGGTGCTAAACTAAATACCTTTACTTCGGATTCAGATAACATCTGAGGTGATTTTTGATGGAACTCCAATAACGATGATAATAGATCAGTCTTGTGTGACTGCCCCTTGTCTTTAGCAAAATCCTTCGACATGGATCGAAAAATGCTGAAGAATCCATTTTTGGCATCCTCATAGCGATTACCAGCCCGAAAGTTTTTAAAAATATTTGGGAAATGTCTTAGTGTAGAACTGGGAACCAAGTGACGGAAGAAATAATCTAGATCATTAACTTGTTGAGTACTAGGGACGTACTCATTACACGCCCACCCTATAGATTTAGCTACATTATGGGTAAACATATAGCTTGCAGAGATAGCACCCTCCTCAGGAACTTCGCCCAAAATGATGTCCCGAATTTTAGGTAGTTGATTCAGATATCGTTCACTGGAAAATCCCGAAGATAATTCTCTTCGAATTTTCAAATGCTCTTGTCCATCCATTGACAAAAGGAGACGTTGAACATCCAATCCCTGCACGAGGGAAGAATACATATTATAGCTACTAAACAGTGAACGACTTCTTCTCTGACAGAAAAGATTTGCCTCTGGCCCACATAGGACAGTATACTCATTTCTGTAATCACGAATTCGGAAGACTGGGCCAAGTGTTTTATAATAATGCGCTAATGGAACAGTTGGAATAGGTCTTAGAAAATATGAGTGCCCTAACAATGGTAATGATCTAGGCATCATGGGCGGGCGCTCATGTAGAGTTGCCGACAGGTTGCGATTGATTTGAGAAATCACATCCTTTTCAGGGAGTGGTTGGCTAGCATCAATGATGGATTGTCGTATTGACCTCCCTATATTGTCCATACGACTAATTAGTTGTATTCTATCTTTTCTTTCCGTGGTGATTGACTTTGAAAATACCGATTCAGAAATACCGCAGGCTTCAATCAGAGCAATGAGCATTGTTTCCTCAGGTGTAGGAATTTCGTCAGTTACTACAATATTCATGGCTCTTAAGCTTACATCAAGACCCTGTGGAAGAGACATTTCAGGATACCGGCCTGTCAACTCTACCTGTTGATCAATCCAGAGAATGCCGCCTGGATCTCGATTCATGATTCTCCTTTTAATCAACCGATCAATTATGCGCCGGCGGATATAATTACAGATTTCAGCCGAAGAAAAATGTTTGATCCAACCTGACACATTTAATTTTTTAGAATATCCATCAAGGACAGTGAGAAAATAGTCCATGATATTATCATTTGTCGTAGATGCATCAATAACTATGAGATGGTCTAAGTCAGTATCAATTCGATTTGCATTGGCTAAGTCCATTAACACCGCACCGACAATTGCATGTCGTAGATTTCTATCATTGATCTCAATAATTCCCCCATGTTGACGATCAATCAGCAGAATAAAGAGTTCTTCTGTGATCAACAGGGATGGGGAATGATGTAAGTCAGTCATTTATGCAAAATTGTTTATGCAGATGTATCACCAGCCCATTCGATTTCGGAGGTTATTTATATGGGCTAAATGATGATATCCATGCCATGCATAGATCATCAAAAAGGTTAGGCAACTGCGTTCTCCATCCTCTGGGTGCATGACCCTACGATGCCAATCAGCGTCATCCATTGTGCGCATCAGTCTACACCAACGAGAATGTAACCCATCAAGCAACTTGATTGATTCTTCTATCGGAGCATTGTTAGCATCAGTCAAAGTAGCCCAGCCATCCTGATCATATGCTTTGATTGTTGGGAAATCTTCTGTCAATGCCCACTTAAAACGGATGTAAGCATTCAAATGGCTGTCCGCCAAATGGTGGATCACCTGGCGTAGTGTCCAGCCGTCTGGTCGATACGTCGTATCTAACTGATCGTCATTTAACCCCTCTACCGCTACATGAAGCAACGAAGGAACGCTGGCAATCTTATCAATCAAATTATTCCTCTCTAAAACAGAGATTTCATCCAATAACTCAGGATGACCTATCGGGTAGCGTAATGAATCAACTTTATATTGCATTTTTGGTGGATTTGGTTAGATCAAAATTCGGATTACTGATGTGATTCACAAAACAAATGATTTGCTTATCAGTAAATTTTTTTTCAAAGATCTCCTTTCACTGGTCTGATTAATAGCTCTTCTACTACGGTTCTCGTGCTCAGCTTCCAACAATCAATCACCGATTGAGCGATATCCTCTGGTGGCATAAATCGTTCCTCTGGAAGAGTAGTTCCATCCCAACTTGGAGTCAGCGTAGCACCAGGAAGAATGGTGGTCACTCTCACACCTGAATTAAGCGTTTCCGATCGAAGAGACCGTGCAAATCCAATCAATCCATGTTTCGCGGCAGTATAGGCCGTCGCTCCTGGATACCCCTTGATAGATGCAACGGATCCCATAAAAAATACATGCCCAGACTTAGCACGAATCATTGAAGGTACAAGTTCTTTGGTGATGAGAAAACTGCTCATCAGATTTGAATCAAACTGCTCACGAAATACATCTGCTGTGGTCGTCATAAATGGCTTTGTTACAAAATGACCAGCGTTGTTGATCAAAACATCAGGTGGAGATTGAAATCGTTCAGTAATCAGTTTTGCTGCACTGGCGACTTGGTGAGCATCGGTAAGATCGCAAATCAATGGATACGAATCAGTAGAGTTTGCCACTGAATTCAAGCGAACCTCTGAGCGACCAATCAGAATGATCTCATGAGATCCATCATTGAAGAAGGCTTCAGCGAGTGAAACTCCTATTCCACTACTAGCTCCGGTAATAATAATTTTTGCCATGATTTTTTGATATCTGATTATTGATTATTTTAGAATTAATGAAGTGTAATCATCGGGGACTCTTCCACTTCATTATACGTAAACATTGTTCGCATTGTTGTCTATAACTTTGTGATTTTGATTCTATGACTTGACTATCCAACGACCAAAATGATTGGATAATCCGTAAATCAATGGGCTGATACCCCTAAGCACACTGTTAGAAACCACTATATCAATACAGCGTATTTACTAAGACTATTTTTCATTCATTTTACTAGAGCATCATTTCACCACTTGTTAACATAGAATTTGAACGTATTAGCAAAGCCATTAGAAATTCAGATATTCCCCCAACAGATCTAGTTGTAGGAATTGGTTCTGGAGGTGTGGTGGTTGCATCTCTTGTTGCATTCAAATTGAACGTACCCCTTCAAATTCTTTGGATCAATTACCGTGGAGCTAACAACGAGCCTATCCATTCGTACCCACAAATTGCACAACCCTTTACATTACCTCAGGGAATTACTAGTATTTTGATGGTTGATGATGTTGTCGTTTCAGGAAAAACGATGACCGCTGCAAAGGCAGTGCTTTCCAATATCAAGATCACAACTCTGGCACTTAAAGGAAAGGCTGATATTGTGCTTTTCCCCGAAATTTCCTCCTGCATTCAATGGCCTTGGAATCCTACTCAATCTACTTAAACGAATCGATAAATACTCAATTATTTGGTCAACAACCTATATTTCTTCATAAAATCAATCACATAAATCCCGCAAAGATGAATCGTAGAGACTTTGTTCAATGGATGATGACAGCCGGATCTGCTACCTTTGCTCATCTCCAAACGTCTAACCACTTAAATGAACTTCCAAAACGTTCGTTTGGACGAACCAATGAATCGGTCACCATGCTCGGTCTAGGTGGTTGGCATCTTGGTGAAATGAACGAGCGTGATGCCCAAGCAACCGTTGAAAGAGCCATTGAAGGGGGCGTTCGCTTTTTTGATTCAGCCGAATCCTATCAAAATGGAGGGAGTGAACGATATCTCGGAAAATTTCTCGTTCCAAAATATCGTGATGACATCTATCTCATGTCAAAAACAACCGCGACGACTGCTAAAGTTGCAGAACAGCACTTAAATCAATCACTGAAACGTCTCAAAGTTGACCAAATGGATCTATGGCAAATGCATGCAATCACTAGTCCAAGAGATGTTGATCAACGACTCAATGCTGGTGTATTAGATGTGATGGAAAAGGCACTTGCAGAGGAAAAAACCCGTCATATTGGATTCACTGGACATACTGACCCAGCAGCCCACCAACGCCTACTTGAATTAACAGATGTCTTTCATACTGTCCAATGTCCTATAAATGTTGCCGATGTGAGTTACAAGAGTTTCGTCCTGAATGTCCTTCCCACTGCCGTTGAGCGCAATATGGGGATCATTGCAATGAAAACCCTCGCCAATGGTGGATTTTTTGGCGGCTCCACACATGGTCAACATGGAGATAAACCTCGTGTGATTCCAAATCGAATCTCAATTGAAGATGCGATCTACTTTGCATGGTCACTTCCAATAAGTGTTATCGTCAGTGGCACAGATGATATTCACCAATTGAATGAAAAAATTTCTCTTGCTCACAAGTTCTCAAACCTTTCCGAAGAGAAACGAATCGAACTTATTGAGCGCGTTGCTGACATGGCTGGCAGAGATTTAGAATTTTATAAGGCATAAGGATACTCTAACATGAAACCATTCGTAATTTTAATACTCTTAGCTTTTGCATCCAATCTTAGCCAAGCCCAGATATCAGCGACGATTACAGGAACCGTCACTGATAGTATTGGGACACCGATTGCAGAGGCCAATGTCTTCATTGCTTCTTCAATGGTTGGAACCACTACAAATGCCAACGGGGAATATAGACTTTCTGGGATTCCTTTGGGTACATTACGATTAGTGGTGTCACGAATCGGTTATGAGCCAAGTTATCTAGATTTATTTATTCGTAATGCCCAAGTCTACACACATAACTTCCAGATAAAAGAAAAGATATATGAATTAGGAGAGGTCACAGTCGCTAGTGATAATCGCAGATGGCAACGACAGCTTGAGAGATTCACTACAATTTTCATCGGAGAAAGCCCAAATGCACAACAAACTGTCATTATGAACCCTCAGTCCTTAGATTTTTCTTCTCAAGGTGGAGATTTTAGAGCCCAAGCAAGTGAGCCCCTTATCATTGAAAACCGGGGGCTTGGATATAAACTGACGTATTTCTTGAACGAATTTATCGCTGAACCCAACAGTTGGCGCTGGGATGGAGAGCCATTGTTTGAGACCCTGACTCCCTCATCTCCCGAAGAGGCTGCTCAATGGAATGCGCGAAGGGATTCGGCCTTCTACGGATCATTTAGACACTTTCTGCTTTCGGTCATCAATGATCAGGTTGAAAATCAGGGATTTAAAATCTATTCTCGCCCTAGGTCTAACCAAATGGTCAGAGATCCCAGAGGTGGTGCGTCTAGCAGTCAAGATAATCGCTTTCCGATCAAAGCATCCGAAATCCTTCAAGCCGGCGTAAATGATGATGAACGCGTCTTGGATTTTGAGGGATTTGTTGATATAGTGTATACACTTGAAGTTGAAAGTAATGCTTTTCTCAGACTTCAACGGCGGTCAGGGCGGGCTCGATTTCAGACTTCTACCATTCGCTTGGATCGCGGGCCTACACTTGTTGATTTGAAAGGTGATACATTAGATCCGTACGGTGTTACATTTTATGGGGGCTATTTTGCATATGAGCGCACGGGCGATCAAATCCCTAAGGAGTATCGTCCTTGGATTCAAGGTGATAACTTCTAGATTAATTCCACACATTGCATTGCTCTTTTTTTGCAATGTTTGCTTTGGCTACCAGATCTCCCTTATGGGTCAGGTATCGGATGCATCTTCCGATCTACCACTACAAGGAGCCCACATATTTATCGCATCCTCGTTGATTGGAGCGGCATCGGGCGTAGATGGTAGCTTCCAATTAAATGATATTCCACCTGGTGCTCACCGCATTGTTATTTCAATGTTAGGATATGAGACCGCAAGTATTGACACGCTCTTACGTGAAAATCAGAGTTATGACCTTGATTTAAGGCTTCATTCAATCGTTGTTGAATTAGAAGAAGTCGTCATTAACGCAAGGCTTGCAAGACGATGGCAAAGACGACTTAAAAAATTTACACGCCTCTTCATTGGAGAAACCATCAATAGCCAATACACCACCATCATCAACCCTGAAGTCCTCAGCTTCAAAAGTCGGCTTGGCAAATTATCTGCAACAGCCAGTGCCCCACTGATCATTGAAAACCGAGCCTTAGGGTATCAATTACATTACTATCTGAAAGAATTTTTTTACTTTGGCACTACGATCAAATACGATGGAGAGCCATCATTTACGGAACTTACACCATCAGATTCATTGGAATGGGATCGTTGGCAGAGCAACCGAGAGATTGCATTCTTTGGATCAGATAGACACTTTTTACTTTCGCTGATTACACAACGTACCCAAGACGAAGGGTTTCAAGTCCATCATCGGAATTCTATGGAGCCAAGTAGCACACGATTTCAAATAGATCCTGCCCGTTTGATTGAGCAAGGCCCTACTCCACTTGAAAAACTCTTATCATTCTCACGAATCCTTGAGGTTACTTACGATAATGAACTAGAAGATGAAAGTTTCAAAAAGTGGCAACGTCAGCCCAACTGGCAACGTCCTGGCCCGCAGCGTTCATTCATGGAACTAAATTCTGGGCCAACCCTGATAGATGAATCTGGCGAGGTGATTGATCCTTATGGAGTTGTGATGTATGGATACTTTGCTTTTGAGAGAATTGCAGATAAAGTACCCAAGGAGTATCGACCTCCAAATTGGATGCCATAAGATGTAATGATCACAATTGGATCGTAGTGCCAGATTTTGCAGACCGAATGGCAGCATCAAGAATTTCCATGGCGATCATATTGATGGAGAGCGATGATAGACTCCCTTCTGGATCAACCTCCCCCCTCACCACGGCCGCTAGAAATGCAAATGGATCATGATGCGGAGCATCTAACTGAGATAAATCATAAAATTCTTCTAGTTTAGATTCACCAATGCGGATCGTTCCATCGGTCTGATTCACGGTATAGACATACCCATTGGTTCCATAGACATCCATATCTTTTCGACTGAACGGCCAGTTCCAAGAGGCTTGAATGATCCCTTGACTAAATGGGTATGTTACGATGATCGTCGCTTCATCATCAACTTGACCGTAAGGGGGATCAGGTTTGAAAATTTGTGTCACTGCAGTAACGCTGATTGGACGCTTTCCTCCAGTAAGCCATGTAATCAAATTAGCTCCATAACAGCCGAAATCAGTGATCGCTCCTCCCCCATTCTTTTCCTCCGTCAATAACCATGAAGAGAATTCTGGGCCAACACCAATCTCAATCGGACCTGAATGCCCATCTCTGACTACAATTTTTCGCAAGTCTCCAAGTGAGGGTAAGGCATTTTTCACATAATGGACACTAGGATACCATGAGGTTTCATAATTGGTGAGCAGTTGAATCCCAGCCGAATCTGCAACACTCTTCATTTTCTTGGCATGATCAAATGAAATGGCCAGGGGCTTTTCAACCATCACATGAATGCCTCGATGAGCAGCTGCGATGGTGGCAGATAAATGATCATAGATATTTGAAAATACCGTGATCGCGTCAGGTTGTGTAGCATCTAACATCTCCTCAACAGTAGGATAGACAATCTTCATATCAAATCCATATCTATCCGATAAGCGGAGCGCTAAATCATAATCCGCCTCAGCAATACCGACCATTTCTACATCACCATCTGCCTCCCTGCCAAGAATCCAACCGACATGTCCATGAACCAACCCGACTACCCCAATTCGGACTGGTTCTACTTCTGGAGTATCTGAAACCGAGGCAGAAGCCTGAAACGTCAACGCAAAGACAATTGCTATCAAACTTATCATTCAATCAGTCAATACAATGAGCATTTTGGAAGGTGTTGATTCCTGCAAAACGCTTTCAGAGAAATGTCAGATTATCCACCTTGCCCATCAACGGTTTGATAGGCTTGAATCAATGCCATCTCCCCGTCAGCACCAGGATACCTATTGCCGTGCTCCATACCCAAAATACCTTCAAACCCCTTATCACGAACATGTGCAAAAACATTCGTGAAATTGATCTCGCCAGTCGTAGGTTCTTTACGTCCAGGATTATCTCCGATCTGGTAATAGGCAATCTCGCTCCATGCGCCATCAATGTTTGGAATCAAATTTCCCTCTGTAATTTGCTGATGATAAAGATCATTGAGAATCTTACATGATGGACTATTTACTGCGCGACAGATTTCATAAGCCTGAGGAATTTTGGATAGAAACATACCAGGATGATTGAAAGGGTTCAACGGTTCTAATACCATGACTAAACCGTGGGGCTCTAATATATCACTGGCTCGGCGAAGAGTTTCAATGACATTTGCAGTCTGAAATCCCATATCGGTCCGCAGATCTACAAATCCTGGGACTACTGTCATCCACGTCGCATTCACACGTTTAGCAACCTCAACAGAGTCTTTAATTTCGTCAAGAAACTTGTTCCTAAAATCAGTATTGCCTGTGGCAAGACTTGGCTCATTCCAATAGATAGTATGGGCGACAAAAACTCCCATCCGCATATTATGCTTGACCATTGAAGTGGCAATTCGCTGTTGCGTACTTATACTGCGATTTTTCATTCCATTGTCTTCCCATGCAGTGAAACCATGATCTGCAGCAAACGCAATCTGATCAACCAAATCTTCACCAGCGCTATTCTGAAACATGCCAAAATGAGGTGCATAATGCATAGAAAATTTTTGCTGACTCTGGGCTAAGGAAGCAGCCCCGATACCCGCCATAGCAGCAGTGAATAATGAAGCAGATGGGATAAATTCTCGTCTAGTCATCGTTTCGGTTGATTGAGTGCTTATTAAATATCACACAGGCGAACAGCCTCAAATAATGAAATCATAGGTGTTCGGGTTGGGATAAATTCTTGTCCAACATATCCAGTAAAGCCTGTGTCTACGATCGCTCTCATAATAGCAGGGTAATTAAGTTCTTGGGTATGATCAATTTCATTTCGACCAGGATTTCCTGCAGTATGATAGTGACCGATGTATTGATGATTATCTCTGATGGTGCGAATCACATCCCCCTCCATGACCTGCATGTGAAAGATATCATACAGTAATTTGAAGTGGTCTGAATCTAATCGCTTACATAATTCTACTCCCCATGATGTATAATCGCACATGTAATCGGGATGGCTTACCTTAGAATTGAGTAATTCCATACATAATGTGATTCCATGTTCTTGTGCTACCGAGATGATGCTTTTAAGTCCTACAACACAGTTGTCAAGCCCTGTCGCATCATCCATTCCACGCCTATTCCCAGAAAAACAAATGAGACGATCGTATCCCGCCTCTGCAACCTCCCTGATCCTTTCAATATACATTGGGATAAGCCATTGGTGATTTGATATCTCATTGAATCCATCAGTTAATCGGTCCTTACCATCAATAATTGGCCCCATGGACATTGCACAAACAAGCCTATATGGTTCCAAGGCTGGCCATTCATGAGGCTCAAGTAATTCAACAGATTTCAAACCCATGGCTGCAGAAGCTTTGGCCAATTCATCAACAGAAAACTCAGGATAACACCACTTGCAGACACTATGATTGATATTTCCCCTTAATGAACGGTCAACTGTGCCGCCTAACAGGCTTGTACCTGCAAGTCCTGTTATTGTCGTTTCAATAAACGATCGTCGTTTCACTGATACTCAGTCACTATGAATCACTTGGGAGAACCTGATCCATTCGATCAGCTAGTCCTTTCAGAAATATTCGGTCGCCACTGGCAACCTCGGCTGTTGCCCACCCTTCAAAACCAATCGAATCCAAGGCTTCATTGACTGCAGGCCAGTCGCAATCACCTTGTCCCAAGGGAACTTCAAAACCAGCGAATGGTCCCTCAGATTCGCCTTTGGAACGACTGTATTCTTTTATGTCTAATTTTACTATACGATGCCCTAATGCGTGTATCCAGTGTTCGGGGTATCCATAGGTCACTACATTACCGACATCAAAATACCACCCTACATGATCATGTTCAAATTCATCAACGTATCGTGCGCACTCTAGTGGACTCAACAAGAATTTATTCCATACATTTTCAAAAGCAATTGTGATTCCTAAATCGGAAGCCATCGGAAGAACTTTGCGAATTTCTGTCTGCGAGCGGCTGTAAGCATCAGAATATGAGACTTGTTTGTTAACCACACCTGGCACTAAAAGGACGGTGGATGCTCCATAATCATGCGCATCCTGAATGGCTGTTTGTAAGCCCTTGACTCCTGCCGCTCGAACCTCTGAATCTGGATCAGATAAAGGTTGAGTCCAATGAACAGAATCTACAATCCCATGGATAGGAAGTTCGACCGAATCCCGTGCAGCAATGACTTCTGCTGTTTCAAATTCATTTGGGCTTTCTAATTCTACTCCGTCAAATCCTAAATCTTTAAGAAGCTGAAATTTTTCACCGATAGAAAGGTCGGGTTCGTCAATCATCGTGAACTTGACGGCCTTTTGGATTGAATGCTTCTTTGATTGAGAATAGACTGGCATCTGCCCAAGCGTCAGGGCAGCAGTCGTGAGCGCCCCAGTTTTTAAGAAATCTCTTCGTCTCATAACATTATATTTTTTGAACGGACATTGGAGTTGTACGAGAAAGTTTTGTGATCCCAGGAACTGAGACTGGTGGAGTGGATATTGGACCAAACTCATGTGCACTTGGTTGTAAATCCAAATTAGAAGCCATCAGTTCATCCCAGCTCAACTGCTGACCAGTATAAGCGCTTTCACGACCCAATACGGCCGTCAAAGTGCTTGCAGTAATTTGATTGGTTTCATTGATTGGGACTCCTTCTCTAACCGAGGCAATCAGATCAGCATGTTCCTGAACATACCCATTCGCGCCAGGCTCGGGCATCTCATATAATACACTTCCACTGTGATCGTAAATCACTGAGTTTTGAGGATTTAAGTGAGCAATTCCTTTAGTGCCAACGATACGGTTTGCTACTCTATTTGTAGATCCAGAAAACTGTCTGCACTTTGCTTCTACGACTACATCGCCGGGATAAGTATACTCGACGCTGAAATGATCATAGATATGACCATACTCTGGACTCGTTCTGGCAATTCTTCCTCCCATTGCAATCGCATGATCTGGATGACTTTGGAATACCCAATTGATAACATCAATATTATGGACGAACTGTTCAACAATATGATCGCCACTCAACCATGTGAAGTAATACCAGTTTCGACACTGCCACTCCATGTCACTCATTCCAGCTTTACGTTCACGGAGCCATATCGGACCTGTAAGATAATTTTCTTGAGCTCCTATGATCTGACCAATCATCCCATCGTGAATGCGTTTGATGCCTTCCACAAAACTTGGCTGACGGCGATAGAGCGTTCCGGCAACGACAGACAATCCCTTATTGGTTGCAATCTCCCCTGCACTCATAATCTCCATTGCTCCTATAACATCAACACTTACAGGCTTCTCCATAAATATATGTTTTCCTGCGTTTACGGCTGCTGTAAAGTGCTTCGGTCTAAACCCGGGCGGTGAAGCGAGAATCACCAGATCAATGTCACAATCTAGGACATGCTGATAGGCATCAAACCCCACAAATGCGTGGCTTTCATTGACCTTATAGGCATCTCCAATCTCTTGTTTTAGAGCAACCTTAGACGCATCGAGACGATCTTGAAATAGATCTCCCATGGCAGTAATCTCAATTCCTTCGCTAGAAATAACTGCATCGCGGGCCGCACCCGTTCCACGTCCTCCACATCCAATCACACCAACGCGTAAGACATCACTGCTGCCAGCATAAGCAAAATTTCCAGAAGTCATCAATCCAATAGTCCCTGCACTGGTAAGTTTGACAAAGTTTCGTCTAGTAATATCGTGATCATTCATAATGTATGGATAATTGATAATTAGATGAAATATAATACTTTTCTGAATTATTTTCACTCATTTTGCAAAAATTTCCCAGTAATTATTCGGCGATTTGATTTTCCAGATGCTTCAATCATCAGAATTTGGAGGTTTTCTTGGTTATTGATACTGTGCTGAGCATCAGTCCATTCCATAACGCTGTATGTAGATGCCCATGCATCGGCAGTCATTGCATTGGGCGCTATGACAGCAACCTTCCTTTGATGTGTAACTCCAAGTCCAGTCCGTGGATCAACAATATGTGAGTAGGTGACTCCATCATGGACTAGATTGCGATACGTGTTACCAGAAACCGCAATTCCGCAATCGGATAGATAGATTGAGGTTTGATTTGATGATTCCTCAAAAACTTGAATCATCCAGCCTTCAGAATTAGGGGGCGCCTCCCCAAGCGCAATGTCTCCTCCAGCATCTACTGCAGCTTTCGGGAATCCATTTGAAACTAGAATTTTTAGTGCTTGATCTGCTACAAATCCTTTGGCGATTCCACCTAAATCAATTCTCATCTTACTTTTCTTCAATTCTACAATTGGTTGATTCTCATTGACCTCAATAAGGTTGTATCCGACGACTTGACTCGCTGTTTTGATCAGATTTAAATCAGGAAATTTAGATCGTCGCATCGCTTTTCGCCATATCAGAGTTAGAGGGCCAACGGTTACATCAAATGCTCCCTGTGATAATTTTGATATGTTTTGTGCGGTTAAAAGAACATTCCATAAATCAATTGAAACAGCAACTGATTGATTTGAGGTCTTAGAGAGCTGACTGACTTCACTATTAATTAAATAATCACTCAGAGTTCCATTTAATTCCCTCATTCTAGATATCGCCGATTGAACGGCTTGCTCAGCAACAAGTGAATCGCGAGCATACAGGATAATTGCTACTTCAGTTCCCATTAATGGGAGAGAATACTCCAGCCTTTTACTTTGAGCAAAAACCTCCCCATCCAAAATGATACTCAATGTCAAAATACTAGCAACCACTGATAAAACAAAAAAATATTTCATGGATTTGGCTCTCTATACTGATTTGTTAAACGGGATTAAGGGTAGCAATAGCTCCCATTTTTCTAGTGCCTTACGAGGTTGCCAATCGGGTATCTATTCCCCAGCACCTTGAGGATCCGATGTATTCTTTGGTGTGATGCTATCTGATTGAACTGCTTCATATAGGATTTTTTGTAATTAATATTCCCTCTCATTTAAACTGAACATCTCCCCAGAAAACTGCCTGACATGTTGGTCTCCCAGCTAAAACTTTAAAGTCGTGAACGCGTTTATCCCAATGGACCCCGAACAGTTTGCCAAGATACTGCTCAATATGCCTCCTTAATCTATCAAGAACGTTAGAATGAGGTGCACTCACGTATATATTTCCCTAAATTAAGGATCTACCCCTAGATGCACACTGAATCACAGTTTGTAGAAGGAGTTGGTGATTCTACTTGAGTAACTTTATATTTTCTCATACGAATCGCGCCGAGCGATCGTTGATCATCAAAAGGAATCCAGAATAGTCCATCAGAATCACCAGTTTTTGTCTCTTTTGGCCCCATGATTCCCGAAGCATCTTCGGTCTCTGTTCCTTCGGGTGATTCAAACACAATGGTGAATCTATAATGAACATGATAGTCATTTTGATTCTGTAACATCACTACAACCCCATCATTGAGTGCGTCGGCCTTCGGATAAAAAATATACAGAAAGCGAACTCCTTGGTGCACAAAGATTTCTTTCCAAGCTTCTTCGCCTGCAAACTGCTGAGCTAAACCGCTATGCACAATAAATATGGACACACATATGATGACGGCCCTAAGCATGATCACGCCGAAGAAAGAGCATCTCGAGCAACCTCAGCAACATGCTCTGACGTAAAACCGAACTGCTCAAATAGTACATTTCCAGGAGCAGATGCGCCAAAGCGATCAATACACACTGTATAATTGGCATAACGCTCCCAACCCAATGATACAGCTGCCTCAACTGCAATGCGAACGGGAGCAGAGCTTGGAATAATTTTATTGATGTATTCAGGTGACTGCATAGCGAATAATTCCCAAGATGGAATACTGACTACACGAGTAGATATACCCTCCGATTCCAACACTGATGCAGCACCCACACAGTATTGTAATTCACTTCCTGTTCCAATGAGTACCACCTCAGGGTTGTCTCCGCTTTGATGACTTACAATGTACCCACCAAGAGCAACTTGATCAACAGATCCTGTAACTGGAGGAACTGACTGTCGAGTAAGAATCAATACCGTTGGCCCATCTTCTCTTAGAATCGCTTCACGCCACGCATAGCGTGTTTCATTGGCATCAGCAGGGCGAAAAACTACAATATTTGGTATTGCCCTGAGTGACATAATCTGCTCTATTCCCTGATGGGTTGGTCCGTCTTCACCAGTGCCGATTGAGTCATGGGTAAATATATAGATGACTGGAATCTTCATTAAGGCACTGAGGCGCAGTGATGGGCGTAAATAATCACTGAACACTAAAAATGTGGCACAATACGGTCGTAACCCGCCATACAAGGCCAAACCATTGCTGATCGCCGCCATTGCATGCTCACGCACGCCATAGTAAATATAGGTACCGGAGAAATCATCGGCCGATAACACTCCCTGATCACATCCCTTGGTTTTATTTGACCCTGTCAAGTCAGCGGATCCACCAATCAGACCTGGTATGGTAGTAAGAAGTGTATCCAATGCAATTCCACTGGCTCCGCGGGTCGCCATCGGACGGTCTAATTCTAGATCTGAAAGTAAATCCTCCCATCCATCTGGTAGGGTGCGACGGCGAATTGACTTCAATTCAGAAAACTTTGCAGGATATCGCTTCTGGTAGGCTGATCTCATCGACTCCCACTGCTTTTGATAGTTTCTACCCGATTCGCTACAGTCCATCGCAGTGGGGACATCTGGCGGGATGAAAAACTGTGTATCTGTATTCCAACCCTGAACCTTCTTAGTAAGCGAAACTTCTTCTGCTCCTAGTGGGGCTCCGTGGGACGCAGCAGTCCCTGCCTTATTCGGGCTCCCATGGCCAATCGTTGTGCGAACACAGATCAATGAGGGGCGATCTTTGCAATCCCGCGCTTGTTTTATTGCCTCGCGAATGGCATCCACATCTGTACCATCAACATAGGGTATGACCTGCCATTGATAAGCACTAAATCTGTTCTGAATATGCTCTGTTGAACACAAATTCAACGAACCATCAATGGTAATCTGATTGTCATCCCACAAATAAATTAGTTTCCCTAGGCCCAAATGCCCGGCCAAGGAGGCTGCCTCATGCGAAATTCCTTCCATGAGGTCTCCATCTGAGATAATACCATAGGTGTGATGATCAATCAGTGGGAATCCATCTTCATTGAAACATGCTGCAAGGTGGGCCTCGGCTATCGCCATTCCAACTCCGTTGCCAAATCCTTGCCCAAGCGGGCCAGTTGTGGTTTCAACTCCTGGGGTGGAACCGTATTCGGGATGGCCTGGGGTTTGGCTACCCCACTGACGAAATTTCTTGATTTCATCCAATGGAAGATCATAGCCCGTCAAATGCAAGAGTGCATAAAGAAGCATAGAACCATGCCCGGCAGACAAAACAAACCGATCACGATTCAACCAGTGAGGATCCTTGGGGTTATGACGTTGGAACTCAGTCCAGAGAACATAAGCCATTGGGGCTGCACCCATTGGCATTCCAGGATGACCGCTTCTTGCACACTCAACTGCATCAACAGCTAACATGCGGATCGTGTCAATACAGAGGCGATCAAGTTCTTTTTTTACCATAAAATTATAATTCTGAGATTACTTGTTCTACGAACATTTTCATACAAGATAGGCTACGGCTTGCGCTACTAATTCGTCTATTATTAATAATGATGCTTGGGACTCCTGTAAGCCCCATTCCTTCAAAAAATCGCCGTGTCTGAACCGTGTAATTGGCATATTCACGGCGAGATACCGCCCGACGAAAATCTGACTCATCCAAACCAAGATCACCCAAAAAATCTGCAAGACGGTCAACCGATAATCCAGTCGATGGAGACTGATGCTCAAAAACTAAGTCTAACATTTCCTCAAATACCCCATGATCATTAGCATAGTACAAGGCTGCGATTTCATCCAGAGAATAGGTAGGACCTCCAACGATAGGAACGGGCTTAATGACAATTTTCACTGAGTCAGGGAATTCTTCAATTAAAGCTTTAATGTTTGGGTGGACAGTCTTACAATGATTACAATTCGGGTCAAGAAATTCCATCACTAATATTGGAGCATCCTTAGAGCCGAGGATCGGATCATAGTCCATTATGATCTGTTCTAAATTATCATAAGGCACTGACCCTGCATCATATGTGCATATACTCGGGACTAGCTCTGTTTCACGCGTTGAACTGATCTGATCACCTTGATCCTCAGGTAAAAGAGAGTAATCAAAGAGAATGATCCCAAATAGCATGACTGCAAAAGCTCCTTGAAAGATGTTTTCAGACCGTAGTTTGGACTTGAATGTCCTACTTGACGCCCTTTTGAATAATTGAAAAAATATCAAACCAGTAATCAAGGTTACAGTTGAGAAAGAATACAGGCATAATAAACACCATCCATCAATGGTAAAGGCTTGGAGTAGGACTAAAAAAAGAGAATAGCCCCAACCCAACGCTACAAACGAAGCACGAGCTTTGATCAATGTTCGTTGCCATGCGCCAAAATCGCGGGCAATCAAGACACCGCTAATCGCGATCACTGCATAAAAAAGTAATCCCCACCATGCACTTGGAACTCCTAACGGAGCTGGATCATTAGCGATGACACCTAAACAATTTGAGCCAATGGTACAGAGTGGATCTTCCGTGCCACTGGTACTGTTTCCATACCACAGGATGATATGAAGGGTTAAGCCAATTCCAGCAAGAGCTAGAACATAGATGAGTCGATCGATAATTTTGTGATATTGTAAATTAGCCATAGTCCTTAGTATGATTCCAATAAATTTATGAATTCTATCTATGAATTCATCAGTTTAGCCTCAAAATAATTTTGAAAAAAAATCAATTTGCATTGAATTGCGCACTCATGCGTATAATTAGGAATGACACGCCTTGAATTTCATTCAACTGTTGCCTCTGCAAGAGCTAGGGGTATATTGCGCTTTATAGTCCCTATCAGCTGCCGTTTAAGTGCAGATTTGCTCACGCCCGTCAGTGCTCTACTCGCGCTCAGGCAACATAGTCGACGTGCATTTTTATTGGAAAGTGTTGAGGGAGGTGAGAACATTGCCCGCTATTCGTTTTTAGGCTGTAACCCGTATCGTATTGTACGCTCAATAAACAATGAAGTAACAATTGAAGAGACTCGATCTAAAATAAAATCTATTGCTCCTGAGTCTGATGTCTTTGAAGTACTTCAACGGTATATGAATGAATTTGTGGAAGTGAAAATACCTGGATTACCTCGTTTGATCTGTGGAGCGGTTGGCTATGTCGGATACGATAGTGTGCGCCTCATTGAGCATTTGCCAAATCCGCCAGCCGATGACCACAATCTACCAGATGCAATCTGGGGATTTTACGATACGCTCGCGGCATTTGATCGTCTAAAACATCAGATTGTACTCATTGCAAACGCATTTGTAACACCTGAGACACAACTGGATGAATCATATAACCAAGCCATTGAACGCCTCAATGATTTAGAGCGTAAGCTTCGTTCACCCATTGTAAGCCCAGAACCCGTCACGCTTGGATCTGAGGATCTGACATCCAATTTTAAGCGTCAAGATTTTGAAGCCATTGTTGATCAAGCCAAAGAATTAATTTACGAAGGAGATATTTTTCAAGTCGTTCTGTCTCAACGCTTTTCACTTCCATTTCGGGGAGATCCTTTTAATCTCTATCGTGCTCTGCGACAGATCAATCCCTCCCCCTATCTATTTTATCTTGATTTGGAAGAGGTCTCCCTAATTGGCAGTTCCCCAGAAGTACTCGTACGAATTGAAGATCGGCGCGCAGAACTCCTTCCAATTGCTGGAACACGCCATCGTGGAAAAACCATAGAAGAAGATCAACTCCTTGCAGAGGATTTACTTTCAGACTCCAAAGAACGCGCAGAGCACCTAATGTTAGTAGATCTAGGTCGAAATGATCTTGGCAGAATTAGTCAACTTGGTAGTGTCACCGTTGACCGCTATGCCTATATAGAACGCTATTCTCATGTAATGCATATTGTGAGTGCTATATCTGGACAATTACTTGATGATATTACCGCCATTGATGTACTTCGGGCCTGTTTTCCAGCGGGCACAGTCAGTGGAGCCCCAAAAGTTAGGGCAATGGAAATTATTGATGAACTAGAACCCACGCGTCGAGGTATTTATGCAGGCTCGGTAGGCTATATAGGCTTTTCTGGGAATATGGACATGTGTATTGCCATCCGAACGATGGTGGTACAAAATGACCAAATCTTTATTCAGGCTGGCGCAGGAGTCGTTGCAGATAGTGTTCCTGCACTTGAATATGAAGAAACAAAAAATAAAGCACGAGCTTTGAGACAAGCTCTACTCACAGCAGCAGATGGACTTTTATGAAAATTAAACCTTTGGGGACACGATGATCCTAAAACACATAAAACCTTATCACACTTACCATTGATTAATTCATGACGATTAAGGACATTAAATCAGCAGTATTAAAAAAGGGATGGGCTGGTAAAACCTTGAGCCGATCCGAAACTGCACATCGACTCAATGCCCTCATTGAAGAGCATGTTAAATTAAAGCACTACTATGCTAATCTACAACTGCATTTGCAGTCAGTTGAACTACAAGAGGAGTTACTAACGATCCTCAAGACACTCAGATTAGATATTGGTAAACTCAAAGAGGTGGTTTTCAGTTGTGGCCAGACTGCTTTCAATGGGACTTCACTCAAACCAGAATCATTTCATCTAGATTCTGGAACGCCGATTATTGAGTTACGAGAATTTGAAAGGGAATTTGATGCTTTATTGCATGGAGAGCAACCGATTCAACATCAAATTCGCTCAGAAGCAGTCTTGACACGTCTTCGCGAACATTGCGCTGAAAGGCTTTCATTTCTCCAAAAATGTATCCGGGTTGAAACCGTATATTCTTAATGGCGCTGATGAATAATTACCCATTTAATCCAAATGAGACGATTGTCGTATCTGGCATTCAATCCTCAGGTGCATTGCACATTGGAAACTATTTTGGTGCGCTGCGACAACACATCCTACTTCACCAACAGCACCCATCGTATTACTTTATCGTCAACTATCACGCGATGACCTCGGTCCGTGATCCTGAGGCATTAAAAGCACATACCATTGAAGCAGCCATCACCTATCTTGCGTTAGGCTTTGATCCTTCAAAAGGGAATTTATTTGTTCAAAGTGATGTCCCACAGCTCAATGAATTGACATGGATTTTTTTCTGCCTTACCCCAGTCTCGCAACTTGAGAAAGCAACCTCTTACAAGGATAAAGTAGCTCATGGATTATCTGCAAATTGTGGCTTATTTAATTATCCTGTCCTGCAAGCATCCGACATATTAATCTATGGAGGGACTATAGTTCCTGTAGGGGCTGATCAAAAGCAACATATTGAAATTGCACGAGACACCGCACAGCGGTTCAACCATACTTGGTCACCCGATCCCCCCCTCTTCCCACTCCCCGAAGCTCATATTATTAATGATGTCGCGATTGTCCCTGGAACAGATGGACGCAAAATGTCAAAAAGCTATAACAATACAATTGGAATATTTGATGAGGGGAAGCAACTCAGTCGTCGCATCAAGCGAATCGTAACCGATTCCACACCACTTGAATCACCTAAAGATCCAGATAAAGACTATGTGTTTGCTCTGATTCGACTATTTGCATCCAAAGATATGCAATCCGAAATCAGAGAAGCCTATCAACGAGGAGGCTATGGATATGGACATGCTAAAGCTGAACTCATCAAACTCATGACCGAGTATTTTGCTGATGCACGAGAAAAAAGAAGACGGTTGCTTAAAGACCCTGACTATGTTTTGGATGTCCTCCGTGAAGGGGGCAAAAATGCACAGAAACGTGCACAAGCTTGTATGAGTAAGGTACGAGAGCTCACAGGACTCATTACAACATATTCGCCGTGATTTTAGTTATTGATAATTACGATTCATTTACCTACAACTTGGTGCAACTCATTGGTCGCACTACGGATAAAATATGTGTAGAGCGCAATGATGCGCTAACGTCCCAAGATGTTGATGCGAAGAATCCTGATGGAATTGTGATTTCTCCTGGTCCTGGCCGACCCAAAGACTCTGGAATCTGCAATGAGGTGGTTGCTAAACTTGGCATGAACATTCCGATCCTTGGAATTTGCCTTGGACATCAAGTGATTGGTGAGGTTTTTGGAGCATCGGTTACATATGCTCCGAGTCTAATGCATGGTAAAACCAGTATGATTCATCATAATGCAAGTACATTATTTGACGGGATACCTGATCCATTTGAAGCGACCCGCTATCATTCATTAGTCTTACAACCTGAATCAATTCCCACTTGTTTGGAGGTCACTGCAACCACACAAGATGGCGTGATAATGGGAGTTCGACATCTATCGTTTCCGATAGAAGGGGTCCAATTTCATCCAGAAAGCATTATGACTGGTGAAGGATCTAAGCTCCTATCAAATTGGCTTAAACGACTTAATTTAGACTCATGACTGAATATCTACGGATCCTTGCTTCTGGAGATTTTCTTTCATCAACTCAGGCGGCTGAAGTCATGCATCAGATCATGCAGGGAAATGCTGATCCTGTTGAAATTGCTGGCGTGCTTATGGCCATGCGTGCACGCGGTGAATCAATTGACGAACTCTCAAGCTTTGTCAGCGTCATGCGAGAGTATCTGATTCCAGTCGCATGTGATCGCCCCGATGCAATTGATGTCTGCGGAACAGGCGGAGATGGCAGTAATACGTTCAATATCTCCACTGCCGCTGCGTTTGTCTGTGCAGGTGCTGGTGTCACTGTGGCGAAACATGGAAATAGAAGTGTATCGTCTAAATCTGGCAGTGCAGATGTCTTAGAGGCACTCGGTGTCAATGTTGATCTGGATGCAAAAGCCGTTGCTTCTTGCATTGCAGAAGCGGGAATTGGGTTTATTTTTGCTCGCCACTATCATCCCGCAATGCGTTATGTGATGCCAGTCCGTGGGACATTAGGTGTGCGGACATGTTTTAATATTTTAGGACCTTTGTGCAATCCTGCCAGAGTCAGTCGGCAAGTGATTGGTGCATTTAACTTAGAGACAGCAACCATTATTGCTACAATCATGCATAATCTCGGTGCTGAACATATTCTGACAGTCTATTCTGACGATGGGCTTGATGAGGCTTCAATCGTTGCCCCTACAACTGTCATTGAGTACCGCTTAACCGATCAATCTCCAACGACTTATCGCATCAATGTTGAAGATTACGGAATGAAAACCGCCCCCTCATCATCTATCTTAGGTGGGAATGCTCAGACTAATGCCTCCATCATCCGCTCAATATTAGACGGCGATCATGGCCCCTGCCGAGATGTAGTCATCTTGAATAGTGCATTGGGCATTCTGGTGTCTGGTCTCTATCCCAATTTAGATCAATGCATTGAGGCATCTCAAAAAAGCATTGACACAGGGAAAGCATTTGAACGCTTTCAACACTTACGAACACTGAGTAATTCATGACAATTCTTGACCGTATTGTCACAGATGTTCAATATGCGCTCACGAACCGTAAGCGTCTTGTTTCTGTCAGCGAACTAGAAAATTCCGCGCTTACTCAAAAATCTACAATAGATTTTGAGTCTTCATTAAAAACTACTGAGATTTCTATCATCGCTGAAATCAAACAACGCTCCCCTTCTAAAGGGCTCTTGCGATATCAGTTTGAGCCATCTACGATTGCGAAAAGTTATTCTCTAAACGGTGCCAGTGCAATTAGTGTTCTTACCGAAACAGATCATTTTGGTGGATCACTTGCACATCTTAATACCGTGGCAAACCATACTAACCTTCCTGTATTGAGGAAAGATTTTATTGTTGACCCGTATCAGGTCTACGAAGCCAAGGCATATGGGGCTGATGCAATTCTACTTATTGCAACAATTCTAGACAAGATCCAACTCGCTGAACTCCACGCTCTGGCCAAAGATTTAAATCTTTCTTCCTTAGTTGAAGTCTACGATGTAGACGAATTAGATAAACTTGATTTTGATCAGATTAAAATTCTCGGTGTAAATAACCGAAATCTGCACACATTTGAAGTAGACATTAATCACTCATTAAACATTTTTAGATTAGTTGATCAAGAAATTATTCAAGTATCTGAAAGTGGATTAAAATATCCTAAGGATCTAGTATATATGTATGATCATGGAGTTGATGCTGTGTTAATTGGAGAATCCTTTATGCGCGTAGAAGATCCGGGTGTCGCCCTAAAAGAACTCCGACTAGAAACTGATACTATCATCAACTCCAACAAAAACTTTGAATATTAGTATTCGCTTAACATTCAAGCATAATTAATGCTTATATTTATGAAGTTTGCGGTGTAAGGCGTATTATCACAATAGATTAGGATTTTCTTGGAAACTCAATAACCCTTGTTAGAGATTGATATAGAAGTGCAACAGCAAATGTCCTGTAAGGTAAAAATTTGTGGTATCACTTCATTGGCGGATGCAAGATTTTGTGCCGGGAGTGGCGCTGATTTGTTAGGCTTTATTCAACACCCCCCGAGCCAGAGATATATCTCGGTGCATCAAGCAAAAGAAATCATTGAATGGATTCACGGCATCAAAACCGTTGGTGTTTTCGTAAATGTTGATGCTGAATCAGTCAACAAAGATAGTAAAACGGCTGGCTTTGATATCGTACAATTACATGGAGATGAGTCTCCATCGTATTGTAGGCGTATAACCCTTCCTGTCATCAAATCATTCTCAATAGATTCACATACGACACCTCGCAAACTTTTCAGATCGTTACGCGAATATGAACCTTGCGTGGAGGCCTTTCTTCTTGATACATGGCATCCGGAGTTATCGGGAGGAACCGGAATTTCATTTGATTGGAATGTTGCAAAATCTCTCTCAATGGACTTCCGTATCATTTTGGCAGGAGGGCTGAATGCAGAAAACGTTCATGAAGCGATCAATACGGTCACTCCTTGGGGAGTTGATGTGTCTAGTGGACTTGAAGAGAATACTGGAGTTAAGAACTTTGATTTAGTCACTAAATTCTTTCATTCAATTGACGATACTGACTATGAGCTATGATGCACCAAATCAAAATGGACGCTTTGGCCCTTATGGCGGTGCCTTCGTGCCAGAGATCCTTATCCCTGAATTAAATGCCCTTGAAGAAGCGTTTGAACAATCATGGGCTGATGAATCATTTCTGAATCAATATCGCTGTTTGCTTCATTCCTACGTTGGTCGACCGACATCTCTTACATATGCCGAAAGACTGAGCCATGAATTAGGACGGGGACAAATTTTCCTTAAACGCGAAGATCTCTGTCACAGTGGTGCTCACAAGATCAATAATACCATAGGGCAGATCTTAATAGCCCGTCACATGGGGAAGACAAGAATCATTGCTGAAACCGGTGCTGGTCAGCATGGAGTTGCTACTGCAACCATTGCTGCGCGATTCGGAATGACTTGTATTATATATATGGGAGCCGAGGATATGTCGCGTCAGGCCTTGAATGTCAAGCGGATGCGTCTCTTGGGTGCAGAGGTTCGCCCAACTACCTGTGGAAGTCAGACTCTAAAAGACGCAACTAATGAAGCAATCCGTGATTGGGTCTCAAATCCAAGAGATACTTTCTATATCATTGGTTCTGTCGTTGGCCCTCATCCCTACCCCAAAATGGTGAGAACTTTCCAATCTGTGATTGGTGAAGAGGTTCACAGCCAACTTCGGCAGCTTTCCAGTAAAGCTGTCCCTGATGTTCTCGTTGCATGTGTTGGTGGTGGATCCAATGCAATTGGATTATTTTATCCATTTATTGATTATCAGGATGTCACGATGTATGGCGTAGAGGCAGCTGGTGAAGGGCTTCATGGTCGACATGCGGCAACGCTTTCCACTGGCGATATTGGTGTCCTTCATGGTGCAATGAGCTATCTATTACAAGATGAGGATGGGCAGATTTCACTTGCCCATTCAATCTCAGCGGGCCTGGATTATCCTGGTGTTGGACCAGAACACTCTTGGCTTAAAGATATAGGGCGCGTCAAGTATATATCCGAGACCGATCATGCCGCACTCCGAGCTGTTTCTCTTTTATCCAGAACAGAAGGAATTATTCCTGCTCTTGAAACAGCTCATGCTATCGCAGCCTTGGAGAAAGTTGTCAATGAAGTTGATACCGATTCTGTGATAGTGGTCAACTGTTCTGGGCGCGGTGATAAAGATATGCAAACGATTATGGAGCACGATGAAATCACGACTATCTTCTAAGCTCAATTCCCTCAAAAAGAGGGATAAGAAAGCTATGGGAATCTTTCTCACAAGTGGCTTTCCAACACCTTCAGATACCAATCAATTACTGAAAGCCGTTGATCAAGGTGGGGCTGACTTTATTGAATTAGGTATGCCTCATAGCGATCCACTCGCGGAAGGACTTCCTATTCAGTATTCCAGTGCAACTGCACTTCGCTCAGGAACAACAATGAAAACGACTCTTGAAGCAGTCAATAACTTCAGACAAACGAGCGATACACCTCTCTTGCTAATGGGGTATATCAATCCAATTTTGAAGTTTGGAATAGCTAAGTTTTGCGAACATGCCTCGGCCTGTGGAGCTGACGGGTTGATTATTCCCGATTTACCTCCGCAAGAAGCATCACTGCTTCAGGAAGAAGCACACAAAAATGGACTTGGCCTTGTGTTTCTTGTTGCTCCTAACACATCAACCGAGCGTATGAAACAAATTGATCAGCTGTCTGATGGATTTGTGTATTGCATTTCAATTACTGGACTCACTGGTTCAGAACTTCGAGGGCAGCAGAATTCAATTAATTCCTACTTAGAGCATGCCCGACAGGTCATTACCCACAATCACTTAATGGTAGGCTTCGGGATTCAATCTTCTGCAGATGCTTCCCAGCTGTCAAAACATACCGATGGATTCATTGTCGGCTCTGCGGTCATCAAAGAGATTGAACGTTTGTGGGCTTCTCAGGAAATCCCTTTGCCTGATCGTCAAGAGGCGCTTGTAGAGTTTGTGCGCTCGCTCAAACAATCATAATAGCATGCTACGACTCATCATTCTAATGTTGGCATCTATTGGATGCATAGGATGTAGTGATGGAGGCTTATTTGGGGGCGATTTTCGCCCTGATGCAACTGGCTTAGAAGGCCAAATCACTGTTATCATTGATTCAACCCTTTGGAATGGTGCAGTAGGTGAAGCCTTGAATTTACATATCGGCAATGCAATAGAGACCCTTCCAGCAGTAGAACCTGAATTTGATCTGGTCACCCTTGGATTGACATCTAATGCCACCTTTGACATGGCCAAAGATCGAAAAAATGTATTGTTTGTGGGGCTTATTGAAGACTCTACATCCCATCCGATCGCACCAGAATCGCAATATCTAAATGCTATTTTCAGCGATGATTCAGTGCGGCAAATGATTGAAACTGGCACACCTGCCCTTGTTGCTCGTCCTAATCAGTGGAGGCGAAGTCAATTAGTATATTATTTAGCAGGGGCTTCCCGAGATGATCTGGTTGAATCAATTGAGGAGCATTCATTTCAAATTCGATATCATTACAACGAAATCTCGAGACAACGCCTTCATCGTGATATGTTTGACATTGGTCGACAACATGATTTAGAGAAAACTCTCATGACGCGTCATGGATTTGCTGTCCACGGGCAACATGATTATTTTATTGCAATTGATACTACCCAATTTGTTTGGCTTCGCCGAACACTAACAGATACATGGAGAAGTTTGTTTGTGTATTATGAAGACGATGCTAACCCTTCTAAATTGAATTCACAGTGGATTATTCGTGCACGTGATGAGCTTACACAGCGCTACATTGGAGGGACCGCAGGAGGATGGATTGAGGTTGATCGTCGTCGCCCTATGACCGCTGAAGAAATTAATTTTCAGGGCCGATATGCCATTGAATTACGCGGTCTATGGCATATGGTTGGACAAGAAGATGGACGTAAATTTCCATTTGGAATGGGTGGCCCATTTGTCACCTACGCGTTTTATGATGAGCCTACCAACAGACTTTATCTCATTGACGGAATGGTGTTTGCCCCAAATTTTTCAAAACGCGAATTCCTGCGTCAAATGGAAGTGATTGCTCACACATTTCGCACGCTTAAAGAGCAAGAACGTGAAACTAGTTAGTTTTTTATTCACCTCTGTGCTCATAGTTATTATTGGATGCGCTCCTTCTCCTGAAGAATTAGGAAATACGCTGACCGATAGTTTAGTGATTGAGGTATTCGTGGATATAAATCTGATCAATGCGCGTGCTGAACTTGGATATGGAAATATTGATATAACTTTAGATTCTATCCTTTCCTATCATGGTCTTTCTCAAACTGAGTATGACCAACAAATTGATTACTACGTGCGACACCCCGATACCTACACGGCAGTCTTAAATCAGGTGACACAACGTATGGCAGAGGAGTCAAGAGCAATATCAGGTTTTTAGTACCCGCATATAGTGATGCCAACTCCCCGCGTGGCAGTGATTATCGTTTCATATAATGGGCTTCCGATTGTCCAGAAATGCCTCCCTACTGTAGTTCAAACCAACTGGGAGAATCTGCAAATTATTTTTGTAGATAATCAATCTTCCGACCAATCTGTTGAGTGGGTAACAGAAAATTTCCCGAAAATTAAGGTCATTCAACACCCCCAGAATTGGCTTTTTAGCCGTGCAAATAATGAAGTGATCCGTGCAATTGAAGCCGATTATGTGGTTCTACTCAATAATGATGTAGCTGTATCGGAAGACTGGCTTACGACTTTGGTAAAGTATGCAGAGAAATTTCCGAAAGTCGGTGCTCTTCAACCAAAGATTTTACAATTTCATCAAAGGGATCATTTTGAATATGCCGGTGCATGTGGTGGATTTCTTGATCAATTAGGTTATCCTTTCGCGCGAGGGCGAATCTTTGAACATACTGAAAAAGATTGTGGGCAGTATGATCAGCCTATGTATATAGATTGGGCTAGTGGAGCTTCCATGCTCTTGCGATGTAGTGCGCTCAAAGATGTGGGGTTACTTGATGAACATTTTGGACTGCATATGGAAGAGATTGATCTATGCTGGAGATTGCGGCGGGCGGGTTATGATATTGGTGTGGAACCCAACAGTAAAGTCTATCACATTGGAGGTGCAACGCTTTCAAGAAATAGTAGTCGCAAGTTGTATTACAATATTCGTAATAGCCTCTTAATGTTATATAAAAATTTACCTCGTGGGCATTTTCACCGTGTTTTCTTCCAACGAATGATCATAGATCATTGTGCTGCCTTGGCATGGTTTCTTTCTGGAAAATGGCACCATGCGAGATCTGTCATTCAAGGGTATCTTGATGCTCATAAGCTACGTCATCATTACCAGCCACCAGGCGCTACTGAGGCATCTACTTCCTATCGAGGCCGAATTTTAATTGATTATTTGTTATTTAGAAGAAAACTTTTTTCCGATCTACCTCAATCTAAATTTAGCCGTTCCATCAGCACTTAAATCACGGAATTCTACATCTCTCTATGGTAATTTTATCCAGAGTCAGATCAATCATTTCATTGAATTCCTATTTGCAGCTACCCTCATCTGACATGAATCAATAAAAAAGGGGAGAAGCCTAATGACTTCCCCCCTTGAAAATATCTGTAAGAGTAACGGCTTAGAAGCCCATTCCTCCGCCCATACCTCCCATGCCACCAGTTGGATCAGCAGGTGGTGCCGCTGGCGCAGCTTTCTCTGGCTGATCGGCCACCACTGATTCGGTGGTCAGTAGCAGTCCGCTGACTGATGAGGCATTCTCTAAGGCCGCGCGAACCACCTTGGTAGGATCAATCACGCCCGCACTCACCAGATTCTCGTACTCTTCTGTCCGTGCGTTATAACCAAAGTCTCCCGTTCCCTCCTTGACTTTCTGAGCCACAATGGATCCTTCAACCCCAGCATTGGCTGCAATCTGACGGAGAGGCTCTTCTAACGCTCTGCGAACAATGTTCACCCCAATGTTTTGATCATCATTGTCGGTGTCGGCATTGTCCAACGAACTGATGGATCTGATTAAGGCGATCCCTCCGCCAGGTACAATCCCTTCCTCCATCGCAGCACGCGTTGCGTTGAGTGCATCCTCAAATCGCGCCTTCTTCTCTTTCATCTCTGGCTCGGTCGCCGCACCAATCTTCAAGACTGCAACTCCCCCACTTAACTTCGCCAAACGCTCCTGCAATTTCTCACGGTCATAGTCGCTGGTCGTCGTCTCAATCTGCTGTTTGATCTGATTGATCCGCGCTTTGATTTGATCCCCACTCCCCGATCCGTCCACAATCACCGTGGTATCTTTGTCTATCACGATCCGCTTCGCTTTCCCAAGATAGTCTAACGTCGCATTCTCCAAACGATACCCTTTCTCTTCACTGATCACCGTTCCACCTGTTAAGATCGCAATATCTTCCAACATCGCTTTTCTCCGATCTCCAAACCCCGGCGCTTTCACGGCTGCAACACGTAATGTGCCCCGCAGTTTGTTGACAACCATTGTGGCAAGCGCCTCTCCCTCTACATCTTCGGCAATCACCAATAGCGGAGAACTCGTTTGAGCAATCTTCTCCAAAATCGGGAGCAGATCTTTCATGGCAGAGATCTTCTTGTCAAAGATCAGTAGATGCGCATCTTCAAGTACCGTCTCCATGTCATCAGGATTGGTCACAAAGTAAGGTGATAAGTAGCCACGGTCAAACTGCATCCCCTCAACCACATCCAGTGTCGTTTCGGTGCCGCGCGCTTCTTCAACGGTAATCACACCGTCTTTGCCAACTTTGTCAAACGCATCGGCAATAAAGGCTCCAATCGCTTCATCGTTATTGGCACTGATTGCACCCACCTGAGCAATCTCACTGCGCCCTTCAATGTCTCGACTCTGTGTACGTAGATGCGCAACCACCTGCTCAACCGCTTTGTCAATCCCACGCTTGAGATCCATTGGGTTAGCACCGGCTGTCACATTCTTGAGTCCTGCTGTCATGACCGCCTGCGCTAACACCGTCGCTGTCGTCGTCCCATCGCCTGCAACATCATTGGTCTTAGAGGCAACCTCTTTGACCATCTGTGCTCCAACGTTCTCAATCTTGTCCTCAAGCTCCACCTCCTTGGCCACCGTCACGCCGTCTTTGGTTACCGTTGGTGAACCAAACTTCTTCTCAATGATCACATTGCGACCCTTGGGTCCAAGTGTGACCTTGACTGCGCTCGCGAGTTGGTCAACTCCGCGCTTGAGCGCGCCTCGCGCGTCTGCATCAAAAATGATTTGTTTTGCCATAAGTCTAGTATATAAAAGTTAGTTAAATGTCTGTTTATTGAATGATTCCGAGGATATCACTTTCACGCATGATCATGTAATCCTCATTGTCAAGTGTGATCTCTGTTCCAGAGTACTTGCCATAGAGCACCGTATCGCCAGGTTTGACCGTCAAGTCAACTTTGGTCCCGTTCTCTACACGGCCAGGTCCAACGGCTAAAACCACGCCTCTTTGGGGCTTCTCCTTCGCTGTGTCAGGAATGTAAAGGCCGCTGGCAGTCTGCTCATCTGCATCCTGCGCCTGAACGACCACGCGATCACTAAGGGGTTGAATATTCATAGATTTAAAGAGTTAAGTGAAATTGTAAAAGTTAAAATTAGTAGCACTCTCCAATGATAAGTGCTAACAATCCCCCAACAATAAGATTATGTCTTATCTTAGGGGAATAAGTGAACTTGCAAAGAGTATGCCAGTAAGGTTTTGGTTAAAAATTACAACGGGTAGATGTCAAGGTGTCAGTTATATCTACTTGGATTGACAATTTGACGCATGATAAGACCTAGATTTGAGGCTGGAGTGTAAGTAGGCCTTGATTGAGGATTGATGTCTTGTTGATATAACTCCCCTGCATTGCGTAACTGCTCAATCGTTAGCCAGTCGCGGATCACCGCATGCTCCTCCTGCAGTCCCAATGCCTCTATTTGATGGACGCAACCGCCCTTGAATCGGGACACGTCCATTTTTTTATTGACAATCTTGGTGATCCCTAACCCTGCGGTGAGAAGAACTACGGGCGCGCCGAGTAATCCGTCGTGAATCGCATTTAGTGTGGAGGTCTCCTCCATCTCAACCTGCGCTGAAATTTTACGGAGAGTCTGTGCCTCATCAAACACTAGGATCACCCCCGACGGGGGTGCCTGTCGGCGCAGAAATTCTCCCGGTGTCGCGGAACCTGCGACCTCTTTGTCCACACCGCCAGAAAAGACTTTGATCTCCACCCCGCCCGATATCGTGCGGGTCACAGTATAGGACTTCTCCAGCGTCTGCGCCATCGCAGCTGGGCTCCATAGTTCCGGCCTCCCATGTTTGCCAGTACCCAGCCTTCGGACTCAGTGCACATCTGTGCAGAAGTGCAGACTTGCCTGCACCCGGCGCCCCTGTATCAGAAATGTCGTCCCCGCTTTTTTTGCATGTGCAGTAGCTAGTAGGCGGCGAAAGCACGCTCGGATGTCTACGCGCCCATGAAAGAACTCCGCAGGCCCGCGGTCCCCGTCATCGTAGAAGTGCGCCCCATTTTATTGAGGGAGAGTCTAAAAAAGATGGGGGCTTAGCATGTACCTACCCTAAAGATATGGTTACGAGTCTTTGATGCGTAATTTAAAGCCTGCCTACTTGTTCCGCATACGAACCGTGCAAGCAACAACAAACGAGCGGGTCTAAGCGCCCGGCCAAATGTTTCTGGCTGATCAGGGGAATGCGCCTCTGCCTGAATCTGTGTCATATCATCAAATAATCGTATGTACTCCAAAGATACACAATCCTTGTGCACATAATTTCAAACAATCGCCTGCCCCTGTATGTTGAGGGAGAAACAGTTACAGTCACCTATATAATTCTCAAAATAATGGTAGGGAGTCTCCCCTTCTATCTCATTATTTTTGGCGATATCCGATTAGAATCAGATTGCGTTTTAAATAGCCACCAAAATATTTTCAAGTGTCTCATTGAATATCTCTACCATCTGCAATTCATAGTATTCACCTGAAAATCAAACGTAGTTAATTCATTCTAACTGCATTGATTGGTGTATGCTTCAAGAATATTTTACAGCCTAATAAGAATCTTCTCTCCACTGCAAAAGAGTGTTTTCAAGGTCACTGACTAAAATCTGAATATCGCTATCGCTATGTTGAATCTCATCATATGCCACTCGTTGGCATATCGTAGGAAGATTGATTTTGATCGCATCACAAAGTGTTCGTAGCTTCGTCTTAGCGATATTCGCAGGTGAATCGGAAGCCTCACTAAAGATTTGATCTATATTTGCGATTTGAGTGGCCAGATCATCTGTATTGAGATGCGATTCTTCAGAAATTGTATCTGTATGTGTCCGAAGTTTACTCCAAATCCATGTTTCAGGGCCTTCACTACCAGGCAAAAATAGAACTGGAACATTATAGTTGGCAGCTTCCCTAATCTTACTCGTCATTATGTCCTTCTGTTGGTCTCCGTCAAGAACGAAGACAAAATTCTCAACCATTCCGAAACTCTTAAAGGCTTTGGCATGTGTAGGAAATTCTCCTGCACCAGTGTTTCGCCCAATTTTTATTGTTTCCATTCGTATGCGCAGGCGAGGTATTAATACATCAAATATACCCCTCAATATAGCCTCCGCTATATTGTCTTGGGGTTGTTTCAAATCTTGTTGAAACTTTTGGTTCCATACGTGACTGATAGGGCA
>JAPOTS010000124.1 GCA_026709065.1 Bacteroidota bacterium
ACTTTATGAGTGTACGATGAGATCATGGATGATGATAGATCTTTCGCCTTAACTTTGTCACCGCCTAAATCTTTCTATGGTTGATGTAACATCTGAACACCTTGTAATTCATTCAAAACCTACTTTGTATCAAAAAATTTTGATTTAATGGCTTCAGTATAAGATGTGGTTGCATACATTCTTCAAAAGAAAGGAACAGTCACCACATGGAAACTTCAATAACTGGTAGAACCCTCACAATTAAAGGGGAGATCAAAATACCGTTAATAACAAGCATTTGATTACTCCTTAAATCTTCATAAGCATTTGGGTACAAACGTATATCATTCCTTTTTTCATCACCGAAATACTCTTCCAAACACAATCCATGATTAAATCTCACCTACTTGCGTCAGAGTGTAATCCATAATATAGATGCCCAATGGGTTCGCTCGTAACGTCTCTTCATCTTCAGGTGCCTCAATATGAATTTGAAAATGCCCCTCAAAGGCAGAAATACGGTCGTCTTGACCTACTCGCGATGACTCCCTCCACGAAACCCGATATAAGATTCCTTCACCAGGAATTTTCAGCACACTACTAATCTCAACGACATAGCGCGTATCCCCCCGTGCAAGCATCCGCTCCAAGGATTCTCGATCACGCCCTAGATCTGTCACTAACGCCTTTGCGGCCCGCCCATGAACATAAGACCGAGCATCCTGCAAACGCACATTCAGAAGCCGAGTATCGGTAGGTACAGTTCGTAAATTATGAACAAATTTGCGAAGCGCGGCAGTAATCGCAGATTCTGGTATGTCTTGGATAGCAAGTAACCCTGCCGCGCGCATTTCACCTAATGCATCAAGCTCTACCACATATGGAACGATTTTATGTTGAGATGCAAGATGAACATATCCGACAGACAGAACCAGATTCACCAATAAAGCCAATACTGCAACAGATTGCCATGAGCGTTTACCTCTGGCAAGATCTCCAAACAGACGCTCAAATGCATACCGACCATCAAGGTATGGATGCCCCGCTTTACCCATCTCTATAAATTTTGCAATGCCCGTTTGAAATTAATACTTATTCCTTGGCTCAGCTGCGAAGCAATCCTACCGGGCATATGAAGACCTAAGCCTGCCAATAGAATTGAAACCGCTGTCATTGACCACAAAAATCCCATTCTTGATGTGACCGATCCATCTGAGCTATTGGAGAAAAGCTGCTCAAATGATGCAAGCCACAAATGATTGTACGATTGTAATAATTCAACCATGTCATCTCCTATAGATGCCGCCACCCCCGCGATCAAAATGATGAAAAATAGCTTGATTCCAATGTAAACCACATACTTCAGGTATCCCTCACCAAGGGGAGCTGTCCCCCGAAATGCCATAAACCCAACAAAAAACAACCCGCCGGTGACAACCACATAACTCTCTATCATCGTAACTAACAGGTGTGCTGCAAGTGCAACAAAGCATAACAGCATGATCAGTGCAGGAATTAGAGCCAACGAAGTAATGAACCCAGATGTCAGCCCAACAGACTGCATGACACTCAATAGCATGCTTAATCCAATATTCAGCAGATGGGTTGGAGATAAATGAGTGACACTGCTCCCCCCAATATAGACTGCCGTTTCTCCAAAGCCCTGTGCAATGAGTGGTAACCATTTGTGGTAGGTGGACAGCAGTCCAAGTACAAATGCCAAAAGCCCAATTTTGAATGCAAATTGGCTGATGAGATCATCCCCCTGCTTTCTACGACCAGCCCAGATCATATACCCTGTTACAACAATCTCTAAAACAGCTAAACTCAAAAAGAGTGTTTGTGCAGCATCCAACGCGCGAGTTAGCCATGCCTCAGTGGTGAGTCTAAAGACTTCCTGTGCACAGTCAAAAAACATCGTTGGTGCACAATTCTGTAATGCTTGTTGCATGGACTCAGTATGATCTATTGATTGAAGACATCTCAAGACTCCTCACTAGGACGACGCTGGTCATTTCAAGAATTGCCTAACATCATACTGCGAAGAATGTCCTACCCACTGACTATGTCCTACGAATTCCATATAGCGCATCTGATTCTGGGCCTTCTGACTCACCTCATCGGCAGCCTGCATGGCCTGTAAATTCGCAAGCGTTGAAATAGCTTGTCTGGTGAGTAGTAATTCTCTGGCATGCATAACCTGTATATTTGCCTGAACATCTCGCATCTGTTGTGGCTCTTTTGCTTGGTTGATTTCTCCTTTCATCCGTTCTATCTCTGAATGACCATGGATGACCGACTGATCATGAATTTGAAGTGTCGAGAAAACGCTCTCAAGGGTCGACATTTTTTGCTCTAACGAAATTTGGTGTGAAGCCACTGGATCAGGCGGAGTAACATACATTGGAAATCTCTCCCGAATAT
Source organism: Bacteroidota bacterium (assembly GCA_026709065.1). Classification (GTDB taxonomy): domain Bacteria; phylum Bacteroidota; class Rhodothermia; order Rhodothermales; family Bin80; genus Bin80. The sequence continues at coordinate 2,404 of JAPOTS010000124.1, forward strand.
TTTGTGGGTTATTCCACAGAAAGCCTTCGCTAGATTGATGTGCCCGTGTGATTTGATCGATATAATGACCAAGCGACTTCATCGGTATAGCCCCTCGTTTCGTCAGCGCACGCTCGTACCTATGAAGGTGGGATTCAGTATTTTCTTTGATCTCTGTGGACAACGACACTTCTTTGAGTAGAATACGAACCTGATGACGAAGCTCAGCTAAAGAAGCGACCGTCTCAGCTAAATTAGCAATATCTAAAACTGGTATCTGTGCGCGACTAATCGACGCAGAAGCCAGCAATAATATCAGAATAAAAGATCGTTTCATGCGTTATCTCAAGGTCTAAGAATTGTTATTCGTTCTGAAGGATCGCTTCTCCAATGCACGCATGACCTTCCGATGCATCCTTCCCTGAAGGGGGTATCAACAATGTGCGTGCAATGGGCCCTAAATTCAATTCAAATAAGCGCCCGCCTTGAGGTCTCTTGTAAAAATACTCTCGCTTTGGAGTCGCAGAGGCAATGAGTTCTATTGCCCGTGGGTTTAGATCCAAGGCCCGATACATCGCCAGTCCTTCTTCGGTCCGAGCGTCAGAATTGGGAAGAATGATTTTGGTAGGGCATGACTCAGTGATCAGTGCAGCATTGGGGAGTGCCATGATCTGCGCTGGTGAATGAGCAACTAAAATGACAGCCGCATTACGTTTTCTCAGGGTCAGAAGCCATGCCTTGATTCGCTCTGAAAATTGTGACCTCAACAGTGCAGCCCATGCCTCTTCAATTACTATCAGAGTCGGAGTGCCGTCAAGCGTTCGTTCAATATTTCGGAACAATGACAGAAGCAGAGGCACCATTACACTGTCACCCTGATCAAGAACGTTTCCTAGTTCATACACTTGGAACCGTTTTGATACATCTGCTACTGTATCTCCATCAAACAACTGACCATAGGGGCCATCTTCGGTGTATTGAGCTACCACACTTTTTAATGTTTGAGGTAGCAGTAAATGATAAGCAGTGAGCGTCCGAAACTCTGGTGGTGATTGGCTCAGTAGGTCAAGTGTTTCCGAGAGAATTAATCGTCCTTCCGCATCTACTAACTCACGGGAAAGGTCATAGATAATCTCCAGCCAGCTTAATGCCCATAATCGCTCATTTTTCTGATCAATATGACGAAGCGGTTGGAGTGCATTTGTGGATGTCTCACCAAACGAATATTGGGATCCTCCTGATGCCAAGCCAGACACTTGATGAGATTTCCCGATATCAAAGATGTGAACTCGACTATTTGCATAGCGCAAGAAATTGAGGGCTAACCACCCAACTAACACACTCTTTCCTGAGCCTGTAGCTCCAATCACTAAGGTATGCCCCACATCTCCCTGATGTAGATTGACCATAAACGGGATACCCCCTGAGGTTTTCGCACACGCTAAAGCTGGACTATTTTCTTCAAATAGTGGGCTCGGGCAAGAATGAGCCCCTCTCCATGGTGCAGACACTGGAAACAAGTGTGCAATGTTACGGCTTGATAAAAGTGGACGGCGTAAATTTGCATGTCCATGACCAGGGAGTGTGCCAATAAAAGCATCCGTTGCATTGATCGTTTCTAAGCTACACGTAAACCCTTGATCACGGAGTCCTTGCATCAATATCTGGCTCTGTGCTAATCCACGCTTCATGATAGAATCTCGGAGAATCAAGGCATTGGTGAAGTATCCAAATCTCACGCGACCACTACTAGACTCCGCATGTGCTGTGGCCGATTCTTGTTGCATGTTCACAGCATCCTGATCTTCAAAACCTTCTTCTTTTGGTGCAATTAATTTCCGCAACCCACGTCGCTGATGAAACCAGCTTGTTTGCAACCGTTTAATCCGCCGCTCTGCGCCATGGCGGCTCATTCCCACATATCGCATATGCCATCGCCATTCCCCTTCCAAGCGATTCAAAAAATCACATCCAGCGACTCGGGTTTCAACGCCGAGCGAAGAGATGGTAATCACAAAGATATGTTGGCCGCTCACCTTTGGATAAAAACCTGTCTGAAAGTCATCTGATGCCAACGAATAGCTCAGATAACTCTTGGACGTATTCTGGACTTGATCTAACGTCCCTGTCAGCGTAGAATGGCACTCCGTCAATAGGTTGCTATTACTCAATAGTGATGCTTCAAACCTGCTTTTTAATAACCCGTGTACTTCTGTTAGGGTTCGTTTGTAGTCTGAGAGGATCTGCTGATAATCAAATTCATTTTGTGTGCCTTTGATGATGGGGCGCTCCCACTTTGACCACAACTCCTTTGATGGGGTATAGGTAAACAGTACTGTACGACGCATCAAGTAGTGATGCTTGGTTTCACGAAATTGTTTTTGACGCTCTTCTTCCATTGCACGCAAAGAGTCAGTCGGAAAATGATGTTTTTCGTCAATTGGATAATGATTCAAATAGTTACGATGAACATTGACTTCAATCCCATATCCCTCTCCAAGAAGCATCAGCATATCGTGAACTGTATCTGTGACGCTGTTGACATCAGCGCTGGATGATGCTTCTAAATCTGGTGGGTTTAGTTCTATCCCACTGAGAAACGATCCATCCTTCATCAAAATAATTCCCTCATCTATCATAAATGCCCAGCCCAACAGGTCTCCCAATCCTTCGGCCGGGTTCTTAAGCTGTTGGAGGCGTTGAATCAGCCACAAGGCACCTGCACCCGTTGCTGTCCCAAGGCCGAAGGTTACTGGATCCATTGGTTTAACTACTTAATACGATCTCGCCATAGCATGGCAACCTCTTTTTCCTGTCGCAAATAGTGTGACTTGTATCTGAATGCTTTGGGGACGATCACCATGAAATACGGCTCTTTTTCAAATACTTTTCGTAGCAATGGAAGCAAAATCATATATGCGATCCCACAACCTACAAGAACTTTTGGATCTAACCGTGAAGCAATCCCGAGTGCGACTAAAATGAGCATCAGTAACATGAATGCATCCTGAGGTAATCCTCCCATCGTTGGCCTTCGTTGGAGCGACATGTGGACAGGTGCCGTTTCTAGATCTTCACAATGACGAATCATTAAATCAGTGCCCCCTGAAACGAAAAGAATTCACTGATCTGAGCTGCACCAAAAATGATCACAGCACCCATTACGGTGCGCCCTAGTATTTCCCCTGCACGCCCTGACCTTGTAATCCACCACGCCAGTCCGCCGAGTACAATGATCAGAAGAAACGCAGCCGTAGCTAAATCTCCCGTCAACAAACCTACAATTTTGGATACCGTTGAGGTTGCTACACTAACTCCGCCAATACCACTTGCATCAGAAATAGTGGGATACAGACATAAACATGTAATAATGGAGAGCGTGAACCAGAAACGATTAATCTTAGGGTGTAAGAAATTCATTAGATTGAGTGTTTATGATTTCATTGATACACTCAATCATTATCATTTATTTGACAAGTATGTTACAGTTTAAGCAAATACAATTCTGTTAAACAGACTTTCATTTGTGATTCTTGGAGAAGATAGATCTGCTTATCTATTAGGATAAGCCAAGTTGAGATTTACGCTATTGCCTGTTCGTATGAATTGTCAAATGATCACTCAACCTATATGAACCTTTAGGCACTACTAAATGTGAATGTAGGTCAACCAAAAGAAACTCTATGCTCCTGTACTGAGGCCATGTTATATGTAGTAGATGACCTACGATTTCGGCTTAATGATTCTTGAACATAGATTCTGATGACAGAGATGAAAGAAATTTCTACTACACACATCGTTCAGGCTTTAAATCGTCTGGATATCCAGCAATTGGTGTGCAAATGAAAGACCATTGTTCAAGAGTCTATCATTTGAGAAAATGTCTTTACCCTGAAATCAAGAACTTCTTCAGATACAGGGAACATATACGTTTCTCCTGTGTAATTAAACAACAAAGTAAATTTTTCCACAAGTAACATTCTCAAGACATGTGACGTATTACGGGATTCAACTATCATAAATCCTCATTATATCATGCTCACTCCCCCCCCCCTAAATTCACTCAAATCAGTAAAATATACTTATTGCAAGTTCATCATTATTGCATTTGGATTCATTATTCTTTTCGCTGGATGCGAATTCAATGACATTGTAACTGACCCAGTTTCTTCCACATCCGATGAAACAAAGTCTCTTGTTTCAAATAATCTTCCTTCAATTTCTGATGGCAGGATTGTCTTTGAAGATCAGAGTAGATTCCAACAGTTCTTGGAATCCATCGTTAATAAAGACGATTCTTATCTGGATTCTATTGAGACAGGAATGAATTTTGTATCACTTAGGTCAGATACCGAAAGACTTGCTGAACAATTGGGCAAGGAGATTGAAGAATTACAAATTGTCACGGACAAGTATTTTGCGACTGCTCTAAATTCTGAGGGAGAATATCAGATTGGTGATGTGGTTCACAGAGTAACACGGTCTTTCATTTACTCTGTCAATGAATCAAACTCTGATTATTTAGATTCTATTTCTCTCAGAGACAACAATTTTCAGACAGTGTATCATAAAACAGGTCATCACCCTGAAGTAAATATTTTTGAGATCCAGCGATTTCCTGATCCTGATGTTGCATACAAAACAGGTGAAGCATTGAGAGGCTATAACGAATGTAGTGGTTCATTTTTTAACCGAAGAAGAATCGTAGGAAAGATATGGACAACAGATAATTCTTCTCATTTTGCCTTAGAATCCGTGCTAAAGAGTCAGAGAAAAGGATTTCTCGGGGGGTGGTACGGATCCACGATAGACTGGCTCCTTGCTGACGGAAACTATGCATTCTATAAGGCATATGAAGTGAGTTTTGTTGATCGTCCGTGGTTAAATTACTCTCGAACAGAACCCCTTTCAAGTGGAAGAGTTTTTGCCAGAGGCGAGGATACAAAACGAATTGAACAGACTCATTATAGCTTTAGAGGTGATAATTCATCAAATTCAAATATTTATGGGAATGTATCTGTCACCTTCAGTGGTCAGCGCACAGATAAAGGAACAATCAGCAGGGCTAAATGTAATGCATCTTTGTCAAAGAATAATTAGCATGATATAGATCATCCTTGGTCATCATTAATTCTTTTGGTTCTACCATGTTTTGTGTGGAAACGATTGATTTTGGTTCCACCACATTTATTTTTCCATATAAGATACATTTATAGAATCCTTGTTGCTTCACTTACTAAATTAGGATCTCACTGGTCTATTTTAATGTGGTGGAAATAGATATAAGGCTACATCCAGTAGATGTTTATGTATAAAGTATACAATGCGTTATTTATCCACAGTCCAATGGAAAAAGCGGAGAAAATGACGGAACATCAAAGAGATCAAAACTAATGGCAGAGGATATAATAAATTTGAAAATTTCAGAGTGGTTATTCTCTTATTCTGTAATAGTCTGAACCTCTACCCACAAGATTCGTGATAGAACCATTCTTTTGACATTAATCCTAAATTTATATTCAAAAGATTCTATATACGCATATTTTAAAATCATGTGACTGATCACTTAATCCTCAAAAAAAACCTTATTCAATGCCCCGTCATCTCAACAGAATCAACTGTAGTGGACTATCAATCACTTTAATTCTCCTCAGTGTCATTTCTTCTTACAGTGCTTCAGCCCAGTCTGATTTTGGAATTGGCGTAGCATATAGCATACAATTTGGAGGACCCGCTGTGAGTGTTCGTTATTGGAACGCACAGGTCCTGATAGGATATGATGCAACCTATTACGGTTATCACAACGCGTATGGTATTGCCCTTCGATACAATCAGCCAGTTGTAAGATGGAAGCGTTTCAGATTTAAAGCCTTTGCACAAATAGATCCCGGGCGGTTAGCCACTTACATACCAGGTGAAATAATCGATAATGTTGAACTTTCAAGGGGAGATCGACAATTTTATTGGGATGAAACCGATTGGCGTTATACTGCAGGAGGATCTGTGGAGATAAGGTTATTTGGAAAACAGCTAGATCAAGGACTGTTTCTTGATTTAGATCTTGGCTACTCCAGAAAAAAGAGTCGACGTCGATATATACTGTATAGAACAGCTACTAATACTCGCAGTGAAACTCGCTTAGAAACATTCTGGAGATTAGTACCCGGAGCTGGCTTGCATTATTATTTCTGAGTGTTCTACCGAGAATGAATGATTGAATTTGTAGCCTTCAGCTGATGGTGATGGTCACGACTAAGTCTGTATTGTGTGCGACATTGATTACCCTTGTATTGACCTCGCTTAGCAACTTCACAAGCGCACAGTCAGTAACAGTCAGTGGCTATGTTGAAGATATTGATAGTGGAGAGAGAATTCTTGGTGCGAGTATTTACATTTCGGAATTAGAAATTGGCACCGTATCAAATCAGTATGGATTTTACAGCTTAACCACCTTGCCTGGGGCATACTCCGTTATGGTTTCACATATCGGGTATGACACGTTTGAGCTACAGCTTGGACTTTACTCGGACACCACCGTAATAATAAACCTTGACTCTCGAGTAGTTGGTTTAGAGGATATTGAGGTGACCGCGAAACGAGAAAATGATCTTGAATCTGTGCAGATGAGTCGCCATGAGATCCCAATTGAAGACATAGAGGCACTTCCCGTTATTCTTGGGGAAATTGATATTCAGAAGACACTACAATTACTTCCTGGCGTTCAGTCTGGTGTTGAGGGCAGTAGCGGACTTTATGTAAGAGGCGGGAGGCCTGATCAAAATCTTGTATTACTTGATGGACTACCTCTCTATAATCCTAATCATTTATTTGGATTTTTTAGTGTTTTCAATTCTTCAGCCATGAAGAAAGTAGAGTTGATCAAAGGGGGCTTTCCCGCACGATATGGTGGACGACTGTCATCGGTGGTGAACTATACCATGAAAGAGGGAAATCTTAAACGCTTTAATGGTGAGGCTTCTATTGGGCTTTTATCTTCTCGTGGAACAGTGGAAGGTCCGATCGTAAAGGATCGAGGTTCATTCCTAGTTGCTGCACGAAGAACCTACGTTGATCAAATCCTGCGCCCCTTTCAGTCTGGTTCTGATGAACGCCGCGGAGCAATGTTCTACGATTTGAATTTGAAAGCAAACTATGTTTTATCCGATAATGACCGTATTTATTTGAGTGCTTATGGTGGTAAAGATGCCTTTTCTTATGTGAGACAAGATGCGACAGGATTGATTCAGGATAAAGACTTTGGTTATGATCTTGGATGGTGGAATCGGGTAGGGTCTCTTAGATGGAATCGGTTGATTGGAGATAGAATCTTCGCAAATTTACTTCTTGGAATCATTAAATATCGTTTTTCTTCCAGTACGCGTAGATTTTTAGTCAAAGATGACTTTACAACTCAATATAATCAATTTTGGGACTCAAAAATTACTGACTGGACTGCAAAACTTGATTTTGAATATTTCCCAAATTCTCGCCATTATATTCGTTTCGGTTTGGAAGGTACACTACATCGTTTCAATCCTGGAAGTTCACTTACACGGCTTGATGAATCTGGACTCCCTCCTGTAAACTTGCTCAGCTCTCCAAGTGGATCCATCAAATCCAGAGAAATGTCTCTCTATTTTGAGGATGATATGCAACTGCATTCCAGTTTGCGAGTCAATGCTGGAATCCGTATATCTCAATATACATCCACCGATTCAGAATTCCGGTCTATTGAGCCTCGAATGGGCCTCAATATTCAAATTGCTCAGTCTACCGCTGTCAAGGCATCCTACGCACGTTCAAAACAATATATCCACTTGTTGTCCAACGGAGGTGCTGCATTCCCTACAGACTTATGGATCCCAAGCATGAACGGTATTACCCCTCAAAGTGGTTATCAGATAGCCTTGGGTGCTTTAAGGAGCATCAATGATGGTCAATATCTATTTTCATTAGAAGGGTATCTGAAGGAAATGGAGGGGCTCCTTGAGTACCAATATGGGGCAGATGCATTTGAAGCATCTTTCTTGACTTGGCCAAATGCCATAGAACAGGGATCAGGCTCTGCATACGGAGCCGAATTATTGATTGAGAAAAAAACAGGAGCATTAACCGGATGGCTGAGCTATACCCTGTCTCGTAGTACACGACGTTTTGAATTTCTCAATTTGGGCGAATCCTATCCAGATGGATTTGATCGACTTCATGATATTTCAGTCGTGGCTCAATATAAGTTATCTGAAAAAACAGAGCTTTCAGCTGTATGGGTTTATGGAAGTGGTTATCCTGTATGGGTTCCAACGGGTCGCTACTTCAGTACATTCTACATCATATTTGATGCTGGTCCGGTAAATGCCGTACGCGCGCCAGACTATCATCGCTTGGATTTAAGTGTCAGTTTTAAGAAGAACAATACTTGGGGAGAACGCATTTTTCAATTGGGGATCTATAATGCCTATAATCGTAGAAACCCGATGTTTATATATCCACATACCAATAGAATTACTTGTGCTCCTGAATCTGCCCCATGTTTTGCCCAACTAAGCTTGCTACAGTTAATTCCCGCAATTTCTTGGCGTTGGATATTCAGATGAGACATCTATTTACTGGGTTTCTTCTTTGTATAGTCGTTACAGGATGCGAGACCATTATTGATTTGGATGTTGCTGATAATTATGAATCTCGTCTGGTAGTTATATCTACTTTTTCGCCTGGAAAAATTTGGACACTAGAGCTTTCTCAGAGCGTCCCCTTTAATGACTCAAGTCTCTATACCGATGCCATCGTTTCAAATGCTACCGTGGTCATTCTTGCAGATGATGGGTTTCGTGATACATTAAAATACAATGCTAATCAGAAAATTTATATTTCGGTAGATGGAAACACTCCGCAGCATGGAAAGACATATCACTTGCAAATCAAGGCACCGGGGTTTGCTGACATAGAAGCAAGCTCACAAGTTCCATTGTTGAGCAGTAATTTATTAGACGTGGGGCGAGAACCCATAAAGATTGGATCACTCGTCATCCCCGACCAATTTGTTGCACGCTTCAACATAGACGATGAACCAGGCAGGAACTATTACAGAGTAACATTACAGCGACTAGTCTCTGAATGCTTTTCATTTGACACCACTGGATCTGATATTGTAAACCCTGACACATTATATTCCGAGCGAAATTATTTTCAGAGCAACTCACCTTTATTTCATAGTTTCCCCGAAACCGTGGATGATCCCTCGTATCCCGACCTACAAGACAGCTACTCAACAGCTTATTTTTCTGATAAGCTATTTGATGGCATGACTCGCGAGTTTTCTATTACATTTACCCCCGAAATAAGTAGAGCTACTGAATCAATCGGGAATCATTTCTTCTTAGAAGTCTCTTTATTAAGTAATGATTTGTTTGCTCATGAGCGTACAGTTGGACTCCATGATGAATTAGTTGATCTCCCAAATATAAATCAAAGAAATCCAGTCGTTGTTCATAGCAATATCCAAAATGGATTTGGTGTTTTTGCTGCCTATACAAGTGCTATCTTTATGTTTGACGAAGATGGTAATGAATGGCAACCTGTTGGGTTAGGTGCTAAGAGTGGTGTAATCGTAAATTGTGACAATTATTGATTGTTCTCTGAACTATATTATTCTCATAGTTCATCATACATCTACCTATAATAGTGTGATTTTCCGTTAAGAATTGTTTCAACTAAATTGATACAATCCTAAAAGATCGGGGAGGAATTTGAGTTCCCTGCATTCATTGATTCATCGGAGCGGAAACCGGGTCAGAAGGGGAAGGGCATGAATCCTGATTTTATGAAAGACTGGAGTTGCTGTTTCTTGGTATTAGCAGGCGTAAATGAACATGGTTAAAGAGGGACTGTTTGGGCGAGAGATTCGGCAATGAAAGAGCTAAAACACTGACACTCTGAAGGAAATTACTCCGCAAATCTTAACTTGAAAATGAGTTAGGGGAGCACCTGAACTAAATTGAAAACTTGCGATGTCAGTGAAGAATTCAACATGATTTATATTTGTCGTTCCTGGTTCAATATGAATATCACTTTCAAACTGAACGGTGACCATCTTCGTTTCAAACATGGCTATTACATCCTGGGCCATAACTGGGGAGATCGTTGTACATAGCAGAGTAGCAACCATCCATCGTATACGGCAGTGAATTTTTTCATTACCATCCTTTCGATTCCAAAGAAAAGAACAATAAACCAGACATCTTATGTAACTATCCACTGATGAGGTTTGACCTGATCAGAGGTCAAGAAACATTGTTATATGATTAGCGAAGTTTTGCGAAAAGGGTTTACGCTCGTACTTTATGATCTTACACCATTCTGAAAAGTAAATCCAATCGTATAGGATTATTCTTATGGATCTAAGATAAGTATCTTTAGGGAGAATGCTGATAAAAGAGCATCCTTGAAATTAAGTGTTCTTAGTGATCGTTCAAGTATTAAATCACCAGAATGTCAAAAATTGCGGGGATTGTTCGTATGCAACCGTTGATCCATTGACAGCAATAGATGACCGCGAGCAGATTCGTTCAATACCGTAGACTACCGTGGACATTCAAACCGACATCCCCAAGTGTCGATGATTGACGGTGTGCTAATCCAGACACTGTAATGGATGCCCAGTCGGTTGGACGAAGTTCTCCCCCTAATCGTACGACCTGCCCACTAGGTAGTTGAGTCAATCCAACAAAAGAACGAGCAACACGATGACGCATACGCATTCCGTATCCCAGTTCCATCTCGGTACGATACATATCAGGCAGTGAAGGGGTTGCATCCTGAATCGTCAATTGCCGGTTAAGGGACATGGCATGATTGTTTCCATACGATGGGCGCACGTGTATCATCCATCCATCATAGGAGTTGCCCACCTGAATAGATCCAGAGAGTCCCCATTCGGTAAACCCGTCTACACTATGAATGACGAGCCCCTGTGAGCGAATCTCACCGCGTAATGTCCAGTTGGGGTGGTTGATTCGCAATCCACCTCCAAGTTCCAATCCGATCCCCGTTTCGGCATCTCCTCCATCCTGACGCATGTTGACTTCCACGTATGGAGTCCAAACTCTGCTGATCTGAAAGGTGCTCTCAACACCCAACCGGACCCTAACCACTTCTCCGCGAACTCCGTGGCTTTTCATCTCTGCATCGGTTAAAACAACATCGCCAAAGTAGCTCAGACTTGAAGTGCGAACCGATGCCAAATGTCCCCTCAGTCCAACGACTCCAAACCTTGATGTCAGATCTTCCTTATGGCTGGAGGCCTCTGCATCTCCCCACCCATAACCTGCACTCATCCATACCTCCCAGTCGGAAGCTGTATACGATACATACGGATAGATGCCCGTGAGACCGGCATCCATCGTGGTATCGTCGTTCGGAACTTTGAAGGTTCCAGAGCCCTGACTGTGGGCAACCATGACACCCGCCAGCCATCCGGCATTCCAGCGATAGTCCGTTCCTACCATGGCCGTAGAGACATCACCCCGTACGGTACCATCACGATCTTCACTTCCATGGAATCGCCTGAATGCCCCGCGCCCCCAGATCCCAAAGTGTCCAGATGATGTGATCATGGTTTCAGATACTTGACAGCCAGAAAGGATTTCTCCCAAAGAGAGCCTCCTTGACAATGCTGGATCCCAGAGTTGTGCCCATTCGGCATGTTGAGTTGCCGAACAGGTGGATGGGGTAGTCTTTAACCGTTGCTGTACCGCCTCGGTGAGTTGAACCGATACGGTCCGCACAAATCGAGTTGCATAAGCCAAGAGAGCGTTTTTTGATGCTGTGGGTTGGTGTTTAATGGTTGCCATCGCTGTGGTCCTGTCCATCTTGGCCGATGTCGTGGATTCCAACTCAACGAAAAAGGTCTCCTCCTGTCCATCAAGTTCCTTGCGCAATAGAGGAACCTCAATGGTGGTGTGCATCAATCCAGCTGGAAAGGTGACCAATCCTGACTGCTGCACGTAATCTTCGCCTGCAATGGCCGTTCCATCTTCGGTACGATAACGAACGATCGTTGGATCAGGGCTCGGATGCGATAGATACACCTGAAATATCATGGTGTATGCATCTTGGGTGGCGGCGGCATCTTGAATCGTAACGGTGGGAACGCCTCCATCATCATCAAGGATCTTGGCGGTGGCCGATGGACGAGCGATTGTCGCGTTGGATGGGTTGGAAAGGGTCACGATAAAAGTTTCATCGTCTTCGGGCTGATCATCATCGGTAATGGCCAACTGAACGACACCACGCGTTCCACCCGGATCGAAAATGACGATTCCCTGGGATGCCGTATAATCGTTGCCTTCATCGGCAGTCTGCTCTCTGGACGAGTATTGAACGGTGACCACCTTGTCAGAGGTATGACTGAGTTCCAGCGGTAGGCTGATCACCCCATCGCGTTCGTTGGCTTCGTTATTGAATATGGTGATCTTGGGTAACCCCTCATCTTGAATAGTCACCAGAACCTCCGCTTGTTGTCCATCATAGCTGCCACCTGATGCCGTCAGTGACAGTGTCATCACCTCATCGGTGAGATCAGCATCGTTCAAGGCTTGGAGCGTCACCACCTGGGGGACCTGCCAAGTCGTGCTATGAAAGAGTAATGATGAAGGCGAAACGGTTACATTCGTGGATTCATGTCCAGAAATACCCACTGAAACCTCTCCTGATGGCTGTGACATCAGTGAGACGCGAAATCGTTCCGATGCTCCCTCAGTGATTGTGATCAAATTCGGATCCGTAATAATCCCTTTCGGATCTTTTTCTACAATGGTGACGATTACGGATTCGCTTAGACTATAACCCCCTCCAGATGCACTCAAGATTAACTGTATTGGATGATCTTCGTCTGCATCGGGATCCTTTTGCGCTGTCAGTTCAACGGATTGATCTCGGTTCCAGTCCGATGCAGAAAAGGTCAAAACATTGGAGGATTGCAGGATTAGATCCGTCCCACTGTACCCCGAGATCGTGACCAGAACGATTCCCGTGGGAAGTTGCGCAAGACGTACACCAAACGATTCACTGTCTCCTTCTTGAATGACAACCGACGATGGGACCACGAGCCCAGCATCATCGTCATCGGTGATGAGGACATCTATCGTGTGCGTGACCCCAGAGTACTCGCTCCCACTGGCGGTTAATTCAAGCGAGACTTGGGCACGAATCAGATCTTCATCCTGGAGTGCGGTCAGCGTCACCTCCATCGGATCATCCCACTGATCGGGTGAGAATTCAAGTGCAGATGGCGAAACGGTTAATTTTTGGGGGTCATTGCCACCCATTACGATAGACACATCACTGGATGGAATCGCAGTCAAGGAGACTTGGATGGTTTTCTGTTGGCCTTCAAAAATCTCAACGGAGGTTGGGGCTTCAATGGTGGCCTCATCACGATCAACGATCGTGATCTCTTGAAAGAGGGGGCGACCATTGCGTACATCACTTGGAAGGGCTCCGAGACTCACAATAAACGTCTCATTGGCTTCCACCAGATTATCCATCGTTGTTTGGATCCACTCAGACTGGGTACGATTCCCAGCGGTGATGGTCAATTGCTCTAGGGGGGTGTAATCTACGATTAGTTCTGCTGTAGCCCCATCACTGGGATACGCCAAGGGAATCGTCACATCCTCAGTCAGAGGAAATGAAAGGGTCGCCGTAATCTGAACCGACTCTCCCTCCGTGATGGTCTTGGGATCTGCTGTGAGAGAGATCTCTGCAGGTGGTGGGAGGTCGCCATCATCTTCAATGGTAACGGTCGTCGAATGGGGAGTGCCTAATTCAATGCCGTCCGGTTTTTGAAGAATGATGCGAAAGGTTTCGTTGTTTTCTGCAACGTCGTCATCTAAAATGATCAGAGAACGCGATGCCGAAGTTGTATTGGCTGCAATGGAGATCCTTTCTATCGGACGAAAATCCCTTGGTTCCGTTGTAATGTGCTCATAGCTGAGATCTATGGTCACAGGGTCGGGCAATGGGGCCGACAGTGTCACGGTGAGATTCGTGGACTGGTTTTCGGTGACGGGGTTGGGAGCTACGGAGAGTTGGACGTTGGGAAGTGTTGTTGGCCGCCCTTGATCTGTGATCGTAACCGACACCGATGCTGGTTCCCACGAATGACCACCCCCAGTAGCGTTTAAGGTCAGTGATTCCATCTCGTTGATAAAGTCTTCATCCAGTGGTGCGGTAATGGTCACTTTCTGTGGGGTATTCCAAGTGGTAGATGTAAACGGAAGTTCAGTAGGAGATAGCTCTAATTCTGATGGAGATTGACGTTGAATCGTTACAGACACATCACCCGATGGGGATGCACCCAATGAAACCATTATCGTTTTGGAACTTCCTTCCCGAACATCAACCGATGTGGGCACTTGGATGGTTGCCCGATCGGTATCTGTGATGGTAATCTCAACACGGGAAGGGGAGCCTAAATCCACCGAAGAAGGCAAGGGGCCCAACTCTACCGTAAAGGTTTCGCTGCCTTCAAGAAGATCATCCTCTGCAATACGGATGGTCATTTCTCCCTCTTCCTCGCCAGCATCCATGACAATCTGTGCAGGCGTGCTTAAAACCTGATAGTCATCTGGTGCAATGGCTGTACCCTGAGTGACCACTAAAGGAATCGTCACTGGACCCAATAAGACACCTGATAACGTTGCTTTTACGATTACATCCTGTCCTTCATCCACTGGATTGGGAGGTGCCGATAAGCTCACTTGCGGTCGTGAATCGTCCTCGTTAATGATCACTTTGACGGAGCCTGTAACTCCCTCATACTCTGCACCACTGGCTAAAAGGTTGAGAGTGATTTCATCATCCAATGCATCGTCATCATGATTTGCCGACAGAACGACGATCTTCGGAGTGCCCCAGTCGGAAGATGTCTCCGTTTCTGTAGGGGTAAACTGAATGGTTGTTCTGTCCAAAACCAGATCGGAGTCTTCATGGCCAGAAATCACAACATCCACCGTATCGGATGGGCGCGTCGCAAGAAAGACCACAAAATCCTCCTCATTGACCCCGCCTTCGGGGACTCGAACCACGGGTTCAACCTTCAGACTCGGTTCATACAGCTCCATGAGATTAATGGTGAGATCTTTGGTCACATTGACGTAGCCTCCACCGCTTGCCGTAACGGTGACAGTCTCGGATGGTGCGGGTACATCATCGCTATCCTTAGCGGCTGTTAACGTTACGCTTTGGGGTGTATTGTAGTTGAGTGTAGTAAAGGTCAGCAATGAAGGAGTGAACGATAATTGTGGGTTGTTCGGGCTGGGAATGGTGACAGTTACTTCATCCGCGGGCATCACTTTGAGATTTAGGATCAATTCAACATCTGAACCTTCGCTGATCGGCACAGGATTGGGGGCAATGATGATCTCTGCTTCAGGTCCATCATTATCCATGGAAGTGACTGTGACATCGGCCGTGAGATACTCATAATTTCCTCCCGAAGAGCTCAATTGGAGAGTTTCGGTTTCTGATGTTTCATTATCGTCTTCTAATGCCTTGACAATTACGGTTTGTGGCAGATCCCAGTTCTGATCGTCAAAGGTTAAGGATTGCGTCCGATCATGTGAAAAACTCACTGCGTCCTGAAACGCTGGAACCGTCACATTGACCGTCGTAAGAGGCTGGTGGGATAGAGCAACCGCAAACTGCGATGAATCGCCCTCTTCAATCGACAGAGATTTAGGAGAAACCTCTAACCAGACATCTTCAAATGTGCGATATCTTATAAGTAGATCACTAAAATATCCGATCCCATCAGCCTTAATATCCATGTATTGGTAGTCAGGTAGGCGTTTGATTCCATCATTAACCAGAGTTACTGTAAATGTTTGGGGGGTACCAAAGTTAACTGGGGTAAATGTCATGCTTGTTTGACTAAAAACAAGATTAGAGCATGGCTTCCCAGAAACTGGGCATCCTATGGATATGTTGACATTACCCAGTGGTTGATAGGGAAGCCTGATCTTAAACTCATCGTCTTCTCCTTCGCGAAGGATGTCGTATCCTCCATTACGAAATTCAATGATCGGATGGTTAGAATCAAACACCAAAAAATCACTATGGGTGTTAGTACAGTTTCCAGTTGTAGATGCAGTCAATCTAAATGATGTTTCATCATCAGTCCCTTGTACAATACCATCATTATAGGCAAACAATCGAATTTTCTGAGGTTTAGTCCAATTTTTAGTCGTAAACAATAATGAGGAGGTGGTAGGTAAATCAATGCTAACATGGCGTTGAGTTCCATGATTGTATTGGACAGACAAATTGACAATCAGATCGCTTTCTGGTTCTTCAGAAACGCTAATTATATAGAAGAAGATAGATCCTTCTTCAATTAGTAGTTGAGTTGAAGGATCGAATTTGTCACCATTAACATTTCCTGCTCGTAGGCTAATTTTGCATTGTACATCAGATTCATTCTGCTCCAGAGATAGAGTCAAGTTAGATTTTGAATTGGATTGTTCAAGCAACTTCGGCTTGAAAATTGGGTAGGGACTTGTTGAATGGGTAATGGGTGTAGATTGTTGAATCCAATACGTACTATTAGTATCCATGCCATGACTCTCAACCATCATCATAACAACGAAGCAGATACAAGTCAAAAAACCCGAAAAGATGGAAGTCAATCGTAGTGAAGTGTGTTGCATTTTAAAGTACATTCAAGTGAATAAAAAACTTTAATATCAGAGTCTCCAAACACTACACAACATCAATGGAGTAAATTACATCATATCAAGAAAAGCACTAATTAGATTAAACAATTTAAAATCCTAAATAGTATTAGGAGATGGATAAATAGTTCCAAAATCTGACGGTCATGAATCTCAGATTTGCCGCTACCGCGACTGACTTCGTGTTGCATACATGAGTATCTGATCTTCATGTTATAAATTCACCTTTTAGATTCACAAAGATCAACCTCACTATGAATGACAAACAATGCAGTATTAGTCTCATTGGATCTACGGGCTCCATTGGAACGCAGTGTCTTAATATGTTAGAACGAAATCCCGATTGATTACGTGTTGTGGACTTAACCCAAGTTTGTCAGTTGTAGTCATATTTTTTTGTATAACCCACCTGTTCCCATTGTTCAGGAATTTTTTTGAGGCAAATTGTCACCTCAATGATCGTCAAGATCATCTCTAAATGTCAGAGAATCAATTCATGGTTACGAGGCATTTTTTGATCAATCATTTCCATGACCTTTGATCCAACGCGCCTTGATGGACTGTGCGTCTGGAGTAGATAATTCCAAACATGTACATAGAGGACAAAACATGAATCTTGATCCAGATCTTCGGCCATCTATTCGGTCCGTTCCTCTATACATAGAGTCTTCTTGGATCATAATTGAGCCAGATACAATCCATGATGTCCTCTACAAACCCTGGTATATCTTCGTCGATATGGGTGAGTAGATACCTCTGTTTGGTTTTCGGAAGTTTCGTTGTGATTCGGCGGACACGATTGAGATTTGTTCGTATGGTCTTCCAGCTATAATGGATGTGATTCTGTTTGAGAAGCGTTCGCACCAAATGTGCTGTATGATACGCCATGATCGTAATGAACATCTGTCCTTCAATCCTATCATCGTCTTGATGATAGATCGGTCGTAGTCCCAGATCCGACTTCATGACTCTAAAGGTTGACTCAATCTCGTCAGTCGGTGGTAGTGTTGGACGGTCGTCTGAAGCTCCCAATCCGTAAGACTGGTTCGGATCACATACCCTCCGATAAAGGCCTGACGCTCGTCGTACCTCTGCGTCCGATGATAAATCACCGACTCGGCATGATCGGTTTCTTCCTTCAAAGACACCTTGATGTCATACAGACGAGAGACCTTATTAAAGTCTCCCTTCAGACGACCAACTTTTTGCTTAATTAAATCAAAGTTTTTCATCCGCCTTGGCAGAGATAATCCAACATGTAGGTCTTCAAGTGCCTCTTCAAACTTTTTACATTTGGCATCAATGATAGCCTTCTCTTTGGCTTCACTATGGATATAGATGAACCGTTCCTTGATGCTCTGGTCACCGTTGGATTGGACTTCAATAGACTCTTTATGTTGCCGATCATCGCGTCAATTCTTGTCGGATTGTAGGTCACAAGCCCTAAGTTTTACCCCCGAAATCGTCTCAAACTCCTTATCTGGGCTCGTTTCGGGGCAGGAGACTTTTTTCCACGATCTACGGTGATCCATGCGTATCCATGCTGATCAAGGTAGGCAAGATTCTCCTTGGTGGAAATTCCCGCATCCATGATCACGGTCACGCCGTCAACATCAAGGGTCTCAAGCGCCGCTCTCCATGTGGTTGATTCTCCCACATTCCCCGGCAAAATGTCAACATTGCATGGGAAGCCCGCTTCATTGATGGTTAACGCCAGCGTGACCAGCGGACAATCCGATCGCTTTTCCTTGCTACGTCCATGCTTCTTTATCTTCCCTTGTTTTTGACCGTGGAAATAGGTATTTGTTAAATCATAAAAAACGATCGTATGTCCAAACCCAATCAACTATTTGTGTTTGAAAGGAGCCGTTTGGAAATGATTGTATGACGGGCATGCAAGCGATCGGTGCACCGATAG
The DNA here is from genome assembly GCA_026709065.1 of Bacteroidota bacterium. GTDB lineage: Bacteria > Bacteroidota > Rhodothermia > Rhodothermales > Bin80 > Bin80. Next base: position 21,031 of record JAPOTS010000124.1, read on the forward strand.
AACGAACTCAGACTCGGTTGATTGCATCCAAGAAGTTCTACAATAGAAGATTCTTCACACATCCATTGATGCGTATATCTTTCACTGCCCTGGCTGTGCATGCGCCCAATCACCAACAGACGGGCAGTATTGATCTGCTGCTGTGAGAGCCCCAGTTCAAGTAACAGTTCAGCAAGTCCCATCAGTTGAAGCGCCTTCAAACCAACCCGCTCACCGCCAACGGTTCGTGAATCTGGATGGGACATCTGGTCGGGGATGATCCGGTGGAGTTGGTTAGGTTTCGCATGAACATCATATCCACTGGCTTCAAGTTGATCGGCGGTGTTGATCACTTTTTTCGGAAGTCCTCTTCGTACGTCTCAAGCGAGGAGGTTCCTTTCAGATGGGACTTGACCTGTGTGCCAAAGTCTGCCCAAAGTTTTTGATGGGCATTGAAATCCGGTTCAAGATTCAGCAGGTTAAACGTACGTGGCTGTCCACGCACTCGCCGTGATTCAGCGAGTGCAAATCCGCGGACGGACATACCGTTTTTGCGTTTATGAGATCGGGGGCTAAATGGTTATATTTGACGCTGAATTAGCTCAAATCAGGGGGAGGAATCACGAAAATGATCCAAAATTTGAGAGATTTTGGGAGGCCCTGACAAACTTGGGTTAAGATAGATCTTAAAACCGCCACGGCAAAAACCCAGGCCTTAACGAGGACAGTCCTCGCAACGAAGCCAAAACCTCGCCAGCCTAATAAGAAAAAGAGTTAAAACGGTAAAAATCGGCGTTTGCATAATTACGTATACATTTCCCTAATTAATTATACTGATCCAATCAAACTGTGGCCAGAAGTAATTGATAAGTATACCGAGAATGCTGAACAGTAACACCGCCAGACCTACTCCACATGTATAGGCAAAACCTTTGAGAAACGGATTGCCCCACCACCTATTCGGAGGTTTTTATGCTAAATATTTTTGAGAATGATCCAACGTATTTTCTGAAGATGGACTGGAGTCATCTTGGGGGAGTAATGGCACTGAATAATTACTATTCGCCATTACTTTCTTTATATTATTGATCAGATTGATAAGGTGAAACTTTTGAAACAACCCCTGATTTGGGATTACAAATAATCCACATCTTGCAATTTCCTCTTAAAACAACTTCATTAGGGCAGATCAATTGATCAATTGATTGGCCCTCATTGATTGTAGGATTTGGACCACTAATTCATATACGAAAGTACAACCACTGTTTATTACGATATTGCGTATTTTACTGGCAATTTAGTCGGTAAAATTATGCCAATTTTAATAGTTGATTTCGTTAATCATGTCTAGTACTGCTTTCTTATTATAGGTATCATTTACTTTCCATTGGCAGATTCCAACGAATGTAAATACTGAACTGATTGATCTCAGCTTGAGGAATCTTTTTTTCAGAAACCAAATAAGTATGACTGTTATTCGGAAATTGCGTATATTTACATCTCTTATTTCCAATAAGATCTAAAATTCTTAAATTTAGGCTTATCCACTCACAAATTTTGGAGATTTAATGAAACTTATCTACTGTTTCCTTACTCTATCTGTATTGTTCTTCCCTCAGTTATCTACCGCTCAAAGCGTTATTTCAGGAACAGTTACAGACGACACTGGTGAACCACTCATCGGAGCTAATGTGCTCATTGAGTCGTTAGTCATTGGTGCATCCACCGACATTGAGGGAAATTATTCTTTCCAAGTTCCCTCGGAAAATGAAGGACAGGAATTTGAGTTAACCGCTCGATACGTTGGTTTTACCGATCAGGTCCGAACGGTAACTATTGAAAGTGGCATCATGACGGAAGATTTTGTTCTTTTGGTTGATCTGCTACAACTTGACGAAGTTGTTGTAACTGGCGTTTCTGAGGCTACACCCAGAAAGAAACTAGCATTCACCGTTAGTCAGGTTGATTCTGAAGATCTCAACTTAGCACCTGGATCTAACCCCATTTCCTCTCTTCAGGGGAAGGTTGCTGGGGTTTCCGTTCTCTCCGCCAGTGGTTCACCTGGTGCCCGCGTTGGCGTACGGCTTCGTGGCTCAACAAGTATTTCTGAAAGTAGCGAACCCCTCTACATTGTAGATGGAGTTGTGCTCGGTTCTAACCAAGTTGACATTGATGCTCTCGACATTGCAAATATTGAAATTGTGAAGGGAGCTGCCGCCTCATCTTTGTATGGTTCTCGGGCTCAGAGTGGTGTCATCAATATCACCACGCAACGTGGGTCTACAACTCCCCTAAACCAAACGAGAGTTACTATCCGCAATGAATTTGGTATCAGTGGCTTAGCTAAATCTTTTGTGTCTAACACATCTCACGATTGGTCAGTTGATGGCTCTGGTAATTTTTTGGATTCTGACGGTGCTGTTAACTCTTGTGAGACATGTCTACCCAACGGCTATGGTCCTGGGGTAGCACAGGAAACCAATCCTCATGGAGCTGCATTTTATGATAATCCATATCAAGGAACACTCCACAACGCTTTTGAAGAATTTTTTGATCCTGGCAACACTTGGACAAACTATGTTGGAATCAGCCAGAATAGCTCAAAAACCAACTTTCTTGCATCCTTTACAAATGTTGAAGAACAAGGATCAATTGTTGGACTAACAGGTTTGCAGAGGAGAAGTTTCCGTATCAATCTTGATCATCGTATTAAGCCAAACTTAACCGCTTCTGCATCTGGATTTTATTCTCTTTCATCCAATGATGGTCTTACTGGTATCGTAGATGGTAGTTCATCTTTTGTAAATCCTTTCTTTGGACTGATGTTTACGACCCCACTTGTGAGTCTATCGGAAATAGATCCAAATACCGGTCAACTGAGAATTCAGGCAGACCCACTTTCCGTAGAAGAAAATCCGATTTATACGGTACAAAATACTGATATTTCAAGGACACGTTCGCGCCTCTTAGGTAATTTTCGCGCTAGGTGGAGTCCACAGAGCTGGGTAGATCTTGAGGGAAACTTTAGCTATGATCGGTTAGACCGGGATCAATCTGAGTTCTACGATATAGGATTCCAAACAATAGATCCATCTTCTGTCAATGATGGTAGAATTGAGCGACGAAACTATCATGTAGAAGCAATCAATTACGACTTGACTATTTCTCTTCGTAAGCAATTCGGCAATTTTGCAACAAGGGGGCAAGTAAAATCTCAGATAGAACTTTATGATTGGTTTAGTGAAGGCATAACTGGATCCAATCTAGTGACTGTCGGCATTAGTGATCTTTCTAACGTTAAGCAATTCTGCGGAGAAGATGGATGTGATAGCGGGAGTAGAGACTTCGGCAACACACGCCAAACAGTTCGCTCTGAAGGATATTATGCCACGGCTGGAATGGACTTTATGGACAAATACATTGTGGATTTTCTGGTCAGGTTTGATGGAAGCTCACTCTTTGGAGAGGAAGAGAGATGGCAGCCATACTACCGCGGAAGTCTCGCATGGAGAATTTCGGAAGAATCGTTCTGGCCTGCCGGAAATCCAATCACAGAGTTGAAGCTACGAGCATCACAAGGAACGGCTGGTGGCCGACCAAGATTTGAAGCACAATATGAGACGTTATCTCTCAGCAATGGCTCACTTTCTAAGTCCACGCTGGGGAATGCTTTTCTCAAGCCAGAGTTACAAACAGAATTGGAATTAGGGCTAGACATAGGTGTTATGGATCGGATATTTATTGAATTGGTATATGCTGATACACAGGTTGAAGATATCCTACTTGCCGTCCCACTTGCTGGGTATTTTGGATTCGGAAACCAGTGGCGTAATGCTGGAACCTTATCTTCAAACACCATTGAGGCTAGTGTGAATGCTAATGTAATTAATTCACGTGATATGAGTCTTGATCTGGGAATTATTTTTGACCGAACTAACCAAGAGATTACTACTTTTGACTCTAATCCTTTCTTGGGTGGGCCTAATAGTTTGTTTTTCTTCCGCGATGGTAATATTATGGGAGCTATGTATGGAATCGAATTTATTCGTGATCTATCCAGACTACCCTCGGGTGTGGACCAAAGCTTGTTTGATGTGAATGACGATGGATATGTTGTGGCTGTTGGACAAGGCAACACTTACAGTAGTGGTCCCGGCCCCGACGGTGTTTTAGGCGGAATGGATGATCTGTGGGGAACACTCGTTGAAATTGGAGACGATTCATACCGCTGGGGAATCCCTATCAAGTACTATGATGAGGAAAACAAGACCGATCAGGTGGAGATCGGAAAAGGATTACCAGACTTCAACCTTGGATTTAACTCAACCTTTAATTATAAAGGATTCCAACTCTACATGTTATGGGGTGCCCAAATCGGAGGTGAAGTGTATAACTTCACTCGACAGTGGAGTTATCGTGATGGACGCAACGCAGATCAAGATCAAGGAGGAAAGCAAGATGAAGATAAAAAATCTACTACTTACTACGAGGTACTCTACGATGCTACTGCGAACAATAACCATTTTATAGAAGATGGTACGTATATCAAACTGCGCGAGATTTCCATTGGGTATACACTTGACCGTCAGCTCCTTTCGCGTATCTTCGGAGGAGATGTTCTTCATTCCATATCTGCAAGTATCATCGGTCGTAATTTGATCACCTTGAGTGGTTACTCTGGATTTGACCCCGAAGTAGGTGCTGAACCTGATCCAACCCTTTATCGTGTAGATAGCTTTAATTACCCTGCTCTCAGGACGATTCGGGCAAAATTAGAATTTCAATTTTAAGTGAGGTGATCTACATGAAAAATCAACATAACATTCAAATGAAACAGATTCTGTTCTATACCCTTGTTGGTATTCTTTCTATCTCTGCAGTAGGCTGTCAGGATTTAGCTGTCGAAAATCCGAATAATCCTGACCGAACCATTGCATTCGCGCAGCCTGGAGATGTTGTTAACTTAATTAGTGATACATTTGAAGATTATTTTTTAGCAATCCAGAGCTGTAATGCTGGAGCATTCTTCTACTCTACAATTGCAGATGAAAACTCATCATCTTGGGCCAACTGGGGAATGAGAGATATGTCTAGTGAGCCCCGTATTGCATGGGACAACGCTTCAACGTATAGCCGTGCAGGTTCAGTTAGAAATCCTTGGGCATGGAATTATGGTGGAATCTCCAACACTAACGATGGACTTCAAGCTATCGCTCGTGCTGAAGAAGAGGAATCTGCTGATAACAATATTTTTACTCGTGATGAACATGATACTAATGCTCTCAAAGCTTTTGCAAAAATGAATCAAGGACTGATGCATGGGTCTCTATCTCTGATCTATGATCAAGCATTTGTTTTTGACGAGACAGTTGATCTCGAAAACGATGAGCTTGAACTGCGCCCTTATATGGAGGTGAATCAAGAGGCAATTCGTATGTTAGAGGAAGCACGGGCGATTGCCAGTTCAAATGACTTCATGATTGAAGGTTGGATATGGGGGTTAACTTTGAATTCCCAAGACATGGTACGATTAATCAATTCATTCATTGCTCGATTCACAGTTCAAGTCGCACGTAATGAAGCCGAGCGTGCTGCGGTAGATTGGAATCAGGTGATCGGATTAGTTGATTCTGGAATTAGTGCTGATTTTGCACCAATAGATAATGAGTCGGGTTCCATCTATGACTGTCTAAAATTCTATGGGCAAAATGGAACCACTTGGTCTCGAGCAGACTACCGAACTATTGGGCCTGCAGATGAATCAGGAGGGTACGATGACTGGCTTTCAAAACCACTGCGTGAGCGCCTTGTATTTGATATCACCACATCTGATCGTAGAATTGTAGGTTCTCCCACCGACCCCACAGTTGATGGTGCCGATTTTGAATATCAGGGAACTAACGGCCCTTTTCCTATCGCACGCGGTCCCTATCACTTCTCTTCTCACAATCATAAAAGATATCAATACTACAATGATAACACTGCGGTTGGTGCTATGCCGCATCTTATTGTTACTGAATTGGATATGTATAAGGCGGAGGCTCTGCTAAGAACCAGTGGAAGTACTGCTACAGTTGCAGAACTGATCAACAAAACGCGAGTAACTAGGGGAATGATGAATCCTGCATCTGGCACCGATCCTGTAGGTTCATCCTCTGATGACCAGAGTCACTTAGATTCTGCAAGTCTATGGGCAAAGCTCAAACATGAGCGCCGAATTGAAACTTTCCAAACTGCTGCAGGACTGGCTTACTTTGATGATCGAGGACTTGGTGATTTGGTTACTGGTACACCAATTCATTTCCCCGTGCCTGGTCGAGAGTTAGAAACTCTCGGGCTTCAGAATTACACATTTGGTGGAGTTGGAGGGACTGGAGGTGCACCAACTGCTTTTCTTCATATTGATTCTGACGGCATTATACCTCGGTAATTAAATAATATCTTCATTGCTCATGAGGGAGTAGTGCTCATCTCAATACTACTCCCTCATTTATTAATGAGAAGAGTATTAAGACGCTTTTGCAAAACCTCAATGTTTTCTTAAAATAATGCATGAAGCAATTTTTTCGCATTTTTGGATTTGATACAGAGGTTCTGCAAAAGGTTGTTATATAGATGAAAACCAAATTTATCACTCTTCCATTACTCCTCAGATGTTTGAATACCCTGGATGCTCTTTGTTTACTCAGATCAATCTCACCACCATTAGGCCAAAATTCAGTATTTTAGAATAATTTGTGTATTATTCATTTGTATACCCCTAATTTCCTAATTACATATTATGCTTCGTACGATTCTTAGTTTTCTTGCACTTATTTTTGTTTTAAGTTCATGCTCTGGACCAAATTCAAATACTGGTTCTAACTCAGGTAGTATATTAAGATCTAATCTAGGGACATCCGCTAAGTCTCATATCGTCACTACTACTCAAGATGCTCTTCTCACAAGGTATGGATACCGCTTTAATCGAGAGGTCAATTCCGTTGAAGATGTGCGCTTTGAAACATCTTGGAAAGATTTAACACTTCTTGGCGATGAGCAAGCTGCTGGATACATTGAGGTACGTGTCCGTATAACGATCACTGCCCGTCCACGCAATCGTGCTGCTGGAACAGGCGCTACCTTCAGTTCCCGCTTTGAGGCTGAATTTGAAGCCATAGTAACAACAGGAGGAAATTACCAACCCGCTCCTATTACTCCAGAGAGAGAGGCATACATCATGGAAATCGCGGACTATCTGGAAAATGAGTTCAAAGCAGGCGTGATGTAAACTCCGTTGAATGCCTCAATATTTTTCAGGCAGGCTACTGCGGATTCTTTTTCTCGGATCGCTTCTTCTTGTTGGGTGTTCGTCAGAGCCCAATAATTCTTGGTCGTTCCATGATGATTATCAGGAAAGACCACTATTTACTTTAGTCGGTAAAGGCAATGGATTCACCGAAATCCCTAATGCGATTGCCTTCAGCAATCGTATTAGTACTTCAGCATTTGTCACCAACCGACATGTAGTGAACGGGTCAGGTGTCACCATTAGTGATATAGATGGCGATGAATTGCCTGATGTTTTTCTGGCAGGTATGGAGCATCCAAGTACGCTCCACCGTAATCTTGGCAAATGGGAGTTTAAGGACAACACACTTAATGCTAACTTGGGTATCGTCAATCCACATGCAACGGGGGCAGTATTCTCCGATATTGATGCAGATCAAGATTTGGACCTATTGGTGACCTCGCTTGGGGGCGGTATCCAACTGTTTCTAAATGATGGGACAGGACACTTTATAGATTTTACAGAGGAATCAAATTTGCCTCAGTCGGGGGGAGCGACCTCTATGGCGCTTGCCGATATTGATGGAGATCAAGATTTAGATTTGTACGTCGGGTTCTACAAGGATATGACGGTCAAGGATATCTGGCCCCCGAATGAAATCACATTTGAACGCGTGGTTGAAGAGATAGCTGACTCGTTTGCAGTCCGTGAATTCTGGGCAGATGACTATCAACTCATCCGTCAAGGCGACCGCCTCATGCGGATTGAACTTGCAGAACCCGATCGGTTATTTATTAATGATGGGCAGGGGTATTTTTCAGAAGGCTCATTTACCGATGGGTCATTTCTTGATGAAGATGGTAACCCTCTGACTGAGGCACCACGACACTGGACATTAGCCGTGCGCTTTCAAGATCTAAATAACGATGGATACCCAGATCTGTATGTTTGCAATGATTTTGAAAGTCCAGATCAACTGTGGTGGGGATCTCCTCAGGGAGGTTTTAAGGCAGCATCCACATTAGCCTTACGGAAGACCAGTCAATCTACAATGTCTGCTACGGTAGCCGATATCACTGCAGATGGACTTCAAGATCTCTTTTTAGCAGATATGTTAAGCAGAGACTATAAAGATCGTCAAAGACAGCACTTTGTAGTCCCTCCAGAAGTGCTCATCATGGGAGATATTCGGGCTCGCCCCCAAGAAATGCAAAATATGTTGCTGCTCAATAGGGGCGATTCAACCTTTGCAGAAATTGCACGCATTAGTGGAATTGATGCATCAGGATGGACATGGAGTAGCTCATTTACTGATGTTGATTTGGATGGGCTTCCTGATTTACTGTTGACCACAGGACATGCATATGATGCAATGGATGCAGATGCGCAAATCGCTTCACGATCCTCACGGCGACCGTGGAGTGAAGTCCTCTTAGACTTTCCCGATCTTGATCTCCCCAATATTGCTTTTCGTAATTTGGGTAATATGCAGTTTGAATGGGTAGAGGATGGTTGGGGGTTGGGGATCAATCCAGATGTAGCACATGGCATGGCACTCGCTGATCTGGATCAAGATGGAGATCAAGATCTTATCATCAATCGACTGGATAACTCCGTGGGAGTATTTAGAAATAATGCAGAGGCACAACGAATCAAGATTCGTCTTCTTGGCAGAACTCCTAATCTGCAAGGAATTGGCGGATCCGTCCGTGTTGAGAGTACAGGACTCCCCTTACAAACCCAAGAAATGATTGCAGGCGGTCTATATCTTTCATCAAGTGATGCGACCTTAACATTTGCCTATTCTGAAGGAGCTGAAATTACCGTTCAATGGTCAGACGGCAAAGTGACACATATTGACGACGTTTTACCAAATAGAGAGTATTGGATCAAACAACCAGAATCCGCCCCAACTCCGACGAGCTCAGCAAGTCCGCAAACGTCAGTCTTCAATCAGCGGGTGACAGGGCTTCATCATAAAGAGTCAAGTTATCCAGATTTTAATCGGCAACCGCTCCTTCCGCATAAGCTCAGCCAAAGAGGTCCTGCACTAGCGGTCGTAGACATTGATTCTGATGGACATGAAGATCTGATATTGGGGGGAGGTAAAGGGACGAGACTCCAAGTTTCAATCAATGATGCAGGTAGATTTATGAGTCAACAATATTTTGGAAGCCCTTCATTGGGAGATCATAGTGGAATTGTCTCGACATCTGGAAAGATCATTGCAGGAACTGGAAACTATGAACGAAGTCCCCAAGATGATGGAGATCCCTCCAAACTTATTCTCTCAACGATTGATGGTGCATACGATTCTGTCTCAATTGGGCCCCAGACTTTAGGACCACTAGCACTTGCAGATTTTACTGGGGATGGCTCATTGGAAGTTTTTGTTGGGGGGCATTTTATCCCTGGACGATATCCTTACCCTACAAGTAGTACTATCTTCAGAATGAAACAGGGACAGCTGATACAAGACGATCAACTCAGTGTACCTTTAGAAGACGTAGGAATCGTTTCAGGAGCCACAGCGGTTGATCTTAATGGAGATGGACTTACAGATCTTGCACTTGCTATGATGTGGGGGGCTCCGAAAATTTTTCATAATCGTGGAAATGGCAACCTTGTAGAAATGACTAGATCACTGGGGTTATCTGAGTATACGGGCTGGTGGAATGGAATTGCTCCCTCAGATTTTGACGGCGATGGCTTGATGGATTTGGTGGTGACAAATTGGGGCCAAAACCTACTATATAACCAAGTCGCCCCTCTCAGAGCCTATTATGGAGATGTGGACAATAACGGCAGTATTGAGATTATTGAAGTCCAGACAGTTCCCAAATTAGATGTCTTTGGATTTGTACGAAATTTTGAAACGCTGAGCTATGCGTTACCTTCACTGCGTCAACGTGTAAGATCCTATACTGAGTTTTCAAACACATCCTTTGAAGAACTTTTTGGATCAATACTTACGGGTATCCCTTACCACGAAGTAACATATTGGAAGACAGCTATATTCTTGAACAGAGGCTCTACATTTGAGGCCGTTCCTCTTCCAATAGAGGCTCAAGTGACTCCCGCCTTTGCACCCGTCCCGGGTGATTTTAATAATGATGGGAGAATAGATTTATTCTTGAGCCAGAATTTTTTTGAGGTTCCGGCAGGATCTCCCCGACTTGACAGCGGCCGAGGGCTTCTTCTGTTGTCGGATGAATCCAATCAACTCGTGCCTGTATCTGCGATGGAATCGGGAATTAGAGTGTATGGTTCTCAGCGGGCATCTGTCGCCGCTGATTTTAATCTGGATGGGAGGCTTGATCTAGCGGTCTCTCAGAATGCGGGTCCTGTTGTGCAGTATGAGAATCAATCTAGTGCTGCAGGTCTACGCGTTGAGCTCTATACAAACACCCCTAATACTCATGCAATTGGAGCAATGATACGTCCTGAATATCAAGACGGAAGGCTTGGTGCTACAACGCCTATCGTTGCAGGAAGCGGATATTGGTCTCAAAACAGTTTATTTCCGTTGATTGGACCTCGCAGTGAGATCAGTCAATTACATATTATTTGGCCAGATGGGAGTGACACAACTGTGGTCGTGCCGTTTAATAGCCAGAAAATCTCAGTCACACAGCAATAAGCTGGTCCATTTTAATGGAAACGTATTCCTGCTCCTTCATGAAAATGGGGATACCTTGAACATCTGTTTTCTAAAACCCAATTTACTAATCAAGAGACATTTTCCTTGAGTTTTATTGATCAACAGGTCGCAAATCCATCTACATCTGATCACGCAATTAGACGTTGATGAGACAGTATTGATACTCTGAGGGCGACACCATTGTGAAGCCAAGAACTCATAAACGAGTACCGACCAGAATCAGGGCACCGTCCAATACCTCTCAAAGTAGCAAAAAACATCATTGAGTGGGCATTCCATATGCCACTCTATGAAATGATCGCAATCAAAATTTTAGATATGAATTAACAGGCGATGACTGAGCGAGACGAATATTTTGGTCATTACTCGAAAAGTACAATGTTAAGAATTTGTTAAATTCGTCATTTTTTATTAAATTGATCAATTCGCTTATGGAAGCGCTTACATCAATACTAAGAAAATAGTACAGAAAGTTATTCATTTCCATTTACAAAAAATTTCTGATTTTATCACACGCGGCAACAGGTCGCAGTGTGCACATTTACAATTTTGGAGGACAATAATATGAGATTATTACAGCTACTCAGCTTTTTACTGGTCTTACTCTTTATCGCCCCAGATATCTTTGCTCAACAGGGCAAAATTGATGGGGTTGTCACCGATGCTACTACTGGGGAGACGGTTCCTGGTGCAAGTGTTGTTATAGAAGGAACAGCTCAGGGTGCTTCTACTCAGGTAGATGGATACTTCTTCATCAACAATGTCAGGCCTGGTACTTATACGCTACTCGTTTCCTTTGTTGGATATACAACACAGAGAGTTCAAGGCGTTAGGGTTTCTACGGGACTTACAACGACCAAAGATGTCTTACTCATGGAAGTTGCTGTGGGTATGGATGAAATCGTGGTGACCAGTGAGCGCCCCATTGTACAGCTTGATGTATCTGCTAATGTCGCAAGTCTCAACTCGGAGGCTTTTGAAGATCTGCCCGTGGCAGGTGTCACAGAGGTGCTTGATTTACAGGCTGGGATTGAGCCTGGGCTACGAGTAAGGGGCGGAGGCTTAAATCAGGTTGCATTTGTCGTAGATGGCATGAACCTCAGAACTGGCCGGTCTCATCAGCCCTTTACGAATATCAGCTATACATCTTTAGAAGAAGTCCAAGTGCAGACGGGAGGATTCAATGCAGAGTACGGTAATGTGCGCAGTGGTATTGTAAATGTGACAACTAAGGATCCCTCACGGACAAGATATACCGTAGATGCGCTCTATCGTTTACAGCCCGCGCAGCCAAAAACACTGGAGGCTTTAGGCGGAATGTCTCTTGATGATTGTCCAGCGTATTACGCTAACGCCAAGGAGAATAATCTTCCAATATTACAAGGTGATTGTAATAATTGGTTCGTTCGTCCGTTTCTGGACAATGACGTAGCCTGGGAAGGAACAGGTAATGGGGCTTGGGATTCCTATACTCAGAATCAATATAATTCCTTTGAAGGATGGAATGCAATCGCGAAGCGATTGAGGGAAGATGAGGGATTCGATGTGACAGCTCAAGATATGCAGGATTACTTCAAGCACACCCATCGTAAAGATAACGAAATTACAAAACCCGATTATGAAGTGGATGTGACGGTTGCAGGGCCGCTGATTCCAGGATTGAGCAACAAACTTGGCGACTTGCGTTTCTCGGCCTCCTACAGGGGAATCCAAACGGCCTACCTGTATCCTCAAACGCGTGACGCATTTACCAATCAAACCTTTCAGGGTAAGATTATCTCTAATTTAGCCTCTGGCATGAAATTAAGTGTGCAAGCGATGAATGGTGTTGAGCGTGGAATTAACAGAAATCAAGGAACTGCTGATGTAAGGATGTATGATGGAAGTATCCCCGCCTATCCTTGGTGGGGAACTGGCGCTGAAACCGTAGATGATATCAATCGCCGCGGGCGTGTTATCCTCTCTGACGGTGCTTTTCCGTTAGCCAATATTGATCATTTATTGTTGGGGGCTACATTTACCCATACGCTGAGCCCAAGTACTTTCTATGAGGTACACCTCCAAAATATTTCCTCAAAGTATCGCAGTAAGTTTCCAAATCTTCGTGATGGCTCCTATATTGATGAAGAAAATAGTAGATTTGTCCCAGTCCCATACACGAATAATTTTGGACGTCCCACCCCCGCTGGTGAACAAAATAGGGATCAATTAACTTGCTTCGGCGGCGAATCTGATCTCAATGGTGATGGCAAACCACTTGCCTACTGCGTTGGAGATGAGCCATTTGGATTTCTCGGTCAGGGTGGAAACTTACTCGGTGGCGCAGAAACCACAGGAGGCCATTGGGTCAAAACCCGGGACACCTCTGATGTAAGTGTCTTTACGGGGCGTTTTGATTTAACGAGTCAGGTGACAAGGGTTTTGCAACTCAAGACTGGTGCAGAGCTGATTATTAGCGATTACAATCTCAATTATAAGCGCGTAAACCTTGCCCTGATTGGTCCCGAGCCAGAGCAAGACTTTCCGTTTGAACGTCAACCCATTCAAGGTGCTGCCTATGCACAGGGTAAGTTGGAGTTTCAAGGCATGATTGCTAATTTGGGAGTCCGTGTTGATTTCTTTGATGCTAACACGGATTGGTGGGTTGCAGAAAATCCATATGATCAGGCATTTAGGCAACGCGCAGATCAACTTGATGAACTACTGGAAAAAGAAGAGCCGGATGTCCAAATCTTTATAAGCCCACGGATTGGAGTTTCTTTCCCCATTACCGACAACAGTAAGATCTATTTCAACTATGGTCACTTCCGTCAGATGTTAGACCCATTTGATGTATTTGGAGTCCGCCAATCGCGTAATGGAGGCATTGATGTGTTAGGTAACCCTTATCATCCAATGCCACAAACGGTTGCTTATGAGTTAGGATTTGATCAAAATCTACTTGATCAATATCTACTTCGTATCAGTGGGTTTTATAGAGACATTAGTAATCAGCCGCGTGATGTCAACTATAACGGATTAGGTGGAGTCGTCAATTACACCATTAAAGAGCCTTGGAATTATGCGGATGTGCGTGGTGCAGAGATTACAATCACTAAATTACGTGGGGAGTGGATCAGAGGATTTATTAACTATACCTATCTGCAAACCAAGGGTGGAAACTTTGGCTATGCTAGATTCAATGAGAATTCATTCCAACAGCGAAACTACCTGAGGACTTCAACGGACTATCGTCAAGGATCGTCGCTTGCAGAACCCTTTGTAAGGGGGAACTTGCTCTTACTGACACCTAGTAATTTTATGCCATCCATTTTCAATGGAGCATTGCTCGGAGATTGGCGTGTTAGCCTCTTAGGAGAATGGCGTAAAGGAAGACAGTGGCGCTGGGCTGGTGGCGGTGGTGCACCCCCAGAATTGCAAGAGAATGTGAGTGATCGTAGTTATGTGAATTTTGATCTTCGGTTCACCAAGCATATCAACACGCGCTTCGGTGGTGCACAGGTCTTCTTAGATGTCTCTAACCTGTTCAATCGCCGTCATTTATATAATGTGACTGGCTTCCATCCAGATGGACGTGATTTTGACCGTTACATGTGGTCATTGCATTTGCCAGGTGATGTTTTTGATCAGCTCAATGCTGTGGATGAAACTTTACCATACGCAGAAAAAACAGGTCTCCCTTACACTTGGGTTCCTGGTAATGATCGGCCAGGTGTATTTCGTCATCCAGATGTAAAGTTTCAACCAGTTGAGGCTTCAAAATCGCTGAGTTCAGTTCAAGATCCCAACCAAGTTGCATGGTATTGGGCAGCTGATACCGAGACTTACTCTCGGTGGACTGGATCAAGTTGGGAGGAGGTTTCTGGCGAGGATGTTGATCAGATGCTGAAGGATAAGGCTTACATCGACATGCCGAACCTTCGGTTCAACACATTCTTGAATAATCGCCGAGTCACTTTGGGTATTAGAGTCACCTTGTAACTATCACCGCAACTGCCACGTTTGTGGCAGTTGCTTGATAATCATAAAAATTTAATCTTATGAATATTAATTACTTCGTGAAAAGGTTTGCATTGAGCATGTTATTGGTGGTCGCTTTGTCCAGCTCGGCTACTGCTCAGTTTACCGCACAATGGCTGGACATAGGGACATTTCATAACACATTCACTGAATCAGGAGCACAGGACGAGGTCAACGGAACGGCTGCAAATGGTTTGGAGTGGCCAGCAATTCTTAGGAACAGTAGTCACTTCACTGCTGCTGCTTTTTGGATTGGTACCCAAAACTGGACGGCTTCCGATGGTCAACAATTTCCATACTTCGTTGCAAGAATTGGCCCTCGAACTGCGGGAGCAGATGTGACCTTTCCGGTACAAAATCATCTGATCAGCAAGACTGAAGATACAGCCATTGAAGTAGATGGCTCACTCTCATTTGATAACGTTGCAGTCTTGGATGAGGTTGACCCTTCTATTCCAGCTGATCGAATGATTCACAACATCCACAACATGTATGTAGGAATTACGGTGGATCGAAAGGCTTATGCTTATGTGAATCAGTTCCATGATGACTATAATGTTATTGAATACATTTACACCAATACAGGTAATACTGATGGGGATGAAGATATTGAACTACCAGACCAAACATTGACAGATACTTACTTTTTCTGGATTCATCGGTGGAGAGGAAATTTGCAGGGAGCTTGGGCTGTCAGTGGTGGGCAGGTTTGGGGTAAATTTAGTATGATTGATGTCGTAGGTGATGGGCATGCAGATTACCCGATCTCATTTACATCTCAGTATCTCTGGATTGGAATTGATCCAGAAACACAGGACTATGATCGCTTCGGTGGTTCGCTCTGGACTCAACGTGGAGATTGGCCTCCTGGAGATACAATTGGGCGCCTATCAGGTGCTTCATTCATAGGCCGTACCACTATACATGCGGACAATTCTACCACAGACCCCACCTATATTCGTTGCAAAATAGCAACGATTGACACCTGTCAACCCTCCACAATGGGGTTCATGGACCAAGATGAAGCCCTCACCGCAGATGGGAGTTCTCATGAAGATTATTACGAATTAGGGATTCGGACACGTGAAAATCCTGATCGTGTGGCCGAAGGATCTACCCATATGTGGCCTCACTACGCTGATCGAATAGAGCCCAAAGGTACGTTCTGGGAGCCAGTGAATGATTCCTCAACTGGAAAGCAGGGAGGTCATGCCCCAACAACAGCTTATGGGCCCTATAATATTGCTCCAGGAGAAAGTATTCGCATTGTGCTTGTAGAGGGAGTTGGTGGCCTATCTATTGACGCGAGTACCAGAATAGGAAGGGCCTTCAAGTTAGGAGGTGACAACCGGAATTCAAAATTAATTCGCTATGATGCTAATGGCGATGGAATGATCCAGACTGGAGATTTTGATTATAGTATTAATCAGATGGATACAGACGGTGATGGAATGTTTGATACCTTCGGTCATGGCTTAGAAGAAATGACTAAGAATCAATGGGTATTGACCGCACGGGATTCCTTATTTCAGATCACTCAGCGCGGGATCAATCTGTATGCAGCCAGTAATAATATGACGACATATCCAATTCCAGAAGCCCCTCACGCTCCAACTTCATTCACGATCACGGGGCGACCTGATAAGGTTGAACTCTCTTGGCAGAATCCTGCGGGCGGACCAACCAGAACCTCTTGGCTCTTGTATCGCTCTTCGCGATTTGAGGATAATGTCTACGAGAATTGTTTTAATCTTGATTCACG
The DNA here is from genome assembly GCA_026709065.1 of Bacteroidota bacterium. Classification (GTDB taxonomy): domain Bacteria; phylum Bacteroidota; class Rhodothermia; order Rhodothermales; family Bin80; genus Bin80. The sequence goes on from JAPOTS010000124.1 coordinate 37,723, forward strand.
GGAATTCATTGACGGATCTAACGCATCCGATCCTGCTGACCCATCGGCGAGTAACCAAATGCATTGTGATTACGAACTCATTGCAACCCTTGATGCGGGTGCTCAATCTTATGATGATACGGACCTGAATCGTGGTACAGACTATTACTATTATCTCCAAGCCGTTGGAAGCCCTCAATCCGTAGATCCCGATGCAATCAGCGGAACGCCTAGTGGAGAACCACTGCGTAGCTCGCGCTATCTCACTCAGACCTACTTACCTGTGAACTTGAAGCGCCCTGCCTATGGAACTGGCCCAGATGCTACGGGAACTGTAGCCGATGCACGTATCGTTCCAAATCCTGTCAACCTTGGCTCTAATGCGACCATTCGGTTTGATCAAGAAGACCGGGTAGCATTCTTTAATATTCCTGGTGACTGTACGATCAGAATCTATACGGAAATAGGAGAGCTAGTCCATACCATTGAGCATACCGATGGCAGTGGAGACGAACTTTGGAATCTTACCACCGCTTCACGTCAGCTGCTTGTTAGTGGGATTTATATTGCTGTTATTACCGATAACAGTAACGGAGCTGAAGCCATTCAAAAATTCACAGTCATCAGATAGCTATATTGCATAGTATAGTATCCAAAAAAATACATAGAAATGAAAAAGCATATACATTTTTCAATCCTGACGATACTCACACTGATGATGTTCAGTGCAAGCGTGTCTTATGGTCAGGCTGGCTTGACTCCTGATACGGAGGTAGAAACCGATAAGCGTGGGCAGACGGGCATGAAGTTTTTAAGTGCGTCGGTGGACCCTCGTGCGTCTGCAATCGGCTCAGCGCTGACCGCTGAGTTACGGGGTTCTTCTACGTCGATGTTCTATAATCCGAGCAGCATGGGATTTATGGAGGGGCGTATGCATGCATCGGGCGGTGTCATGTCATTTATTGCGGACATTGATTACATCAAAGCGAGTATAGCGTTTCGCCCGAGTATGAGTACAAACTTTGGCGTGTTTGGTTTATCAATTGTGTCTGTTGATTACGGCGAGTTTAATCGTACGATTCGCGCCAATAATGATGATGGATTCGTAGAGAATGGGACATACACTCCAACGTCAATGTCTGTGGGGTTAGGCTATGCGCGGTCATTTGGGGATCGTTTTTCGGCGGGTGCTAATGTGAAATTAGTGATTCAGGATATAGGGAGTGGATTTGCAACGTCTCAGGACTTTGATTCGGGGGTCATTGAGACGACCGAGGATTATAGTGCACAGGCGATTGCGTTTGACTTTGGGATTGTGTATGCGACGGGGTTTGAGAGTTTGGTGATTGGGATGAGTGCGCGCAATTTTGCTGGGGAGCAGACCTATGTCCGTGAACGGTTTGAATTACCGTTGACCTTCCAGATTGGAATGTCAATGAACTTGGTGGATTTGACATCAATGAATCCAGATATGCATAGCATTCAGTTAAATGTGGATGCGCAGCGTCCTCGAGATTTTTCAGAGCATGTACGGTTTGGTTTAGAGTACACGTTTATGAATATGGTGTCACTTCGTGGAGGGTTTGAGCAGTTGGCCGTCAGTGAAGAGCAAGGATTCAGTGCGGGTGCGGGTCTGAAGTACGGCTTTGGCAATATCAATTTTGGCTTTGACTATGCCTACACGAACTTCGGCGTATTTGGCGCTGTGAATCGGATTGGCGTTCAATTTGGTCTATAGACTCATTGATAAAAATCATTAGGGAAGTTATTGAGCCTGATTGCAGGACTCTGATAAATTCTCATTTAATTTGATTTTCAAACTGCTTCATTGTGGGTTGTTGCATGAGAAATTTGTGTCATTGATCCAATAGCGCTATAGTCATTTAAGAATAGTTTTGAACGCATTGCCGTAGCGCACTGCACATAACTTAGAACTCCCACATTTTGATTCTATACCATTGACGGACTGATTTCAATGATCGTGCGTGTATGTGTAATCCGCCATAACTAGGTGAAGTAAAACTTGAGCTATGTATGAGATCATCAAGGTGGCCAAAGGTTAATGTTTGATCTTGAGGAGATATATCAATTGGGTAAATACATATCCTATATCTGTGGTGATTTGACAAAGCAGTCTACTGATCTGATCTCAACGGATAACCCCTACAGGTACTTGGTCACTGCTCATGTTCCTTTGGTTAGAATGGCGAGTGGCTATTGATGGGTAAGGCACAGCGTCTGTGGTTAAACAAATGTTCCAGCGCAATATAGCGAGATCACTTGTTTTGATTATAGATGAGGTTGAATTAATTCAGTTAGCGATCACATCAGTGACTAAACTAATCACTTGTGATTTATGGACTTAATTACCTTACTAGATTGGGAGGAATGCCATGTGGTTAGGCCACATCACCTTGTTTTTGGCTTTTCCATCATTTGCCATTGAATGAGTTAATCAAGCATTACTAACAGATGTGCACCGTTACTAGTCAGTGTTAGCAGATGGAAGTGATCAATTGGAAATGGGTAGATACTTCTTCACTGGTTAAATGACGAGATAAGATCTTGAATACCTTCCATATCCAACGTCACTCACATAAATTTCCAAACTCCGTGTACACCCACATATATTATCCTCCTAAAATCCATAGATCTACTCTAAATCGCTGGCGCAGAATCAGAGCGTTTTTAGGTCTGAGAGTTTTTGTAGTGTTGATTTATTTCGGAAAGGCTTGGCATTCCTATGGAGTCATTGTTCTGCTTACAATCATTTTGGGGGGATTAGGATGCCATCACCCGTCTATTTCTGAGCGTGAATACATCAGATTTACCGAAGTAACCTCCGAGGCAGGCCTCGGCGGATTTAGACACGATAATGGAGCAGATGGCAGGAAGTATTATGCAGAGCAGATGGGATCAGGCGTAGGCTTTATTGACTACGATGGAGATGGCTGGTTAGATGTGCTGATTGCTGGAGGTGGTTACTGGGATCGCACACCTTATTCTTGGTATAAGCCCCTTTGGATGTACCGTAACCAAGGAAATGGTACGTTTATAGATGTGACCGATCAAGTAGGATTGGATGGTATTACCGCCTATACGCTGGGGATTGCTACCGCAGATTATGACAATGATGGAGATCAAGACCTTTTCATCACTAACTTGAACGAAAATATGCTCTTTGAAAATCACTCAGGAGTGTTTAGACTGCGAGGACTGGATTCAGGTCTCAGCTCCGAAGATGAGTGGAGTAGTTCAGCTTTGTGGATGGATGCCAATCGGGATGGGTGGTTGGATGTGTATGTTGGCAATTATGCCGATTGGAGCCCAGAGACTGACAAGTTCTGCCCTGAGGGCGGGGCAGAAAAACTCTATTGTGTTCCCGCTGATTACGAGGGACAAGCGAGTCGCTACTATCAGTCCATGGGTGACGGCTCATTTATTGAGCGAACCAATGAAGCAGGATTATACCACTCCTTAGGTAAAGCATTGGGAGTTGCAGAATGGGACTTTAATCAGGATAATTGGCCAGATTTTGTTGTGGCCAACGATGGCGAAGGTGACCTCTTCTTTATCAATAATCGCGCAGGTAATTTTATTGAACGCGGGGTTCAGAGTGGTATGGCATTTAGTGAGCATGGCGAAGCCCGTGCAGGGATGGGTATTGATATCGGAGTAGTAGACACTTCGCATACTCCAACGGTGTTTGTCGGCAATTTTTCCACTGAGATGATTGGCGTTTATCGTTATCTTGGCAATGGATTATTCAAAGACCGTGCAGCTGGATCACAAATCGGTCAACCAAGCCTCAATACGCTCACCTTTGGGTTGATGCTACTAGATGTGGATCTTGATTCAGATCTGGATCTTTTTGTCGCAAATGGTCATGTCTATCCAGATCGATTAGTCGGACAAGATAAAATTACATACGAGCAAAAGGCCCAATTATTCAAGAACGATGGCAATGGATTCTTCACAGAAATTCCTCCTTCCACTACTGCACCCTTAGAAATTGAAATGGTCGCCCGCGGCGCGGCATATGGGGATTATGACCGTGATGGCGATCTTGATTTGCTGATTGTTGAGAATCATGGACCCGTCCACTTATGGCGCAATGATGTGCAAGGTCGAAACTGGTTACGGATCACCGTCACTGGAAAAAACGGCAATCGAGATGCATTTGGAACCCATCTTCACCTCTTTACAGGAGGCCAACGACAACAACGGCGAATTCATTCTGGGTCAAGTTATTTATCCCAGAATGAAGTGGTGGCATCATTTGGATTGAATGGGATGACGACCATTGATAGTCTGTGGGTCCACTGGCCGAACGGACAAACTCAAAGCTGGTATGATTTGCCTGTAAATACCGAAATACACATTATTGAGGGGGATAAGAGCTGGGTTCAACGTCCGATGTCAATATCTGTTGATGAGTGATCAATTGCTTTTCAAAATTCCTATTCATGGGTAGATTTTGCTCGATAATTGAATGAAGAAAATATTTCATCATGGAAGATGTGAGATCAAAGTTGCGCTTAGTTCATTTTGCCGAATGAATCGCAAATTAAGAAGTCTACTACTTAGGCAACTTTGCTCAATAGTGCCAGGGCTATGCATAGTTTCAGTGTTGACCGGTAATGTGCTGATCATCGGATGTTCAACATCCACCAGTACAGATTCTTATGCCCCAGACCTTCTCTTTACAGATGTAACTCAAGAAGCGGGCCTTAATGGAGTGATGCATGTCAATGGCGGGTTTGGAGAATCTTGGGCCCCCGAAATCGTTGGTGGTGGAGGAGCATTCTTTGATTATGACAATGATGGATGGCAGGATATCCTTGTCATTACTGGTGGTGCATTTGAAGGGGAGCATCTCCTTGGAGCACATCCCGCATTAAGACTATTTCGGAACTTGGGTGACGCAACATTTCAAGAAGTAACACACCCTGTAGGATTTGCATTATTAAGCGCCTACAGCGTCGGAGTGACCATCGGTGATTATGATAATGACGGCGATCAGGATATATTTGTGACCACAGTTGGACAAGATTTACTACTGCGTAATGATGATGGCATTTTTGAAGATGTAGCTGTTGATGCGGGAGTGGGTGAGCAACATGAGTGGAGTACAAGTGCAATGTTCTTTGATGGGAATCGGGATGGATTTTTGGATCTATTTGTCGGGACATATGTCCATTGGACTCCCGAAGATGATGTGTATTGTAGCTTTGGCGGAAGCAAGGTGTACTGTACCCCAGAAGTATACGATGGCATTGCGAGCCGTTACTATGAAAACCAAGGAGATGGCACATTTAAGGATGTGACACAGCAAGCGGGGTTTTGGTCGGGAGTGGATGCTAGTCGGGACAAAACGCTTGGAGTCGCAGAATTAGATGTTAATCAAGACGGCTGGATTGATGTGGTGGTTGCAAATGACACTGAGCGTGATATGCTGTTTGTGAATCAAGGAGACGGCACCTTTGTAGAAAAAGGGGTTTCCAGTGGGATTGCTTATGATCAACACGGTAAGCCGAGGGCAGGAATGGGGATTGATGTCGGAGCCGTAGATGACTCAGGGGAGCCATCTATTTTTGTTGGGAATTTTTCGGACGAAATGGTAGGTGTGTATCAGCATATTGGGGGTGGAATATTCAATGACCGCGCAGCAGCATCACGCATCGGACAACCCAGCTTTAAGACGCTTACCTTCGGTCTGGTTTTGTTTGATGTTGATCTAGATACAGATTTAGATGTCTTGATAGCCAATGGCCATGTTCAGATGCATATTGCTAAGATTGTAGACGGAGTCACCTTCCGGCAACGCCCCCAACTGTTTCTAAATGATGGGACAGGGTTGTTTTCGGAGATTCACTTACCCCCTCCCCTTGCCGATACCTATGTCGGTCGTGGTTTAGCGACTGGAGATTATGATCGTGATGGAGATTTAGATGTACTTATGGTTGAGAATAACGGGCCCGCTCACTTATGGCGAAATGATCTGGATTCAAAACAGTGGCTACGTGTACAACTGACAGGAACCGTAAGTAATCGTGATGCATATGGCGCACAGATTCACCTTTGGAGTCAAGGGAATATGCAGGTTCGCCGCATTCGTTCTGGGTCAAGTTACCTATCTCACTCAGAATCTGCTGCATTCTTCGGGCTAAAAGCAATGCCAGATAGTTTAATGGTACACTGGCCAAGCGGCACACAAATCATGGAATATGAGTTACCGATCAACACCACTCTCAATCTTGTTGAAGATGGACAATAAGTTACTGGGCTACCATCTTGTCTTGATCGCACACATTCTTTTATTGTTTGGGTGCCGCCAACCCGAAACAGATCAACCAGAAACAGCAGATGTTGAAACAGAGATGCCGATCATTTTTACGGATGTGACCATCGCTTCTGGTCTTGGAGAGTTTCGCCATCAGACGGGTGCATTTGGGCAAAAATGGTTTCCCGAAACCATGGGTGCAGGTGGGGGATTTCTTGATTATAATCAAGATGGAATTCTTGATATTATACTGGTTTCTGGCAGTGAGTTTCCATCGGTTTCATTAGCCGATCAACCTGCAATTCAACTGTTTCAGGGGACAGAGGAGGGAAGATTTTATGAGGTGACCACAGAGGTTGGCTTAGAGTCCATTGGTAGCTATGCATTTGGACTAAGCGTTTCTGATTATGATAACGACGGAGATCCTGATATCTTTGTGACGGCGCTGTATGAAAATCTACTGCTTCAAAATGATCAGGGCATATTTAGAGAGGTCGCCCAAGAAGCTGGACTTGGACGGTATAGTGAATGGAGTACAGTCAGTGTATTTTTTGATGCTAACCGTGACGGGTGGCTAGATTTGTATGTTGGCAATTATGTTCATTGGACACCAGAGGAGGATATTTTCTGTACACGGGTGGGAGATACAAAGTCCTATTGCACACCAGAGCAATATCAGGGAATTACCAGCCGTTTCTATGTCAATCAGCGTGATGGCACTTTTGAAGAGCAATCCGATGACTTTATGGACCTACCTGGCAAGACCTTAGGTGCTACAAGTATTGACTTTAATAAAGATCAATGGCCAGATTTGATCGTTGCGAACGATACGCAGCGAGATTTGCTCTTTGAAAATTTGGGCAATGGCCGATTCACTGAAAAAGGAGTCGCTAGTGGAATTGCATTTGATGAAAATGGACGAGCACGCGCTGGAATGGGATTGGATATTGGTGTGGTGGATGAAACGGGGGAAGAAACCGTCTTCATTGGGCATTTTTCAGGTGAAATGGTAGGAGTCTATCGTCATGCTGGTAATGGAATTTTTACCGAACGGGCCGCAGTGTCTCAGATTGGACGCCCCAGTTTACCAACACTGACGTTTGGGATAGTTCTCGCTGATTTTGATTTGGATGGTGATTTAGATTTGGTGACTGCAAATGGACATATTACCGAGGATATTGGAGAGGTTGAAGAAGGCATCACATTTAAGCAACAGGCGCAGTTATACACCAATACAGGTGCTGGACGTTTTGCGATCATTGAGCCGTCTGGCGTTTTCGCTGATTCTATGGTCGCTCGTGGTGCATCATGGGCGGATTATGACAGAGATGGAGATCCTGATTTATTGATTACAGAAAATGGGGGCCCCGTACATTTGTGGCGCAATGACACGGAATCAGGCAATTCTCTGACCGTAACGCTTAGAGGCACTCAAAGTAATCGTGATGCCATCGGCAGCCGAGTGCGTGTCAAGGCCAATCATCAATGGCAAGAGCGGTATCTACGCTTAGGAACGAGTTACCTATCTCAAAGCCAGTTATCTCCCATGTTTGGAATAGGTAACGCAGAGTCAATAGATTCTCTGGAGGTTCTTTGGCCAAGTGGTGAGAAAGAAGTGTTTACAGATATTCCATCGGGAACCATTATATTTAATGAAGGAGAATCTCAATAAGATATGTTCGGATTAAAAAAGTTATCTCCCAAGGCCGATCTCAACAGGCCCACTATCACCCAACCCCCCATGATCAAGTGAACATTCGTGTGGCTAAATTAATGCGTTGGATTGAGAGTGTCAAATTCTTTCCTCTCTATGTTATTCTGATAGGGGGGTTGATGATGGCAGGGTGTCAACAAGAAGCCTCAATCGCTGAGAAGCAGAGAGTTCTGCTACCACCAACAGTCGCCAATTACATGGTTGAAGCGGAAAAGGCATTTACGCGCGGGGTATATGAGGTGGCATTAGCCTATACCGACAGTGTTGAGGCGTATGCGCCTGACTTAGCAGACCTCCACTTTTTACGAGGTAAAATCTATACGCAGTTAAATCAGTTACAGGTCGCACAGGCTGCCTATCAAGTTGTCTTGGAAATAGACCCAAAGTATGTCGGGGCGCGATTTGATTTAGGATTGAACAGTTTTCGGCGAGGAAAACTTCGTGATGCCGTAAACTACTACAGAGAGGAAGAACTTGAGGTCGGTCCCACTACGGCCCTCTACCATGAATTAGGGCGAACCTATGCTAAGTTGGGTGTTCCAGACAGTGCGGAGGTAGCCTATAAGCAAGCACTTGAATTAGATCCAGAGCATACAACAACCTATATGTGGCTTGGACAGCTATTAGAGGAAACCGGTAACCTTGAAGAGGCCCTTGAGATGTCTTTGGCTGGATTAAAGATTCGACCAGATGATTTGGATTATCAGTATATCGTTGGGACGCAGTACTTTCGGATTGACTCCGCTGCAGCGGCTCGGAGATATCTTGAGCCTGTGGCTCAGCAATGGTCATGGCACCATGGGGCGCAGTTTAATCTTGGGCAGGCTTATATGCGGCTTGGAATGGAGTCTGAGGCGGAAGTATATTTCAAGCGCGCAGAGCAGGCACAGCAGTTACAACAGCGCGTCAATGAGGCGCAGAATGACATCAATAATGATCCAAATTCTCCCGCCAATTGGATTGAGCTTGGCAATCGGCTACGGGAGTCAAAAAAATATGGACGTGCCATAGAAGCCTACAAAAACGGATTATCGCTCAATATCCCGCCCGGATTAGCGTTGTACATGCAGACAAATCTTGCCACATTATACTTAGAATGTGGTGATCCGCAAGAAGCCATGAAACGGCTTGAAGCCATTTTACGTGCTGACCCTGATTTGACCACCGCAAGATTAAATTTAGGGATTGCATATGCCCAATCTGGAATGCTTGAACAGGCACGAACGACATGGTTGGATGTAACGGAAAGAGAACCTTCAAATCCAATCGCTCGAAATTTCTTGGAACAACTAGAGTCAACGAATCAGAACAATGATCTACAAGAAATCACTAATCATTGCAGTGATCTTGGTTAGTTCAATTTCTGAGATATGCTCTCAGACGATTGAAGATGGGGACTGGGTGGGGAAGATTATCCACATGACGGGTCGCTATATGAATGCAGTTTATGATGTTCAAAATACGAATGAGGGCGTAGAAATCTCATTGAAGGTCAGTGGCTACGGTTCCTTTGAATTCAGAGATATTCGTGTGACACCTGATAGTTTGTTTTTTGTTTGGACTCCTTCGTTTGATCTCCCCTGCACTTTAGCCCGCCTCCCAGATGGGGTCTATCATGGTGTATGCGAAGATCCGTGGGGAGGCTTTGGTGCAGCAATCATGGCCCCTCCCGGGTCCGATATTGATGCCTTGGAACTTCATGAACCAACGTTCATGAGTATTGCAGGCATCAACCCTGATGACTTAGAGCCTGAGATAGTGTCACTCGGCGAATCGTATCCAGTTGGCAATCGTGTAGAAGTCAATGGACTCACGATCAACTATGTTGAAGCGGGTGATCAACAAAAGACGGTGGTGCTGATTGCAGGCATTGGGGATAACCTCACATCTTGGGAGTTACTCCATCAGCGTTTAGCTTCACAATTTCGTGTCATTGCATATGACCGTCCTGGTTTAGGAGTGTCTCAGAAATCAGACATGCCTCGTGCACTCAGCCAGATGGCAAATCAGTTAAATCGTCTATTACATAGCGCGGGAGTACCTCCCCCATATATACTTATTGCGCATGCAGGAGCTTCCCTGATTGCTCGCCAGTATACAGATCAATATCCTGAAGAGGTGGAGGGATTGGTGTTCATTGATCCACACCATGAACAGCAGGCAGGGGTGTGGGAGTCTTTTGATGAGGAGGCATGGACATCATACTGGACGCGTCTCAAGCGTTTTCAATCGGCGCTATCTGGTGGGTCAGGTCTGGAATTTCAGATGTATGCATCACTCATTGACCAAGAGACCGAGGCCAGTTTGTCTGATGCTCCGTCAGTCCCAACAGTGGTATTGACGGCAGGGCGCGTGAATGAGAACTCGTCTTGGGTTGGACATTCAAAAGAGGGGCGGAAGGCATGGGCTGAATTTCATGCATCTTGGGTGGACAGGATGCCAAATGGGACTCATAAGATTTTAGATTATAGCTCCTATATTCATCATGAGAGTCCTGAATCTATTTTAGAAGTCATTCAATCTCTTTTCACTGAGAAGTGATTATTGGATCAGTAGGATCTGTTGGGATGAGGCCAAACGGCCGTTCAGCGAGCTATGAATAAAATAGATACCACTTGATAAGCTTTCAGAGGACAGCCTCACAGATACGGGTTTATGCAATGGTGGAGTCCCGTCGTAAAGAGTGCGGACATGGCGACCGAGGAGATCATATAACTGAATCATTACTGATCCATGAGTGCCTGAGGTGAACTCAAAGGTAGTCTCGGACAAAAAGGGGTTGGGGTAAGGGGATTTGGTGACAAGATCTTCTACATGGAGTTCAACCGTAACGGGTTGTGTGAGTTGATTAGCACCAGAGGATGTGACTTGACGAATTTGGAATGAATACATGCCAGGGTCTAAATCATTCACCGTATAGCTGAATGTCATTGGGGACTCGGAGCTACCAGAGACTTCCCCAATGACCATATAGGGTTCAGTACGTTCAATCACAAATGTAATCATAGAAGAAGGCTGGAGTGTAGACCAAGTAAGTTTCACCGAACGATTATCAGCGATGACATTGAGATCTGTAAGTTGAACGAATAGGTTCCCAACGCAGTCATTTCGTTTGGGTATCGCACAAATTTGGTTGGCATTCAACTGTAAGTATTGTCCCCTATTGGGTACACAAAGTCCGCCATTCATTGACAAATTACACTGATCTAATTGAGTTCCTAATAACGCAAAATCAAAAGGCAATATCCCGGTGAGTTGATTGCTCCTAAGGTCAAAATGACTAAGATTTTTGAATGACCCATATTGCTCTGGGATATTTCCTTGTAAATGATTATTGGATAAATCTAGAGAATGAAGATGTTGTAGAGAAGATAGAGATTGAGGTAAGTGGCCAGATAGGTTATTATTTGGTAGGAGGATGCTTGTTATTCCTTTTTGATTGCAAAGAATGCCTTGCCATTGGCATGGATCAGTACTGGCAAGCCATCCATCACTTTGTATCCATGATTCACCGCTGGTACTGTCATAGAGAGCTTCAAGCGTGTCACAGTCTAGTCCTTGGCATATCTTACAACTACGTTGACGTGTAAGTGAGCAAACCTGATCATATGTTGCGTAGGGATGTGTATCGGGGATACATAACTGAGTCTCACCAAGATTACAGTTACTAATTTGGGAAGCAAAGCTGACGGTTGATAATGGAAGTGCCCCAGTGAAACGGTTGTTGGCTAAGGAAAGCCATTGAACTTGCTTGATCTGCGCCAGCTCTTCTGGGAGGGGGCCATACATTTGATTATGACTCAAATCCATGAGTTTCAATGACTGAAATGTTCCGATCCATCTTGGGAGAGTTCCTGACAGTAAATTATTGCTCAAATCTAAATGTTGGAGTTGGGCAAGATTCTTCAGAGTATCGGCAATGCCCCCAGCTAATTGGTTTTGACTGAGGTCTAAGTATTGTAAACTGGTTAATTGCCCAAATCGTTGAGGGATAGGGCCTGTTAATTGATTAGCACCTAGATCAAGTTGGCGAAGATTGGAAAGATTGCCGAGTTCAAAAGGTATGACTCCAGTAAAAGCATTATGTCCTAAGGAAAGAACTTCTAGATGTTCAAGATCTCCCAATGAGGCAGGGATATTACTTGTTAGTTTTCTGAGACGAACCCCGGGTCCAGAATTATTAATGCGGATAGAGATTAGCTGCGAAAGGAGAGCAAGGTCTCCTGGGAGAACCCCAGTGAGATTATTATTTGATAGGTCAATATGTGTGATTTCTCTAGGCCAGTCCGAGGATCTACAAGTGATCCCGAACCAGTCACAGGGCTGATTGGTAAGTAGCCATCCACGGGAATTACGCCATTTATATCCGTCAGTTTCAATGAAGAGTTTTTCAAGGACGTTACATGCTTCAAGTGTGATTTGATCAATGGCGCGGCATCCGATAAATTGTGCTTTGCTACTAGAAACAAAGCAGGTAAGAACGGTCAGAACGGCGACGAAAAATCGGATCATCAACTTGGAGGCCATTAGCTCCTTACTTGGTGATGGTTGATTTGTTCATACAGAGAGCTCCATAAGTCCATGACTACCCGTTGAGGTCTAATAATCTACAAAAGAATTCGGTTCTACTGCGTTTTCTGTGGAATTGATAAAATTAGTCAACTAACCATTACAATTTTATGAAACACGCATCAATAGATATTAGCCCAGTTGTATGTCGCTTTTTGGATTTGGTCCTGAATGGACCATTGTACGATTAACGGTAGATGCGAAGCTACTTCGTATTGATATTTACATTGTTCATTCGGGGAAGAATTTGGTATG
>JAPOTS010000131.1 GCA_026709065.1 Bacteroidota bacterium
CTCTATCGTCTAACTCCTTTTCCTTGCTTCAACCCACTTAAAAAATGGAAGTCCCGAAGATTTAATTAATCCTGTAGACTTATCCGTGATGGCAGGCATCTGTGTGGATATACCCGTATCTCGTACTTTATCGCTGAATGTTGATGTAGCCTACGACTTTGGACTAACAGAAGCCTATTCTGATGGAAGCAAAAATAGAAGCTTCTTAATTTCGACCGGCGTTAATTTTCCATTACGGTGGTGACTTCTGGAAAGACTTCGTCTCCTCACAGTTGCACTGTCTACATGACCATGAATTATAAATTCGTTGCTTGATTTATGTTAATTTTGGTTGATTATATTCTTACAATTCAATCGTTTGATGGCTGATTGATATTTGATTATTTCTACCACATTTTGTGTGGAATTGATTAATTTAGGGTTTCATAAAATTCTTTTATTCTGTTTGATACCTATTTAAAAATTTCGATGCATCAGTGGTTAAACTTAGACTCTTGCTGGTCTATTGATGATGTGAAAACCACTGTAGATCAGGAGCGAGTGGATATTTATATTTTTCATCGGGGAAAGATCTTGTAATCCCAGAGACGGGAGAGTCTGATGCCTTGTATGACCATCGCAAGGAGCATCAATGGTGCCATCTGGATCTCTTTAATCGGAAGTGTTTTATTCACTATCGGAATCCCCGTGTACAGACACCTAAGGGGCCTAAGACGATCAGCATTCCTTGGGCGGATCCATCAAGTCGGTTCACCTATGGGTATGAATGTTTTGCGATTCATCTGTTGAAAGCAACCAAGAACCAGACTAAAACAGCGGAGATGCTTCGGTGCGGAATTAACCAAGTTCATCGCATTATGCACCGTGCTGTTGCGCGCGGAGAGTCACGCAGATCTCTGGCAGATGTTCGTCATATCAGTATTGATGAAAAGGCCCTCAAGCGAGGACATACCTACGCAACGGTTGTGAGTGATTCGGATCTTGGAGTCGTGCTTGATGTTGGAGAAGGGCGTACCAAAGAAGGCACGATAGCCCTATTGGAGTGCATTTTAGAACAGATCGGGGAAGAGGTAGATACGATATCTACCGATATGTGGCGGGGCTTCATTGGAGCTGTCAAACAAGTCTTCCCCAAAGCCATCTTGATTCACGATCGGTGTCATTTAATCCAGTATCTCAATAAATCCATCAATCAAGTACGAAGGCGAGAGGTCAAAGATCATCCAGAACTCAAAGGGAGCCGGTATGCCCTGTTGAAGAATGAAAAAATCGCACGAAAAAACAAGAAGAAATCTTCCAGGTGGTCAAGGAATCCAACCTCAATGTGAGTGTCGCCTGGCGATTACGAGAAGATTTCAAAGCCATCTTTGAATGCACATCGTTTAAAGAAGCGAAAGCATATCTCAACTTATGGCTTGACGAGGTGCAAGAGGCGGGTATTAAAGAAGTCATGAAAATTGCAGACATGTTTAAGAACCACTTTGATGGAGTCTGCAACGCATTATGGAACCGACAGTCCAATGCAAAAGCAGAAAGGATTAACGGAAAAATTCAAGAAGTCAAAACCATTGGAAGAGGATACAGAAGATTTGAAAACTTCCGCATTGTTATTCTCTTCTTCTGCAGAGGTTTAGACCTGTACCTACACGATTCGTGGTAGAAACAATGAAAATTCTAAACTTGATGGATCGGTTAAACTGAAATAAAGTCAAGCCAGAAGCTCTTTGGGAGTATTCTCCACATAATCATTCTCTCAAAAAAAGAGGTTCCCTGATCCTAACGAGCTCAACCTTAGCGTTCTGATAATGATTTCAAAAGCATTCTTGAAGAGAAGTTCAAGTTCAGTAAGTGGTTGTTGGACTCTCTTGAATTGAAGATATTTTTTCGCCCAATCGTCAATTATTTGAATGAGAATGAGTGATAATCAAGGCTATTGAGCCCTATGGAAAATATTTCCATAACAGATTAAAGATTTGAGAATATCAGTATACCCCTAATCTTCAGGCCAACGTCACGCCAAATTAAGAATACTCAAAACTATTTGAGTGCATCTAGACAATAGCCATTTATTTTATGGTGGATCAATCTGATTTGTAGTCTGATCCCAGCCCATTACAATAATCCATCCTTCAATTTGCGAACTGCATGATCGCATGCCCGAGCAGTTAAAGCCATGTAGGTGAGTGACGGATTCTGACATGCCGACGATGTCATACATGCTCCATCAGAAATAATCAAGTTTGGAACATCATGGCACTGATTGTAAGCATTTAGAACACTGGTTTCGGGGTTACGTCCCATTCGTGCAGCACCCATTTCATGGTTGCCTAGACCTGGTGCATCCTCTACATCGTCATACATCTCAACTTCAACAGCGCCACTGACTTCCAACATTTCAGCAGCAGTTTCCATCATATCTTTACGCATAGCTAAATCATTTTCGTCGCGCGTAACATGAAAACGTAACAATGGGAGTCCCCATGAGTCTACCTGTGATTCATCAAGAGTACAATAATTCTCATATCTTGGTAAGGTCTCACCGAACCCACCGAGCCCCATTCTCCATCTTCCAGGGGTCCGCAAACTATGCTTAAATTCTTGACCAAAACCTATCATTCCGTAACCGCGAGGCCAACTTCCTCGACTTGCAGATCCCTGAAATCCATATCCGCGCACAAAATCGGGGTGCCGAGTTTGAGGGTTAAGATTCCTAAATCTTGGAATGTAGATGCCATTTGGGCGATTCCCTTGATAATATCGATCCTGATGTTCCTCAAACACACCTCTTGCTCCTACATGGTAATGATGATCCATAAGATAATGCCCTAATGCTCCACTGGAATTTGCTATGCCATTTGGGAAACTTGTACATCGTGACATAAGCATAATTCGGGCGGTGTTCATTGAAGACGCACACATGAAAATTAACTTAGCATTATAGGTTCGGCGCTCACCTGTTTCGGTATCAATCGCATCAACACCCGTAGCTCTACCCGTTGTTTCGTCATAATTGACTTGACATACCAAATTGTCGGGTTTTATGGTCAGATTACCTGTCGCTTCGGCTCGTGGAATTGCAACACCGACTGTACTATAATAGGAACTCGTAGAGCATCCGCGTTCACACTCTCCACAATAGCGACATCCAGTTCGGTTTCCCAAAGTTTCAGTCAGAGTGGCAGTTCTTCCGATAGTCACAGTTCTTTCAGGGAAATGTGATTCAATGCGCGATTTCGCCATCCGCTCAATGATATTCATTTCCATTGGCTTCTGAAAGATACCATCTGGTAATTGTGACAGGCCTTCTACCTGACCGCTGACACCGATGGTTCTCTCTACATGGTCATACCACGGAGAAACGTCATCATAACGTATTGGCCAGTCTATACCATGACCATCATCACGGTTTGCCAAAAAATCCATTGGACTGAGCCGATAACTTTGACGGGCCCACATAAGCGATCTCCCGCCAACCACATTAGCTTGAATCCAAGTATAGGGTTCATCTTGAATATAAGGATGATCTGAATCGCGCATAAAATAATGACGCGTTGCCTCAGAAAAGATATAGGTCTTATTTTGAATTGGATAGTGTTCATTAACTATATCGGGAGGAACACTTCCACGATGGGGTAATTCCCAAGAATTTTTGGCTTCAGTAATATAATCCTGTTGATGACGAACCATTCGTCCACGCTCAATGACCAATGTCTTCAATCCCAAACGGCACAATTCCATTAAAGCGTAGCCACCAGACATTCCAGATCCAACGACTATAGCGTCAAACTCTTGTTTTTTATGAAAATTCATCACTCATAGATTCTGATTTTTTGAACTGTGAGAGGTTCAGCATAATCTTGCCAAAGTGCTTCAAGTAGACTTGGATCATGGGGACCATCATAGGTAACAAATCGATATTTCCATGTGATTGGTTGTTCGGAGGTAATTTCAAAGGAACCTGCTTGAGAGGGAGCAAAATTAAAGAATGGATCAGTTGGATGAATTCGCACGGGTTGTGGAGCCTCATGGTTGCTTGGATGACTTAGGATTGTAATTCCAACCACTTCGCCATCAACCTCTCCACCGATATGAACCCATCGTGCTCTGGTGGCATGCCCATTCTGTCGGGTATTGCCTTCGGAAGTTAAAAACTCAGCACCATTTTTGCCTGCCCATTGGTGATGGCCTCGAAACCCAATACCCCCATATCGGTGTTGTAATAGCACAAGTGTACTATCGGTTGCAGCAGACTGAATCAATTCTAAATCAATAATATTTTGATTCGGTGAGTTTCCATAAGTATTCATAATCCATACTTCGTTCAAACCAACAACTTCTTCTTGGGTCATATCAATGTATTGATGATGGGCCCTTAATCCTGCGTAGACAGATCCACTCCAAACTGAGTTAAGATGACTTAACTCAACCCTTCCAGTTCCACTTCCCATATTCCAAAAATCTGGATTACGACCTTGAAACAATGTTTTTGTCCATGCTGCCCAGATCCCGTGATGATGCGTGTGACTCAATGGATAATCATCTGTAATGATTTTGCCATTTGGAGTCCAAACTGGATGTAAGTATCCATTACGGAGATAGATATCTGGAATATCCTCTCTGGGCATCTCTGATGTGGAAACATGAAACGCAGCGATTCTACGTCCAGAGTTGCTGAATAGAATTTGATTATTAAAGTCATCTGCTGTCACTCTTGGTTTTCCAGAAGCAACATCATTGACTTTCCAAATGGTGACTGAATTTGGAAGCACACGTTCCATAACGAGTGTCGCTCTACTATCCAGATCTACTTGCAGTGGTGCATCTTTTCCTGTATGATCTTGAGCGACATAATCTCCAGAAGGGAGCTTAGTATCAAAGGTCACTATCGCAAGTGGGCGTAATTCTTCACCACCCGTTACTTCAAATATCAAAAATGCGGATGAGTCACATCCAACGAATAAATGAAAAAAGATAAGGAGTGATAGGATGGGAAACCCTCTATCTTCCAATAGTTGCCAACAATAGGTACAGCGTATCTTGTTGAAAAACGTCATATGCATCTATAACAGATGAGGATCTACCTCTATCGTGCAACTATTTTGTATGTCATGATCACGCAATATATTTCTTTGTTCAATCTGTACTGAGATCCTGACGAATAGTCAATCATTCGAATTTCAAGACCTATAACATGAATCAATCACGAGAGTAACATCGCAGTCATATACTATAGATATGTTATTTTGCCTCAATCTAATGATCTGCTTTCATTGATCCATGAACTGCTCAAGTATCGAAAGATCCATCCATTCGGAATCTTCAAAGACTGATTCTGGAAGTTCGCTATATACACCTAAGTTTGTGAGGGTATAGATATTTGAAGTGTCACTGGTGATTACCCTGGTATCTGCCAAGAGGATACCACCATAGTTTTTGTATCCCTCCCATGTTCCGATGAAATTTGGTTCATCCGCATTCGCATCTGCATAGTAAGACCACTGATAAATTAAATTTTCGGTTTTATCAACATAGACATCATATCCGTTACCAGGTGTCATTCCGACATCTTCAAATTTGAGAGTCAGTACATACGCCTCCTCACCATTAGCCATGAGGGACTCGCCTTTGTAGCCAAGGATCACACCAGTATCTTTAAGCTTGAATGGCATCATCAGCCAGTATCCTGCATTAATCCAATCCCGATAAGCAGTAAATAGATAATCCTCAGAAGGGATTAGTTCGTTACCCTCTGAGTAAGCCATCCCCTCTCTGGTTTGAATATTCATGAGCACGACAGTGCTATCATCTTGCCATCGAAAATTCCCAGTCCATTTATCCCAGACATGATCGTCACCAAATAGGGTCCAACTCAGATAGCGGGTACTATCCCATGTATCACGCCCACCCATCTGGTCCATAACCTTATCTGCAATTTCAATAGCGCGAGGATCTGAATCGTTGATATTGAACCCTTCCATGGACGGGTTTGGGTCGCTCTGAGCTAATGCAATTCCATGGCCAAAGATCAAAACGACTCCTATTAAATATTTCATTATCAGCTAAGTTGATGTTTAAAAAATGAAGAAAAATAACTCACGGAAATTGCCCCATTGATGAACTAACAGTTACAACTGGATAATCTTGTGAAATTGCATGGTTGATGCACATTGAGAAGTGTAACACTTTATAGATTTATGGGTTCGCTTTCCCAGAGCATCCGAATTGGCACGATAAACATGTTATTTCCGAAACTAGCGCAGATTTCTCCGTCATAAAATACAGCTCCAAATTTGAACTTATCAGGGTATGCAGCCTTGAGTTTGCGTAAACCTTTGAAGTCAAAGTCATGATTGTTGCACCCGACTTAACTTTAATCCCTACAATATTCATTGCATTGCGCTCAATGATCATATCAACTTCAACACCATCACGACGCGAAAATGGAAGAATGAGTAGTAATCCTCAGATGCACTGGCCTGTCGTCTCAATTCTTGAAAAACAAAGGTCTCAACAAAGGGACCATACAGAGTACGATTCTTTAATAGAGAACTTCTATTCTGATGAAGTAGTGCACAAGCAAATCCAGTATCACCAGCATAAATCTTGGGAGTTTTTATGAGTCTTTTGATGCGATTTGTAGACCATTCTGGAATACGGTCTATCAA
The DNA here is from genome assembly GCA_026709065.1 of Bacteroidota bacterium. GTDB lineage: Bacteria > Bacteroidota > Rhodothermia > Rhodothermales > Bin80 > Bin80. The sequence continues at coordinate 6,666 of JAPOTS010000131.1, forward strand.
AAACTGATATTCCAGTAGTGACAAATAATCTATAGCAGTAATGCGATTCATTTGCAATTTGGTTGCAATTGTGGATGCATTGAAGACCTGACTGGTCAGAGCAAAAGTTGCTTCCAGCAATTTTGACAATAACTCAATGTATTGAATCTTAGACAAATCTAAAATATCCTGGTAAGCAATGCTTAGTAGATAGTTTTTATACCAATTTCGTCGGTTGAATTCAGATGACTGCTTTATCGCCCTTGGATAACCTCCACTGACTATGCGTTCAGCAAGATTGTTGACAGACTTGGTGTTTTACATGTTGGGGATTTTCCTGCAAATAATCTTTCAAGCAAAGGAGTGCAAGCGGTCTTTTCAATTTCATTTTGAGAGAAAGGTTATAAACGCAGAGTTTCCATTCTACCAACAAGTGCATCAGCTAATTAAGGAATAATAAAAATATTAGCAGAGCCTGTGATTATGAATCTTCCTAACGTGTTATCATTATCAACTTCCATATTAAGATAATGGATCTACAACTTTTTTAGTGGGTTAACCGTTTTTTTGATAGCCTACTGGATATA
>JAPOTS010000127.1 GCA_026709065.1 Bacteroidota bacterium
ACGCTATACCTACCAGCCGCAAAATGGAAGTTTCAACAAGATTTGAAACAACCCCATTTAAGCATCAGATTACATAGAATTTTCACAGAATTACATTACAGTTACCCAACTATGATTTTGTGATGTGTAAATCTCAACGAGAAAACTGCTCTCCGCATGTTGTTCTGATGAGTTTATGGGGTATTGTGTCTTTGATTATCATATTGAGTTTTCCCGCTACTGGATATGGACAAAATAGGACTGTTGATCATCAGTTTGAAGCTTACAAGTATGGGAACCAATTTATAGATTTTGATTCCACAAAATCTAGTTCTATTCAAGTCATCTCTGGCGCTGAGCTAGGTCCTGATGCGGTACCATCTGAGTTGGTTGATGGAGTTGTCCAAAACTATATTCCATCCACTAGTAGATTTAATTCCGATAGTCGTAACAAGGCAATCATCCAAAATCAGGATGAGTTGAGTCAATACGAGATTAAGGTTGACAAAGAAATTATCCATTTGAGCAAGGATTCTTCTACACAAGAGGGCAAGTTTCACGTATGGTTATCGGGCTCCCCATCTAATCCGGTCAAGATATCATTTGAAATTGATCATTCCATTATCCGATTTCTGCCTAGTGGATTGATCTTTGATAAAGCTAACTTTGATGAAAAACAAAAAGTGGCTGTCTATGGAGTAGAGGACCATCTACCAACTTTTGGGTCTCAGATCATCACGATTACAGCTTTTGATCTCGGGCTTGAGGAGCATGCCAAAGGGGCTGATGAAACGAGTAAATTTCGGACAATACGCCTTGAACATATGGATCATGGCAAAGCTAATGATGATCCTGAATTGATCTACGAAATGGAGACGTTTTATGTAGAGGAAGGTAAAACTAATGAAGATTTTGAAGTCCGTATAGGTGGAGAATCTCCGCCCTCTGAGCCAGTCACTGTAACAGTGACCGTCACCGATAATACAGAGGATTTGAGTTTAGTAACAGTGGGAACCAAAGTAACCCAACTCATTTTTCCCCCAATTCCAACTCCAAGCGACTGGTTCTGGAATAACCCTCAGTTTGTAACCGTGATTGCAAAGCGTGATCGTGATGATATTAATGATTCAGGCACGATCAAAGTGGAAGCCAGTGGCGGAGGCTTTGATGGTTTGGGAGGAGATGTAGATATTGTGATTCTTGATAATAATGATGCACCAAATCCATCCGTAGTTTCTTTCCATAGCCCCCAATCTATGACAACCGAATTAGCTGGCGGCATATTTCCTATACGCGTCAATATTGATCCCTCTACTGAAATAGGATTTATTTTAATGTATTCGGTGTCTGGCACAGCCAGTCAAACTCGTCCTGTAGATTATCAGATTCCCCGATCGGTTACTGTCCCTCCAAATTCAGACAAAGTCAATATTCCAGTGACTGTCGTTGGTGATCCCTTTCCTGAGAATGATGAAACCGTGATTATCACACTGACGAGTACTGATGACTATCAAGTTGGACAACCCAATGTTCATACCCTAACGATAACCGATTCGTCAGATCAACCCGATCGACCATTGATTAATTTCATTAACACATCATCCAGTGTAACTGAGAATGATATAGAAACGCATAACGTGGAAATCACTATTGTCTCTCCATCATCTAGCGATCTGACGCTGAATTACAGCATTGATGGTACAGCTACGGCAGGGGGTGATTATACCATCCCTCAGTCAGTGACGATGAATGCCAATGCAACGTCTGTAAATATTCCAATTGATGTTATTGATGATCAAGAGGTTGAAGATCCTGATGAGACGATCATTTTGACATTCTCTGATAATGAAGAATATGATCTTGGTAACATTCGGAGGCACACCGTGACGATCATTGATGATGATGTAAGAATTCCAGTCGTAAACTTCACTTCCTCTGCTTCAAGTGAAGAAGAAGATGCCATTACACACAATGTCAATCTAATCATTGATCCACCTTCTACATCGTCCTTTGCTCTCAATTACAATATAGGTGGAAATGCAACCCCTAATCAGGATTATACTAGTCCTCAGTCAGTGACCATTAATGCTAATGATACATCAGTGAACATTCCAGTAGATATTATTGATGACACGATCATTGAGGATCCAGAAACTGTGATATTCACGCTCATTGATGGCCCTGAGTATGATATAGGAACATCTTCCGAATATGTATTAACGATCATAGACGATGACCTTGAAGCCACCCCAGTCGTTGGTTTTAGCGAGAGAGAATTACGAGCTAATGAAGCTGATGGTCAAGTAATGTTAGATGTATATGTTCGCCCCGCATCTACCTCCGATTTTATACTGCGTTATCGTTTAGGGGGCACTGCCACCAGAGCTATGGATTACAGAGCAAATGAATCGGTTCGTGTTCCTGCCAATGCGAGCTCAGTCAAGATTCCCATTGAGATCATTGATGACGAAGTGATTGAGGATCTTGAGTCGATTACTCTGACATTCATTGAAGATGATCATTATGATCTATCCCCGTTTGACCCAATGTTTACGGTGATAATCACTGATAATGATTATCCAGAGGTGGCATTTGATTTCGCTGAATCCACTGCACCCGAAAATAAACCACGTCATGAGATCAAAATAAATATTGATCCTGCACCTCGTGAGATGTTCACTCTGAATTATAGATATAATAGAAATTCAACGGCTACATTCAATAAAGATTTTTTCATATCTGATTTGAGGGGGTTTTTTGGACAAATAGATATTGCCGAGAACACCTCATCTACCGCGATTGAGATCGAAATAATTGATGATCAGATATTCGAATCCGATGAAACGGTGATCCTGACCTTGTTGGGAAATGAAGTGGGAGTAATTAACCAACATACGCTGACGATCATTGATGATGATGACATCGCACTTCCGATCATCTCAATTTATCCAAATGAGGCCGATGAAGATGACGAGGAAATTAATTTAACCGTATCATTAGACCGTCCTTCTGATGATGTTGTGATAGTAGGGTACGAGGATCAACAAGGGAGTGCTAAACGACGGTCTGATTATAATGCATCAAGTGGGTTGGTTATCTTTGATCCTGGTGCGACCAGTGGAGTAATTCAGCTCACGCTGATTGATGATACTCAATCTGAGGAAAATGAAGTGTTTCAGGTTCAGCTACAAAATCCACGTCATGCCATCATATCAGAAGAACATAAAATTGCCGATGCCACCATTATTGATAATGATCATCAGGCTAAAATCAGAATTGATGATGCTATAGCCAGTGAAGATGCAACCGAAATCATCTTCCAAGTTTCTCTATCCCAGCCAAGTACGCAATTGATTACCTTGCAGTATCAGACAGAGGACGGCAGTGCTACATCGGGGGAAGATTACGCGGCTGTATCTGGGATTGTTAATTTTGCACCTGGCAGAGTCGTCACGGCCATCTCCGTTCCACTCTTACTGGTTGATATGGATCAGATAGAAAAAACATTTCTCGTCCATTTGATGTCCCCCGAATCAGTGCCAATGGATAAGTCCACGGCCGTTGCGACCATTACAGAGTCTGAAGATATCATCTCGAATATCCTTCGTAATTATACGGCGAGATTTATTCGTACCTCATCAATCCATGTTGTTGAAGCATTGCAAGAGCGTCTACGCCCCTCCCCCTCCGCATGTGCTGCAAAAGAGCGTTCTGATATGGCACGACTTTGGCATAACGCATCTACATTGGAGCCTACATTAGGAGAATTACTCTCTGATTGCAGAATTTCTCAAAGCATCACTACAAAAACCAAAAAGACATTCAGCATATGGGGGCGCGGAGCTTATCGGCAGTTTCAGGGAAGAGGTCAAGAGATTAGAAGCCTCCGTGGAAATGTAACTAGCGGTTTATTAGGTGCAGATTATCAGTGGAATTCTAATTGGATGGTAGGCGTTATGTTGGCGCGCCACCAAGGGGATGGATCATTTGATATAAACCAAGAGTCTGGTGATATTCAGTCAGCACTCAGTGCTGTATATCCCTATCTAACCTATATTAATTCAGAAATTGAGATATGGCTCAGTGGAGGTTTGGGTCAAGGACACACACAGATTAACCCCAACATAGACCAAAATTTAACATCAAGGTTCGGGGCAGCAGGACTGCAGGGACATCTGATGACTTTAAAGCCCATGAAATTTCAATATTATGGAGATGTTCTGTTAACAGATGCGACCTTCAGTTCAACGGATCTTCGTGCGCATGTCTTCCGAGTTAGACTTGGATTAGAGGGGGCTCTTCATATCAGTGAACTGATTCACCCATATGTTGAGGCGAGTGTTCGTCAAGATGGTGGAAGTGCTGAAAACGGTTTCGGGATGGAGATGGGAGGTGGTGTCCGTGTCACTGTCCCTCAATGGAATTTGCGTGGTAACTTGCGCTCGCAAGGACTCATCATGCATACTGCTGAGGGATTTACTGAGTGGGGATTTTCAGGCGCAATTCAAATTGGACAGGCATCGCAAGGATTTATGGCTTCCTTGCGTCCATCTTGGGGGGCGAGCCGAGGCGGAATACTTTATCATCAGCAGACTCTCTTACATGTCGGCACACTTCAGCAAGGACAGCATCAAACCGAAATTGAACTTAGATATGCAATACCGCTACAACATGGAATCCTAAGCTCAATCATGGGAATTACAGAGTATGCCTATGGCAGATCATTCCGATTAGGTGGAGAGCTACGTCCGAGAAAACAATTTCGTCTCTCCCTTTCAGGACTAGCTCATCAGAAATCAACGACAGTAGGGAATTTCGGTGTGAATATGACGGGTCTAATCCAATATTAAAGTCAGTTATATTGCAAAACACCTTGCCTTTTATGCTTAGCCCAATGCCCCCTTATGTAGCTTTCTTCATAATTAACCACTAACTCAAGGAAAATTATGACCAAACTGCACGCTACAATCTACAAACTTAGATAACCTACGCGATTCTAAGTTGGGCTCATGTCCATTAATCAAAAGGAGATATCCAACTCCTTAAGCCTGCCAAAACGAACCAATCATCTGAATGTCCACAGTATGTGAATCAAATCCGTAAGCTTAGTTAGTTGATTTTGTGAGGAAAATGGACCCTGAAAAGAAGTTCGTTACAACTACTACATGAGGTACGCCCATCAGATTATCATAGACATTAGCGTAGAAGAACTCCAAAAAACAGCAGTTCCACTGGCGGCCCGTAAATCCATTCAATACCTCAACCTTCTTCATCAACATCCTTAATTCCTTATAGTAGACATGTACACTATCGCATCTTGAAAAGTGAATTGAAGTCCATCATTGAAATTCTGGACGAGCCTGTCAAATGCTTGAGCGAGTAGTTTGCATTCTTGATGATTAGAGCAGTATGGTTATTTTGAAAATTTAGGATGGGAATCTCCTAAGTTGAATAGGACTTATAAGGTTCACATTGACATATATGGACTTGGTTGATCTTCCAGAACACATCGTATCATTCTGGTCTTTCTAACCAGTGTATCTCTATTACCCACTGGAACCAGGAAAGAATAGAAGAGTTGACAATAAACATTGTTCACGATCTACCTAAAGTTTCATGAGCTCAGACTTCATTTTTGATCGTGGACCCGCCGAATATTTTCATGGGCGCAAAGAGATCATTGATACCTTTGCAAGTGCACTTGAAGCCTTTCGCAAAAAGAACGAGGGGACAATCTTTTTAATCCAGGGAGCTCCGGGTGCTGGAAAGACTGCCTTGCTTGATGTGCTATCAAAGCACGCGAAGAAACGCGGATGGAAAACCGCACACATCTGCCATAACGCACTTTGGAACCCACATGAACTATTGCCCATTCTCAGGAAGAGGCGTGGACGTCAAATCACTGGTTTGGGTGCAGGGGCCGGCATAGGCAATGTTGGCGGGGCGAACTTAAGTATAGGTATTAAGCCCCCCGCCCACACAATTACTAGGCTCTTACAGAAACAAAGGAAGCCGCTCCTTTTGATATTGGATGAGGCACAGGCCTTGGGTTTGAAGGATGTGGTACCTCCAGAGATGAAGGGCATCTTGACAAGTGTTCTCAAACAGATCCACAATGGAGATTTGGGGCGACCAGTCATGCTACTCGCTGGTGGACTTGGGACGACCGAGGTTGCCTTCACTACGTTTGGGATTTCGTGGTTTATGCGTAAGTGTAGGCTTCTTGGATGTTTGAGTCAGGAATCTACCTGTGCTGTTATCCGAGACTTTCTCATTCATGAGGGGGGTGCCAGTAAACCCCCACTTCAATGGATTGAAACCATCGCAGAACGCTCGCATGGTTGGCCTCAACACATTGTATCCTATGCAGACCAAGCGGCAAATTATCTTGCATCTAAGCAGACCCCGACGGATGAAGGACTCAATGCTGTACTTCAACAAGGTCGTGCGGAGCAGATAGAGTATTATAAAGTACGTGCTAAGGGCATTGTCAGAAAGAAACGTCAAGTTCTTGCGGAAATATTTGCTGATGTTCCATTAGGGGAAACCATGGAGTTTGAGGACATCATGGCTACAATCCAGAAGGAATACTCCCACGAAGTGGCCGAAGATCTCTTCAATAATGCACTTGCGCGAGGAATCATTGATGAACGAGAAGACGGAGACTATGGTATCCCTATCCCCTCCTTCCATACATGGCTGGTAGATGAATATGCGAGAGGTAAAGATTAAGGGCGTGACCAAAAGCACACGCAATTGCCTCTCAAACCCAATCAGACATTACTACCTCCATCAACAAATAATAATAAGTCAGAAGTGAGGAAGAAGGGCAAGGATAAAGGTCAAGGTGGGTTCAGCCTTGAACGATAACGCATCACAGGAGCAATGAATGTGATGGCTTTTGTTGTAATGGAATCATAACTCATCATCTGCTGATTCTATTTGAGGGATTGAATGCAATTACTAGAATAGGGACTGTGAATGACCGAGCTATATCAAAATGTCTTACTACCCCATCGGGACTGGGATTCAACCAAAGATACGGGGCACAGACGATACGGGAGTTGGTTAAGGGTATGGTAAAACAAAAATCGAAAAAGTAGGTTCTTCGGTTTCTTAAGTGGGTTGACCGATTTTGATAGCCAACAGTATATAAATTCAGTCCACCAAGATAGACCCTTAATATTCACGACGATTGAGTTTAAAATTAATTTCACCAAAACTGAATCTTTTTTCCGAGGATCTAGTT
>JAPOTS010000136.1 GCA_026709065.1 Bacteroidota bacterium
AGTACAAGAACCCGCTCAGCACCGCGGACGCGCTCAACTCCAAGCACACGCAGTTCATCTAGTACGAGAACCCGGTCAGCACCGCGGACGCGCTCAACTCCAAGCACTCGCAGTTCATCTAGTACGAGAACCCGGTCAGCACCACAGACGCGGTCAACTCCTAAGACATGTAGTAGCTCTTCAGGAAGTAGTTCACGATCTACTCCATCATCACGTTCAAACTCACGTAAGAGAGGTAGTAGTCTGAGTGATCTTCATCCGTTACAGCTCGATAGATCCCCTATCATTGACGCAGGTGATGCCACCTTTAGTTAGTGCTCCCACGCTGTGGTCATTGATGCTTCTTTGATAGGAGTCTCAGTGCCAGTGATTTTATGTTTGTTGTCACTACGATGATGAGTTTTCGTAATCATAAGAATGCTCCCATCCAAGTAATGCAAAAAATTTGTTTGCAAATGAAAGCTATGCTCCCATTCAATCAGTCCATCCTCTGCAGTTTTGTTTGCCTAATGTTCATGGCTACAAACATGATGACTGGTACCATGTCTTTTGCTCAATCTGCAACTGAGTTATGGAGGTTAAATCAACGAAATTCTAACGTAGGAGCTCGGACAAGTGGCATGGCTGCCCGCGGATTTGCCGGATTAGCGGGACACAGTGCATTATATAGCAACCCTGCTGGTTTAGGATATGTTGATGCCTCCGAATTAATTGTCACACTGAGAGTATTATCATCAGATGATAATTCAATCTTTGGAGGAGATATTAATGAAGCAGTTGATCAGTTCAGAAGTGATGGATTTACCCTTGGTCGCGCTAATTCGCGTGAAGATAAATTGCTATTAGGAGATTTAGCTTATTTGTACGATGTACCTGTTGGAAGAGGGAAATTAGTTGCAGCCTTGGGAATAAGTCGAGTAAGAGATTTTTCCAGTCGATTGGAATTTGTTGGAGAAAATTCTGAGACTACGATTTCCTCCTCATTTTTACCATTTGATAACGAGTATTCTGTCGATGATAATGGGAATCTTGACATATTAGATGATCTCCCTTTTAATGCATTTACAGCAGGTTTTTTTGAGTATTTTGTAGACTTGTATGAGATGGATAAATATCCATTTTTATCGGCGGTGAATCCTGGTACTATTATTGAACAATCTGGAGAAATTAATGGGTCGGGTGGTGTCTATGAGTTAAGTGGTGGAGTCGCATGGCAGGCAAGCCCAATTCTGATGGTTGGACTATCAATGAATGTTGCTCTTGGGAGTTATGATTATGATTACCAATTAATTGAGACTGATATATTTAACCAAAATACCACGAACGACTATAATGTTATTAATGATGACGGATCAATACTAGAAGGTTTTGATCAACTATCCTATGGACAAACATTAGAAACGGGAATGGCTGGCTTCAATATGCGCGCTGGTGTCAGTGCTGATTTGAATCGTGTTTTGCGTTTAGGCCTTTCAGTTGAAACCCCCACATGGACCGCCATTGAAGAAACGTACTCAGAACAATTCAACACCCTGTTTGATAACGGAGGTTCTATTTCTGTCTCACATAGCGGATCTGGATTTTTTGAATACTCAACCAGATCGCCATGGCGATTTGGGGCAGGCGCTAGATTTCAATTTGATCAGACCCCCATCGGTGATCTCCTGTTGACCGGTGAAGCGGAACTCGTGGATTGGACTTTACTCAAACTCAGTACAAGGGATGATGGAAATGTGTTTGGCGATGTCAATACAGCGATAGAAAATGATTTTGATCTAGTGCTCAATTATGCTCTTGGTGCAGAATTGGAAATCAATAGGGCAATTGTGAGATTTGGAATAGGAGTCCGACCATCTCCATACAAAAAACGCGCAATCGTGGATCTGGGTCTCAATAATGACTATAGTTTAGATCAATACAGCTTATCTTTCGGATTTGGTTATCAAATGTCAAGTGAAATTCGCGCAGAGTTAGGTGTTCAGTTAACAAACTCTATTCCAGAGTTATGGGAAGTCTATCCATCAGATTCTGGTGGTCCACGCCAAGGCACATTGTTTGAAATTGATCAGATTCAGAATCAAAGTATTTTTGTTCTTGGACTTTCCATGAATATATAGTAGGTGTACTGATCATCAGCATTAAGTGTATGATTTCACTTCTTTAATTTTGTTGATATTACCAAGGAACCTTTATACGTGAATGTAATTAAAAGCATTTTCACAGCAATTTCATTTAACTTTAATCACAAGTCAGTTGGCAATTCATATTGGTGTTGGCGTAAAAGTCAAAGAAAAAGAAAATATTGATCGTGCTTTGAGGCGATTCAAACGCGCTGTAAATCGAAGCCGTATTTTGCGTACCTACCGTCAGAATATGGCGTTTACAAAACCGTCTGAGGATCGGAGGATCGCCAAAGAAAAAGCATCCCGTAACGCGCGAATGTACAACAGGCGCTACTAGTTTCTGCCCCCGATCCACTCTCTACACATGAATACTAGAGAGTCTGAAACGTTGTCGCTTATTCTCTGATGAGGATTAATCGCGATCTATGTTCATCCAGAAAACACCTCCGAATACCCCCCATTCACTGGAGGTTATCTTGGTCACTGTATGAATCTCTCTAAATGAGAAGAGCACTCGTGACCACTTCATCCTGTTCAAGTTGATGGACCATTGAACTACCAGTAGCAGGGCTTGCACTTGGATGACGCCCGGCATACTGGATGTAAGGATCCTGACCGAAGCCAGCCGATCGTAGGGTACTTTTTAATAGCGGGCGAGCGTAGGTCCATGCCCCCATATTCGCAGGCTCTTCTTGGGCCCAACATATCTCAACATCATTGTTATACTGTTCTAATTCGCGATGTAATAGGCTTTGGGGCCACGGGTAATATTGCTCAAGTCTCACAAGTGCAACTGTTTCGTTTTTGTCACTATGTTTTTCAAGCTCTACAAGTAAATCATAATAGATCTTTCCACAGCAGATGACTATCCTTTTCACTTTTTCTGGATCTTTATCAGCACTAATGACTGGCAAGAAACCGCCATTGATTAACTCATCAGGTGATGAAACGGCCATCGGATGTCGCAAAAGACTTTTTGGAGTCATCAGTACCAATGGTTTTTTGGTCTCTTGGATCACCTGCTGACGCAGTACATGAAAATAATTTGCAGACGTACTCAAATTACAAACGACCATATTTCCCTCAGCACACAGCTGAAGAAACCGCTCCAGCCTCGCAGATGAGTGTTCAGGTCCCTGCCCCTCGTATCCATGGGGAAGCAACGCTACAAGGCTGGATGTTTGCCCCCATTTTTCCTCGGCAGATGATAGGAATTGATCAAAAACAATTTGAGCACCATTGGCAAAATCACCAAATTGGGCCTCCCAAATCACCAAAGCATTTGAATTTTCCACCGAATAACCATACTCAAAAGCAGCAACTGCATACTCTGACAGTAAACTATCATAGATGTGTAGCTTGGCCTGATTTTCGGTGATATGATTCAGAGAGATGTATTCTTCATTCGTGTCTTGGTCATAGATGACAGCATGACGCTGTGAAAATGTAGCGCGTCTAGAATCCTGTCCACTCAGGCGAATGGATGTACCTTCTTGGAGTAGTGTACCAAAAGCCAAGGCTTCGGCAAACGCCCAATCAATTTCCCCACGATCTAAGAATTTTTGATTCCGTCGTTCAAACTGACGCATCAGTTTTGGGTGGGGATTAAAGTTTTTAGGAGTTTTTAGAAGAGAATCTAGGACAGCTGTAAGTTTCTCCTGGGAGACACTAGTATCTACAGGAGGGGGAGATTCATAACTGCGGTTATGAAAATGCTCTAAGATCCGAGAGGCATCTTTTTCTTTCAGGTTTGAAGTCCGTTCAAATGCTTCCTGTAATTGCCCCCGAAAATCATCCAACATCGTTTCTGCTTCATCGGGTGTCATTGCACCCCGATTAAGAAGTGATTCAGTATAAAGTTTACGGGGAGACCTTTTTTTCTTAATCTTATGATATAAAACTGGATTGGTATACGTTGGCTCGTCGCCCTCATTATGACCGTGCTGACGATAACACAACATATCAACGACGACATCTTTGTTAAAGACTTGTCGATAATCAAGAGCTAGTCGTGCGACACCTACACATGCTTCGGGATCGTCTCCATTGACATGGAAAATTGGCGCTTCAATCATTCGGGCCACATCGGTGGCATAGGTTGAACTACGTGCTTCACTCGGCCCTGTGGTAAATCCAATTTGATTATTGATGACAAGATGTATTGTCCCACCAGTGTGATACCCTCGTAACTGACTACAATTCAAAGTTTCAGCAACCACGCCTTGACCCGCAAAGGCCGCGTCTCCATGAATGAGAATAGGTATTACTGAATCAATAACCTCTAACGCAGGAGAATCTGGGTCGGTAGAATTTTGAAGCATATCTTGCTTGGCTCGGACCATTCCTTCAACAATCGGGCTTACCGATTCTAAATGGCTTGGATTAGATGCTAATTTAAGTTTAATTTTCGCTCCACTTAACGTTTCGTAAACCCCGTTACTTCCAAGGTGATACTTTACATCCCCAGATCCGTAAATCGTATCAGGATTCAAATTACCTTCAAATTCCGAAAAAATCGACTCATAGGATTTACCGATGATATTCGCCAGAATGTTAAGTCGACCACGATGGGCCATTCCAATAAATATTTCCTGAGCACCTTGTTCAGCCGCATCGCTGACAATGACATCTAGCATAGGAACAATGCTTTCACCCCCTTCAAGAGAAAATCGTTTATGGCCAATGAAGCGGGTATGGAGAAAGCGTTCAAATGCCTCAGCTTTATTGAGCTTAAACAGGATGCGCTGTTGATCTTCAACGGTTAATTCTTCTGAATTTCTGAGGGGTTCAATTTTTTCTTGTAGCCATCGCTTTTCAATTAAACTTGAGATATGCATATATGATACTCCAATCCGTCGAGTATACGTCTCTCGGAGGATCGTGAGAATATCTCTTAACGGGAGGATATCCTTACCACCGAGCCCACCAGTCACAAATTCACGATCAAGATCCCATACTGTAAGGCCATACTTTGCTGGGTCAAGTTCAGGATGATAGGTCCAATTGTTCTGGAGTGGGTTGATATCGGCTTGTAGGTGGCCAAGAACTCGAAATACTCGAATCAAAATCATGACCTGTGCTTGCTTTTCAACAAAATTCATATCTGTTTCGGACTCCTTGGCGTGTCCTAATCGAGGAGTGGAATCTGGTCTTAAGACAAAAGGTGGGTAGGGGACATGTAGATCATCAAAAAGCTGGATATAAAAATCTTCATCTCCTTGGAGCAATTTTGCAATGTGTGCTAAGAAAGCTCCACTTTCAGCTCCCTGAATGACACGATGATCATAAGTGCTAGTCATGGTCATCACCTGAGAGAGGCCAACTTTGCTCGCATTGGAAGCACTGATAGACTGATATTCAGGGGGATAGCCAATTGATCCAATTCCTACGATCACGCCTTGATAGGGCATCAGTCGAGGGACACTCAGGCTCGTTCCAATCATTCCAGGATTGGTCAATGTCACATTCGTACCATGAAAATCTTCAACCGTCAATTCATTGTTACGCGAACGTCGGATTAATTCGTTATAGGCCCCTAAAAATTGGGCAAAGTTGAGCTGATCAGCACCTTTGATATTCGGGACAACTAATGAGCGTCGCCCACGACGCTCAAGATCAATGGCAAGCCCAAAATTTACGCGCGTAGGTTGGACATGCTTCGGTTTGTCATCTTCTCGCGTAAACGTGCTATACATTGTAGGAAAAGCTTTAAGGGCCTGTACAATCACATAGGCAATGATGTGCGTATAGGATACTTTGACCGCTCCAATTCCACGCTGAAATTGATTTAAGAGAGTTCTATTCTCGGACAACAATTTCACTGGCAGAGTACGGACAGAGGTTGCGGTCGGAATTTGCAGACTCGCTTCCATATTCTCTACGATGGCCGCACCGGGGCCGCGGATCAAGGCAACATCTGCATCAACTAATGGAAGCCCGTTGCCAGAAGGTATCGGTGGTTCAGCCACCACAGATTTGTGCGACTCAGTATCTGGTTCAACAGCTACAGAAGCCGTTTCACCTGGGTCGTAATCAATAAAAAAATCTTGCCAGCTCTCACTGACACTTTTCGGATCATTTTGGAAGCGCTTGTAGAGCTCTTCCACATAACCTGTATTAAATCCTAGTGCACTCACGTTTTCTCTGTTTTAATGGGCGAATAGTTTACCAAAGATAAGAGCAAGATGAATATAGACTACCTACATTTGGACTAAATCAGGATGAGTAAGTTTCAAACGCATGAGTTAGTAATTGCGTTCATTATGTTTATCTCCGTTGTAAAGTAGCAATTCAATTCAATTGGGTCACATATGCATTTGATTGAATGCGATGATTAAATTTGTTGATCACTAGTTATATTGATAGAGAGCAAATCATTTTAACCAACCATGCGACTGATACCATGTAATGGTTTCTTCAATGCCTTGATGGAGAGTGACCGAAGATTGGTAACCAAAGTCCTTAAATGCTTTATCGGAAGAACATTGTTTTGTAGCATATAGAATTTCCCGTGCTTTTTCCCGATTAAGGGGGGGATATGCACCAAAGATCATTCCTGCATATTCACTGATCGTGCCTAGGGGCATAATTAACGAGCGAGGAAGATGAATCATCCGAGATTTTTTCTTTAATGCGGATTCGATTGCATGTTGTAACTCTGTCCAAGAGATGGTTGTAGTTTGGCTACCGATATAATAAGTTTTGCCGGTCGTTTGATCGGACTTGATGGATTCAATGATTCCTCGTGCTAAATCTTTGACATATATAAGCGTTAATCCTGAATCGTTTTTTGGCATAACACAGAATCCACGATTTACGGCAGCAAAAAAAGTAAGAAGATCTCGGTCTCGTGGGCCATACACTACTGGAGGTCTTAATATCACGATAGGTAAATCAATATCTTTAAGGGCCTGTTCCATTTTGAGTTTACTCTTACCATACATTGAAATTGGATGGCAAGGCGTTGATTCATCCGCGATCAATTGATTGGTATGCCCCGCAACTGCAAGGCTACTGATGACACAGACTTTTGAGACACCAGAATGTGCGGCCGCGCGCACAAGGTTTATTGTTGAGATCACATTTGCATCGTATAAGGGGGGCCATGTTCTTGCGCGCGTCATTGCCCCTACATGGAAAACATGATCAGTTCCATTAAGTGCTTTTAGTATCAGTGCGTCATCATCTATACTTCCGTTAATTTGTACCACATCTAAGTCAGTAAGCCATTTAGGTTTTGATCGCACCAAGCAACGGATTTCCGAGTATCCCCAGTCAATCAACGATTCAACTAGGTGACTTCCAATAAATCCAGTTCCACCAGTCACAAACGCTATTTTACTCATGATTTTTTCGTTCAAGTAAAACGATATTCTCAATATGATGTGTCTGAGGAAACAGGTCAATCGGCTGTGCAATGACAGGTTTATAGGATTTAGATAAGACCATTAAATCCTTCGCTTGTGTTCGTACATTACAACTCACATAAATGATTTTGCGTGCGTTCAATGTTGCAACTTGTCGTGCCACTTTAGGGTGCATTCCGGCTCTTGGAGGATCAAGGATCACAATGTCAGGTGCTCCATGTTGTTGAATAAATTCGGGTTTTAACAGTTTCAGCATGTCTCCGCTAACAAAGGTGCAATTGTTAATATCATTGATCTTGGAATTATTGAGGGCATTATTTATTGCCTCTTGGATCAACTCAATGCCCGTTACATGTTTAGCGTTTTGGGCAAGGGATAATGCGATGGTGCCTGTGCCACAATACAAATCATACACATGATCTTCCGAAGTAACATCAGCCAATTTATTGACTACCTGCACGAGTTGCTCCGCCTGCAATGTATTTGTTTGAAAGAATGCGTCAGGAGCAATTTGGAACGTAAGATTACCGATTTGATCTCTTAGAAAGCCAGTTCCATAAATCGTTTCTGATCGCTCTCCAAAAGCCGTTTGTGCTGAGGTAGAATTAATTGAATTCACCAAGGTCGTAACGTAAGGATGATGCTCTTTAAGGTAGCTCTCCAATTGAGCCATGCGGTTTTTCTTGAAACTTGATGTAACTATATTCACCATCAAATCAGGTAAATAAGCTGATTGCCGGATGACAAGATGTCTGAGAAATCCCTCCTCAGTTCTCCAGTTCCAAGGCTCCCAGCCTAAGTTTTGCGCGAATGTCCGAATACCATTAACAATGGCATTTGATTTATCTCCTTGGAGGTGGCATTGGTGAATATCCAAGATTTTATAGAATACTTTTGGAGGATGCAGACCAAGAGCAAATGATGAATCAATGGTTTGACCTGACGCAATTTCTTCATTTGAAAGCCACCGAAATGCGGAGAATGAAAACTCCATTTTGTTTCTGTATTCGTAGGAATTGGTGGCACCCAATGGTTCGAGAACTGTGAGGTCAGATAGCTCAGCAATCCGTTGCATTGTTTCAGTGACAAGTTGGTGTTTATCAATCAACTGCTGAGAATAATCCACATGTTGAAGCGTACATCCTCCACAATTTCCAAAGTACTGGCATTTAGGTTTAACTCGATTTGGAGATGGAGTGATTAAGTCAATGAATTGGCCCTCTGCATATTTTTTTCTTCGTTTAACAATTCTGGTCCTAATTGTCTCGCCAACCATAGTTTGAGGGACAAAAACAACCTGGCCATCATGGTGAGCGAGACATTTTCCAAGGTCAGCAACTTTTTCCATCGTGACCACAAGCTCATCTCCTCGGCGTAGAGAGCGATGTCGTGGTTGAGGTTGAGGGGTCTGGGAATCAGAAGGCATGGCCAAGACGGAAATAACCGATCCATTCGTTTAGCCCTGTTGGAAATAATCCTCCATTCGGGTCAGCAGGATCATAGACTCTAACGGCTAAATCAAAACGTGCAACAAGGTAAGCCCACGAAGCCCGCAATCCAACGCCCCAACCAACTCCGATTTCTTTATATAGATTTTGAAATACAAAACGACCAGTTGGCTGATCAGAAGTCGTAGAAGAGAATCCGGGGTTGCGAGGGCCGAACCATACATTACCTGCATCGGTAAACGTTGCAAAAATCCAGTCGGCATTCAAACGTTCTCTGATGATCGTGCGACGGAGTTCAACACTCGCCTCCAATTTGATATCCCCCCCAAGAAGGTTGGTTTCTCGTTGATTTGTCGTAAGTTGTCGGAAGGTTGTTGATCCGGGTCCTAATCCACGAAGAGTCCAGCCTCGGACACTTGAAGCGCCCCCGCTATAAAATCGATGAGTAAATGGGATGACTGTAGACTTTCCGATAGGGTGAGACCAGCCTCCAAGAATTTTTGTGGCTAATACAGTTCGGCTACTGAGCTGGGAATATTTTCGATAACTACTTACCAATCGGACATACTGTCTGTAGTTCGCCTCGGATTCACTTCCTACAAATGAAAATAGGCGTAAACTCTGTTCTTGAGTCCCTGGGGTAAATACAAATCGATCAAGTAAGTAGGGAAATGTGCCCCCTAATTCAATACTTGTTTCAAAACTATAACCATCTTCTTTGCGAAGAGGGTTTCCCTTTTCAGATCGAAGAGTATATCGGATGGCATTGTTGATTTGGGGTTGGGTATAATCTTCAATGATTTGAGCTCTTTGGACTGGATCAATAACTCTGGATGATTCTTCGGTTCCCAGAATACGATTCTGGAAGATATTTTCAAAGCCACGCAGTGTATCAGGTTGGCTGAGGCTCAAATCTAGTAAATCAATGAATGATGTAAGGTGCTCTGTATGTTGTAATTCAAATCGTATCCGTGCGGAAGCACGGCCACGAATAATAAGATTGAGATCTTCGCGTCGAGTCGTCAGGTATGTGAATGAGAATTGTGTTCTGGTTTGAATCAAGTCATCGGTGGAAATGAGTCGGCGTAGAGGAAATGTAAGGTAGGGTAGTCTCACGGTTGCAGAGACTTCGAATAGTGTAGATTGAAGAAAATCTCGGCCTATATCAGCCGCTATGGAGCCCGTTGAATTAAGGCTCAGCACCTCACCATTGCCAAATAAATTCGCATTTTCGTAAGTCAATCCAAGTCCACCTCCAAGCTCATTTGCAACATCGCTTAAGCCATCATTGCTTTGACGAACAAATGATGAGAGTAAAAATTGATGGCGTGGACGCGAGCGGACGAAGATTCGATGCGGAAGCAGATGATGATCTGGATCAAGTCGAACTATATTCGTAAATGTGAAAACCCCAGTTGATTCTAAGCGACGTTTTGTAGCTTGAATTTCTGACCAATTGTACCAGTTCCCAGGAGTGACATGAAGTGATTTCGTCAGTAGAGAGGTATTGATTTGTCGATCGCCTTGGATTGTAGATGTGATTAAAGCAGATGATAGTGTATCGACGGAGAGTGTGTCCATTCGGACGGGCACTGAAGATTCAGGACCATCAACATTAAAATAGATTGGACCAAAACGGTATCGTTCTCCGGGGCGGATACGTATCTCAACCTGAAAAGAGTCGGAAGCAACTGGAGTGACAAGGGCACGGATTGAATCTCTGGTCACAGTTGCATAGCCTAAATTTTGAAGTAGATTCAAGAGCCGACGGCGCTCTTCAATTAACTGGCCCTCTCTAAATCGTTGGGGAATGGTTTTATAGCTAAGCAATGGTTGATTATTCAGCGGTGGATAGAGAGAAAACTCAACAAGTTGTTGCAGTAGTGGGGGATCAAAGCGTTCAAGACCAGAATAAGAGATATGACTTACGACTGTGGCAGGCCCTTGTACGATGTGAAATGTAACAATGACATGATCCTCAATCATTTCAATCTCTGATGTAATGTCTGATTGGAGATAGCCCTCTCTTTCAAAGAAAATTCGAAGTTGGTCTATATCAGAGTCAATCATTGTATGATTAAGCAGAGATGGAGGCTCTCCAATGCTCAGAAATGCTCGGCTAAGACGAGATCCTAATCTTCCAGATTCGCCAACCCGATAGAGCCAGAGCCACCACTTAAAGCCTTGAATTCCTAAGAATCGGCGATTTCGGGTGGTGCGGATATTACCTTGGAGGATTTCTTCAGGGAAATCGTAGGTACCTGAAAACCGGATCTCCTCAATTAATGGAGGATCAGAGGAAGGTTGAGCAAGGCTATCGGCTACTTGTAAAAAAAGCAACAGTGGAATTAGCAAACAGAGATAGCGACACTCACTCGTCCATGAAATAAAAATCGTCGTCAGCGGTGGGATAGTCAGGCCATACTTCATCCATGCTTTCGTATGGTTCTCCTTCGTCTTGTAACTCACGGAGATTTTCAATCACTTCAAAGGGTGCCCCAGTTCTTTCAGCATAATCAAGTAGTTCGTCAAGGGTAGCAGGCCAAGGGGCATCCTCCAGAAATGAAGCTAGTTCTAGTGTCCAGTATCCCATGTTTTCAGTAGTGTATGATTACAAATAATGGCTAATATACAACTTTTTAATGTAAACGATCATCAAATGAAGAGGAGTGATATTAGTCAAGTGAAGGAAGGAAATTACGCGTCTGTGCATGTACAAGAAAATCACGATATTCATTTGGAGTCATGCTTGGTCCAAAGAAATTTAGAGGATCTAAGGCATTGTTATTATGATCACGGACTTCATAGTGTACATGGGGGGCCGTACTTAATCCAGTATTACCGCTCAATGCAATCTGTTGCCCACGAAGCACTTCATCGCCCACCTTAAGATTAGAAATGGCCGAATTCAGATGTCCATAAAGAGTTTTGTAACCGGCATCAGGATGGTCAATGATAATATAATTGCCGTAGCCAAAATCGTAATCAATGAGTTCAACAAACCCAGCACCAGTAGCATAAACAGGAGAGTTATTTGGAACAGAAATATCAACTCCTGAGTGCATTCTACGATATTGTAAAATAGGATGAAGTCGGGATCCGTACGTAGAGGATAAATTCCCATGTGTAGGGCGAATCGTGGGAAGTTGATCCAATTGACGTTTCTTCTTTAAAACCAGGGGTTTTAAGTTTTCATAGCTTGAAATTTGAAGAGCAACCTTTCTCTCTAACTCATCAAGAAGTTCGGAGTGATTGCGCAAGAGAGTAGCCGTAGATTCACTGAATCCATCAAAGTGGTCATAAGGATCTATGCCACCAACGCCCAATTGAAGGACATCGCTGGGAATCTTGTCGGTCTGGAGAATCAATCGATACAGTTCCTGATCAGTTTTTGCAAGGCCGTCAATTTGCTGTGAAAGATCGTTCACGCGTGAATGAGAAGTCGTTAACTCATCTTGTAATACCTCATTCTCAGCAATCAAAATCTGCTCTTGGGGAGAGATAAATAACGTGTCAAGCACAAACCAACCCAAAGCAAAAAGCCCAAGCAATGATCCAAGAAGGATAGATAATTTTACAAGGCCCAGGGGCTTGAGGGTAAGTTCAAGGGTTACTGGATCAAATTCGTAAGTTCTATTGAACATAAATTATATAATTCGTCTACACTCAAAAATATGCAAAATTTGCCTAATATACAAAATCCACAAATAATTCACAAATTATCAACATATCAACTGTAGCTGAACGTTGAGTTAAAGGTTAGTTATTGTTGATACTCATACGCTATGGGACTTCAATCGTGTCAAGGATTTTCTGAATGATCATTTCGGGTTCCATCTCTTCGGCTTCAGCCTCGTAGGTAACTGTCACGCGATGTCGTAGTACATCCATAGAAATTGAGCGAACATCTTCTGGGGTTACATAAGCACGGTGATTCAAAAATGCATGAGCCCGCGCTGCAAGATTAAGATTAATTGTAGCTCTGGGAGATGCACCATAATCAATCAGAGGTGCTAAGTCGGATAATTTGAATTGATCTGGTTCACGTGTCGCGATGACCAAATCTACAATATAGCGTTCTACCCGTTCATCCATATAGAGTTCGTTGAGGACTAATCGGGCGGAGAGAATTTTTTCTGGAGTCGTGACTGGGTTGATTTCATGGGATGGGCCTGTTCGAGCCATGCGGCGCATAATTTCCATTTCCTCTTCGTGGGAAGGGTATCCGACTTTAATTTTAAGCATAAACCGGTCAACTTGTGCTTCTGGAAGTGGGTAGGTTCCTTCCTGTTCAATTGGATTTTGAGTTGCCAGTACAAGAAAAGGTTCTTCTAGTTGGAAGGTCGTTTCTCCGATTGTAATTTGCCGTTCTTGCATACTTTCAAGCAATGCACTTTGAACTTTAGCTGGAGAGCGGTTCACTTCGTCTGCTAAAACGATATTTGAAAATAGCGGCCCTTTTTTAATGGAAAAATTTCCTGTTTGTTGGTTATAGATCAGCGTTCCCAATAAATCAGCGGGGAGCAGGTCAGTTGTAAACTGGATGCGTTGAAAATTTCCCCCGATGGCTTTGGCCAAGGAACTGACTGTCAATGTTTTGGCAAGGCCTGGTACGCCTTCAAGTAAGACATGCCCTGAAGCGAGCAACCCAATCATCAGGCGTTCAACCATGTAGCTTTGCCCCACGATGACACGTCCAATTTCTTGGCGTAGATCGTCCACAAATGCGCTTTCGATACGAATGCGTTCGCTCACCTGAGTAAGGTCAAAGTTATTCATAGAGTCATAAAAAAGAATAATCGGCAGTTAACAAAGATTCTCTAATCATGTTCACTTAGCATGGATCCTATCGAAATAGGATTTCCATTAAGAAACTCTTTAGCTGAGAGTACGCGTTGCCCTGGTGCCTGTAAATGTGTAATTTCAAGGGCACCAGCTTGACATGCAACAATCAACTGGCCGTCGGATTTCAGGACTGTACTTGGTAGGCCGATTCCATCAGAGATTTTAGTGCCTAAAATTTTTAAGGTTTTAGCATTCCATCGAGTCCAAGCACCGGGATAGGGAGAGAGTCCACGGCAGTGATTGTGAACTTGCTGTGATGATTGTCGCCATTGAATTTGACAATCTTCACGAAAAATTTTGGGTGCACTCGTTGCTAGCGTATCATCTTGAATCTGTTGAGTTAGTTGTCCTTTAACGATTCTACGTGTTGTTTCAACGACTGCACGCGCGCCCAGTTGTGCGAGGCGGTCGTGGAGGCTACCTGCTGTTTCATTTGGTGGGATAGTGGTTGGCCACTGTAGTATGACATTCCCAGTGTCAACTTTGTCTTTGATAAAGAAGGTAGTAACACCAGTTTTGATTGCACCCGCCATAATAGCCCGATTGATGGGGGCTGCGCCTCGAAATTTGGGGAGAAGAGAAGAATGAAGGTTGAAGGCTCCAAGTTTAGCAGAAGAAAATACTTCATGTGGTAGAATACGGAAAGCGACCACGACTTGAATATCGCATTCTAAGGAGTGAATTTGATCAATAAATTCAGGATCCTTTACAGATTGAGGCTGAATGATCGTGTCAATTCCCAGGCCCTGGGCTACATCTTTGATGGCTGTGGGTTGGAGCTTACGGCCGCGCCCGCGGTGTCGGTCTGGTCCGGTCACTACTGCCAACGGATGATAGCCTGCGTCTACCAATGCTTCTAACGACGGCACTGCAAATTCAGGAGTCCCCATAAAGATCAATCGCATATCAGAAAAAATGTATGATGGTCAATAAAGGTTGGATATTCAGCAATACGTTAGAGTCATAGGTAAAACAATCAAGGTATCAAGAAATTTACCCACCCATCAATTCTGAGTATTGTATTCTTGGGTCACGCGTTATAATATTTTTCAAGAGAATAGCTTGAAATCTATTTGGAATTCATAATCAATAATGAAAGAGATAGGGTAGTTCGTCCAAGAATTTAATTGTCATACTTCTGACAGATTTACAACATACATCAACGTTATATCACGGATAATGCCTCTACAAAACGCTGTCGGTCAAAAATTTGAAGATCGTCAATGCCTTCACCGATCCCGATATATTTGACGGGTATTTTGAACTCATTTGAAATGCCAATGATAATTCCACCTTTTGCAGATCCATCTAATTTTGTAACAATTAAGCCGGTCACATCAACGCTTCGGGTAAACTCTTGGGCTTGTCTGACTGCATTTTGACCAATTGTTGCATCAAGCACTAACAGCACTTCGTGTGGTGCGCCGGTTAATTGCCTCCCCATCACTCGTTTGATTTTTGAAAGTTCATCCATGAGTCCAGTCTTGGTATGAAGGCGGCCTGCAGTATCAATGATGACAACATCCGAAGAGCGACTCATGGCAGATTGGACAGTATCATAAGCGACGGCGGCAGGATCAGCACCATGTTTTTGTTTAATGATTTCAGCACCAGCTCGATTAGCCCAGACTTCAAGTTGTTCAATTGCAGCAGCTCGAAACGTGTCTGATGCTCCAATGAGTACACTATGACCAGCTTCAGAGTAACGCCATGCAAGTTTTCCAATGGTTGTGGTTTTGCCTACCCCATTAACTCCTACGATCATAATTACATATGGGGATTGGGGTAAAGGGGTAAGAAAATCTGCAGGGCGATCGATTTGATTCTGTTCTAATAGCTCTCTAATTTCTTGATGAATCAAACGTTGTAATTCTTCGGATGAGGTATATAGATCATGTGCAGCTCGTTTTTGAATTCGCTTGATAATTTCCAATGTTGTATTGATGCCGACATCACTGGTGACAAGTGCTTCTTCAATTTGGTCAAGGATGTCATCATCAATTTTACGTTTCCCCTTAAATAGCCGTCCTAGTTTTCCAAATAATCCTTTGCGGGTTTGTTCTAACCCAGACTCCAAACGCTCCTGCTCTGTATTTTTTGATGACTTGAAGAATTTCATCTTTGTGCTGGATTGTTGCGTAAATCCTTGAGGCGAATTGCATAAATGAAAAGGGAGAGGATTAGAAGCCCTAAAGAGCCATAGATTGAAGAATATAGTACCACGGCATCAGGTTTTAACAATGCAAGTAGAAATGTAATTGCAATACCCGTTGTAGTGGCTTTTCCAATGAAATTGCTCATGCGGATACGCCCTAACTTGTGAGTTAACAATACACCCCCACCAGCGATAAGTAGATCTCTTAGGACGATTGTACAGACAAACCAGAAGGGTAGTAACTCTGCCGAGAGGAACGCGATTGCAACAACTGTAACAGAAATTTTATCGGCGAGCGGATCAAGAATCTTGCCCCAGCCTGAGACGGTATTTGTAAGTCTTGCAATCAAGCCATCAAGCCAATCGGTCAAGCCAGCAATCAGAATCAGGCTTAAACTCCAAACAATCGGGCCGTCTGTAACAACTAGTATTGCAACAGCGATGGAAAGAGGCACGCGCACAATACTTAAGAAATTGGCAACCGTCCAGAAAGACCCCAGCATGTAGTAGAAATATATTACAGATAATGGAAATACGTTCTACTGATTTAAGTTTTAAATGTGCGTTTAATCATGAAAGAACTATGCGCATTTCAAAACAATCAAATAAGTGGATTGGAATCTTCAATTGATCATGACAGTCATGGTATTTTCAAAACTTATCAGCGTAGATATTATTCCCAGATAAATATTAGGTTAATTTCACAATAGGGACGATATTTATGCTGAGTATCAACTTCATAAATGTGACATGATAAAAATATACGGGATTGATTGGATCATAATCAATCTCTAATCATGATGATTCGGAAACCTTTTTACCGAAGAATGTCTGGCGAATTTTGGCCAGTTCACACATCCGTTACTAGAAATGCAGAAAGATTAAGGAGTATTAACTGTAGTGGTACAATTTTCGAGTAGAACCTTTACCGCTTGTTGCTCAGCATAGTCCATCGTTAATCTCCATTTATTTTTCAGCTCAACCCATCGGCCTGTATATTGGCAGTGATAATCTGAATTAGGGGGGAGCCAGTGAGCGGGATCTCAACTTCCTTTTGATAGATTTACACTGGCATAAACAGGAATTAAGACTCCATTTTCACTCAGATCATTTCCAAAAGAATAGCGTGTACTATCATTCCATTTTGCCCCACCACTGCGATGCGCCTCGGCAAGAGGAATGAAATGATCAATATTTATGTTTGATGGATCTGTAATGAGAGTGTCCAGATATGGATCATACCATTGACCTCCAATAACAAAGCAACCGCTTTCATCAAGACTTGCATCAACGAGGCTCCGAGCGACTAAAACTTCATGGCGGGTGTTTTGGCAATCGTTATCAAAATCCAACCAGCCTCCATATAGGCTTCGTTGGTAGGGGAGGGCGGAGATATGAACCTTCGATGTGTCAGGGGGAATGAATAAAGGATCTTCGGAATGGGTAGATTTGGTGTTGGTTTCTGCACAAAATCCAGATTGTTGAAGATCACTTAGCATTGTATCATTGATTCCATACACATCCAAAAGTGCTTCCATAGAGGAGAATGGTCCAAAATGATCACGATGGTCAATGATAGATTGAGCACTGGCTGGGTCAATGCCATCTACAAGTTGAAGAGTAGTTGAATTAGAAGAATTGATATTTTCACAAGGGGTAACAGATCTACTATAATCAGTTAACGCCCCGTATGTCTGACGGTCAGGATCATCCCTTTCGTGATTAGATGCTCGGACACAAAAGTTAGCGCTGCGAAAATTCTCCAAGGTTGATTCTCCGATTCCGTTAACACGAATCAATTCATCAAGAGACTGAAATGGGCCATTTCTGTCACGATATTCAATAATGGTATGGGCTTTTGCTGCGCCTATTCCACGGACGCGTTGTAATGCAGAAGCAATGGTAGTATTGATGTCATCGCAATTGTTATCCATGGTGGACGAAGAGTGATTTGTTGTTTCACTACTGGATTCGGAGTGTCCATTGGTGTTGATTTGATTTAGAACACAAAAACCTGCCTTGCGAAATTTCTCAAGTTTCGCAAAACCAATGCCTTTGACATTGGTCAGTTCATTGAGAGATTTGTAGGGGCCATTTTCATTGCGGTAATTAATGACTGCCTGAGCTTTGACAGCACCGATTGTTTTGACCCTCTGCAGATCATTAACATTGGCCGTATTCATATCTATGCAATCTTCAACGGAATCACTAGGATCGTCACTATATGGGGGTGTCTGAGGTTGATTCTCACCGTCATCCTTTCGCACACAAAAGTCAGCGATGCGAAAAATTTCAACTGTTGCTGCCCCGATCCCTTTCACGTTAGCTAATTCGTCGAGTGATTGAAATGGTCCATTTTGGTCACGGTAGGCAATGATTCTTAATGCTTTCGCACGACCGATTCCTCTGACTCTCATTATCACCGAAGCACTGGCGATGTTAATGTCCTTACAGTCAAACTCGGCCCGATAGATGGACGGTATCTCAAACTGAGATATCGATACATGTCCGTCCACGGATGCTTTGATAATCCAAGTGTGGTTTGATTGAAGTGCGATAAGCAGATCAGATCGGGAGATGTCACAACGCTTAAATTGGGCGGCATCCATGGGCATATGCCAATCAATACAGAGTGATTTAGACTTCTCTACATGGGAAACATCATGGATCCAATTATTCCTTAATCCAAGAAGTGTTGAAGTCTCAAGTAGGGAGTTAGCAGTGGTCTGCAGTGTAAAGGATGCCCATGAAATTATCAGTAAGATTAAGGACTTCATCAAATATCCTAATGTTCTAATCGTTGATTTATTCATATAATACTCAGCGAATCATTTGTTGATTGTTGTACCATCTGTGAATTGATTTCTGGTTATTGATAATTGGTGCAATGGCTGTATCCATAGCAATTTAATGATTTGATCTGTTAAGTTAGTTCTCATTGGATTTTCTTGATATAGATAATTAGAACAGTAACAACTCATATTGCAAGAGCATATGATCGTGTTTCAAAATACGATCCGATGTAATGAGGGGAATAGTTATATGAGTATGATACCCAAAATTCAGCTTCGTGACGTTGAATCACTTGTGATATGGAAGAACTATTCTGGCGTAGAATGGACTGTTCCATTTCGGGATAGGGGCTTGTATCAATGTTGTTGAAACATCTTAGAGTCAGGGAGCACACATCGTATCGTGCGTACATACAGTTATATCCTGAGATACATCATCGCTTCTCCTGTGGAATTTCGAATTATTTCTGGAATCATTACTAATTACGGCCCCACCACCGTCAACCTCTCTATAGGTGCCCTCTTGTGGCGGATCAAAATGGTTCTGAGGACTTATCTCACAAAGCTGATCCTTAACTCTGAAATGCGACTTTCTAATGATATTCGAGGTTTAGTGAACGGGTCGCACATTTTGAGGGACTGCCCTTAGAATCAATAAGAGGTCGGGAGACGACTGAGGTGCCTGCGGGGCGGCATCCCCAGCCTGAGTGTGGCCAACCTAGCACAATTGAGACATGCAGAAGATGCTTGTCATGCCTCATAGATTGCAGAGCAGCAAGACAATTAGGGGGCTTCAGTTTTTGAGTGGGTGAAGCATAAAAAATGACCGTAAAGAATAAGAATAATGACAAGATTGGGAAGTGATTTCAGAGAATTTAATGATGTCTTTGATTCACCAATATAGCCCGATAAATGCAAATATGTCAGGTGTTGACCGACAAAATTCGTGCTGGAATTCTGAACTCAATTATCGTTTTAATACCATTTAATTCTATTTTTTAGAAGTATGGACTTATATTTTAAGAATCTTCAAAAACAGTCTAACCATACTAATAATGGAAGAAGCTAAATTGTATTCGCAGAGTCATAGATAGGTAATCTTATGCATTGACATACGAAGAATACTTGAACAATAAGGCGAATTTTGTGGAGCTATATCTCAAACTGTAACTCACAAGAATCTCCTGATCTTATGCCTATTATTTTGATGCAAATACTCTAATTTGAGCTATATTCTCACACAAATCGTATTATTGATCTTAATTTAAACTCAATACAGTTTGGTCTATAATTCCTATATTATTACTGGGTTCGCGACAATTGTCGTGGAGCACTTGAGTCGCAATGAATTGCTATGAATGAAGAGTTATTGAAGATTGAGAATTATCTCGAATTTCTACGTGCACGCCGAAAACTTTTGGCAGATGTAGCCAATAAGTTTTTGAATCAGCTTAATCCAGATCACCCCAGAGTACTTGAGAAGATACCCTCCAAATCAGATGAATCAAGTTGGTCCGATAAAGTTCTTACTTCAGTGAACCGTTGGATGAAGAGAGTCAATTACAGGAAGTTCAGGAATGGACCAAATCACAGCAACCTCCTCCGAGCAAATTTGGCTTTGATCTTGCACTCTCCTCTGATGATAGGGTAACGATTATTGACTTAGCATGGGGCCGAATGGAATACGAATTAGACTTGATCGTCCAGTCGCTTTACTGCTCAACGAATGGGCTGAAACCTATCTAACCGTAACCCAAGCAGGCTATAAGTGTTTAATTGATGTTGACACCCTAAAAAAATACTACAAACTAAAATCACAGAGGGACTAGTATTGATTATTTTGCATGTCACAGTTGTACTAAAGGTTATAGATCAACGTAGTCACTCTCCGCTCGTTAAAATGATTAGTCAAATGTTAATTGGTCAGGAGTATTCCTTGAGGGTTGTACCAGTTTCCAAGTGTTCTGGGAGTCAACCACCAAAGTATGATTTCTTGAATGAGATGCAAGTTTTAAGACACAAGAAATGTACATCACAACCAATGGGTCAATATAGTATCGTTAATTCATAAAAATGGTCATTCTTCATTTAGGTGTTTGGGAAGATCGGTTCTTGCTGTGGGGCGAAGTACCAAAGGAAAAAATAGGCAAATCTAAAAAAATTCTACCCTATGCCGCTCCTCCTAAACAGCTGATAAGTATAGCTGCTGACATAGGTCTTCGGCTCCAAGCGACTAGATCAGTGCGTCAGCATTTATGGCTTCCAACACAGGGGGATATTCCATTGCCATCAAGTCCAATGATCGCAGATGTCCCGCCAGACGATTCAAAACCCATTCTGACACCATGGCCTATCCCTACACTTCCCCTTTCCGCTGAAAATACGATTGATTTACTTGGATCCTGCTATGGACGAAAAATACTTGCTCCCGGCATTCTTATTGGTTCTGATCTACACTTCTTGACCAATGTATTGCGATTTGCAGGAGCATTGACTGCTCGACAACAGTTTTTGCCAAATTTGTATGAGGGAGCGGGCAAGTTTCTAGCCGTCTGGGAACCCGTTATCTTAGGGAAGGACACACAAGTCATTTCGATCCTATCCAATGCTATGCCCCATGCATGCAGAGCATTCACAAAAGACGATAAAGCTGCCCCAGATAAGGATCCAAACTTAGTTATCTATAGACTTTTGAAGGTTTTTGTAGACTATTTAGTCAGGCTATCTTGGACGGAAAAACAACTCTCCAAAGCATCCAAGACACCTAAGAAATCGTTTGATAGCCTTCACGATCAGTGGACTCATGCATTATGCAGTTGGAATTCCACCATGTCGGGTGATCCAGATGAGTTGGCGTATCTAGCTCAGCAAATCAAATCGTGGCAACGGCCGCTGTCGGTAACAGCCAAAACACCATTTCGGTTGTGCTTTCGCCTTGAAGAACCAGAGGAGGATTCCAATGAACAATGGTTTGTCCGTTATCTCCTGAATCCAACAGATGATCCAAGTCTGTACATTGAAGTGGCGGATGCATGGGTTCCAGAGCAGCAGACAAAATCCATTTTTTCAAAATATCAGACCAATATTCAGGAATACCTCCTCTTATCATTGGGACATGTTTCTACGGTTCATCCTATTTTCGCTGAAAGCCTGAAGACCAATTGCCCGGGTGGAGCTGATTTAGACACCGAAGGAGCCTATACGTTCTTAAATGAAACAGCATGGCTCTTGCAACAGGCTGGGTATCATGTTCAACTTCCATCATGGTGGACGGCAAGCGGTGCAAGAAGACAACTTTCGGTGAAGGCCTCGGTATCCTCCCCTAAAATGCAGAGTCAGAGTGGCATCTCGTTGGATACGATTGTAGACTTTGACTGGCAACTATCTATCGGAGATGAGCAGATCTCTATGGAAGAGATTGAAGCACTCACTCAGCTCAAGATCCCACTTGTACAAATTCGCGGTCAATGGATGCAGTTTGATGCTGATGCCATTCAGGAAGCCATTCGGTTTTGGAAGAAAATGCAAGGCCAAGACATGACCGCAAGAGATGCTGTGCAGATGGCCATTGGTTCAGCCAAAACGCCCGACCAGCTTCCATTGGATGGGATTGAGGCTTCGGGGTGGGTTGGAGATCTTCTCTACTCCTTAGAAAACAATTCAGAAATTGAAGAAATTCCCATTTCTGATCTATTTAATGGAACGCTGCGCCCCTATCAATCTCGCGGTTACTCATGGTTAGCCTTTATGCAGCAATGGGGGTTTGGTGTCTGTCTTGCAGATGATATGGGATTGGGGAAAACTCCGCAGACGCTTGCGATGATTCAACGCACCAAAGAGTCCAATCCAAAGCAACCAATCTTGGTCGTAAGTCCTACATCTGTGATTGGTAACTGGCAAAATGAATCTGCACATTTCACACCCAGTTTATCCGTTCTTGTACATCATGGAATGCGCCGAATAAAGGATCCAGAAGTCTTCAAAGAAGAAGCTAAAAAGACAGATGTGGTTTTGACTGGCTTCCCGCTCCTACATCGGGATTTTGAGGTCTTGAATCAGATCAAATGGAGTGCGATCGTTTTGGATGAAGCTCAAAATATCAAGAACCCTGGAACAAAGCAGGCCAAGGCAGCTCGGGCACTTGAAGCCAATTATCGAATTGCCCTTACAGGAACTCCTGTAGAAAATAATGTAGGAGAGCTATGGTCCATCATGGAATTTCTCAATCCAGGGATGCTTGATTCGCAGGCCGAGTTCAAACGTCAGTTTTTTGTTCCCATCCAGGTTGATCGTGATCAACGAACAACGCAGCTGCTGAAACAGATTACAGGACCGTTCATCCTTCGTAGACTCAAAACCGACAAAAACATCATTGATGATCTACCTGAAAAACAAGAGACAAATGTCTTTACAAAGCTGACGAAAGAACAGGGATCTCTGTATCGCGCCGTTGTCAAAGAAATCTCGGAAGGACTTAAAGATGCTGAGAATATTCAGCGCAAAGGGTTGATCCTTGCCACACTTATGAAACTCAAACAGATCTGTAATCACCCAGCTCAGTTTCTCCATGATGCCTCAGAAATTGCTGGTCGATCGGGTAAGTTAACCCGCCTCCTTGAAATGCTTGAAGAGGTGTACGAGATTGGCGATCGTGCACTCATTTTTACTCAATTTACAGAAATGGGTGAGATGCTTCGCAAACACCTTCAGGAAACCTTCGGACGAGAAGTTCTCTTTCTACATGGTGGAGTTCCCAAGAAAAAACGTGATCAAATGATTGAACGTTTTCAGCATGAGGACATGGGTCCGCAAATTTTTCTATTATCTTTAAAGGCAGCAGGTACTGGGTTAAACCTCACCCGTGCTAATCATGTTTTTCATTATGATCGTTGGTGGAATCCTGCCGTTGAGAATCAGGCTACAGATCGTGCTTTTCGAATTGGACAAACAAAGCATGTACAGGTGTACAAGTTCGTTTGTAGTGGAACAATTGAAGAACACATCCACCAAATGATTGAGAAAAAACGAGAAGTTGCTGACAGTGTCGTATCAGCTGGAGAACAGTGGATTACGGAACTATCTACGCGTGATCTTAAAAATGCTCTTCGCCTGCAAAGGGAAGCTGTTGAATAATCTAAAATTTAAGAATCGCTTGGTTCATGCCGAGATACTACGACGACTATTACTACTTTCCTCCCGCTAGACCACGCACAGTAAAGGGAGGGATTAAACCCCAGTCTATGAGGGGGAGCTTTGGCAAGACTTGGTGGGGAATCAGATGGGTTGACACATTGGAGAGTTTCAGGATTGGGGCACGCCTTGGACGTGGCAAATCTTACGCACGTAGAGGTCAGGTGTTATCGATAGAAATTAATAAAGGAAAGGTTAACTCCAAAGTTCAGGGATCAAGTGGTGCTCCCTACTCTGTGGAAATTGAAATGAAAACCTTCAAAGCATCAGTGTGGAAGAAACTAGCACAATCATTGATGGAACAGCCTTACTATACAGCTCGGCTCATGGCAGGAGAGATCCCAGAGGATCTTGAGGATGTATTGAAGGAGGCTGGAACTCCGCTCTTTCCTGAACGACAGAATGACCTTAAGACGGGCTGCTCATGTCCAGATTGGTCTAACCCATGCAAACATATTGCAGCGGTCTACTACTTGTTGGCTGAAGAATTTGACCGAGATCCATTTCTGTTATTTGAGCTTCGTGGAATTACTCGTGAAGAACTTTTACATGCCATTACGGGTGAATCAGTTGAGAAGCATGAAGACACAGATCATGAACCAGAGTTACAACATGCATCCATCCCTCTGCTCCCCGATGACCGTTATTGGAAGCAGGAGGAATTACCAGAAGATCTTATTGGAACGATTCATACGCCTCCGGTCCCCGCAGCACTTGTGAAGCGGCTAGGAAAGTTTCCCTTCTGGCGTGCTCATCATTCTCTGATCGGTACAATGGAACCTGTATATCAAAAGGCATCTCCCTGCGGGCTTGAGATTTATTATGGAGAAAAATCATGAGGTTTGTTCGGATTCAATCGCCATCAATATCAACAGAAGGGTAGGGAACAGGCGGCTCAGATCAAGAGAGATAGGATTGGATCCCCGCTCCTGCTACCCATGCATACGATACACTCTGCTACAAATTTAAAGTTTAACGTATGAATGAATTCCGAATGAAAAGGGGTACGGATCGTAATCTATCTTTCTCATGTTTTATCTGGCCAAGAATCGCATTACACACAAACCTATATGATCCGCATTACTAGATGGGAGAAGAGCTTTGTACAGTGTATCCGCAACAGACAGTATTCTATTCAACGATAGGAACAGTTTTGGTCAGTTTTATTAGAAGCCGTCAGAGCAGGCATTGGATCAAGGTTAAGTTGATGTGATTGTAGGCATTGGGTAGATTTGCAATTGATCCTAGTGAGAATGTAGAACTAACTGTTCATACAAGAAATGTTTATCTTTTGAGTACTCCAGTATATATTTCCCAAATGTTACTTTAAAGTATATCTCTTCCTAACAACTTTATTCTAAAAGTTTTAAATACATAAATTCGGACTTACACTCATTATCATCAATGATCACACACTCTTCAAGTACATCAAGAATTGATGCATTATCATCGGATCAAGCGTCACTGCTGATTCAAATTCTCGCCATCGGATTGTTTGCAATTGCTACAGCAATTGGAGCCCAGGTTCGGATCTATCTTTGGGAAGTTCCAATTACCTTACAGACGCTATTTGTGTATGGAAGTGGGTTAGTGCTTGGTGCTCGCAATGGTAGTTTATCTATGGTACTTTACTTATGTCTTGGACTGTTTTTTCCAGTGTATGCTGGTAGCGGCCATGGCTTAACATATTTAATGTCTGCTACAAGTGCAGGCTATCTATTCGGTATGCCCCTCTCGGCATTTGTGATTGGAATCATTTCTCGACATACGTCTGGATTTTTTAAAGGAGCGTTTGCAGTATGTGTTGGCTCACTCGTCTTATTTACTTGTGGAGTCATCTGGATGCATTTTGTGGCGATGCACACAAATTGGTGGTATTCAATTGAAGTGGGTTGGCTCCGATTTATTGGATTTGACATCGCAAAAATTTTGGTTGTATCGCTATTATATGGTGGTTTGCGTCGCTGGATTTGACGTAACAAACAATCATCTGAATGAGGTTTGTTCTATCATTAAGTCTTTTACTGATATCTACCGATGTCGTAGCTCAACGTAGTATTTTAGATCTTCCAGAGGTTCAGAAACCAGCTAAGGCTGGGTTGGAAGCTTTGTATGATTTTCGGTTTGCCGAGGCAGACTCCTTATTTGGGACAATTACAAAGAGACACCCCGATCATCCAATAGGTCCATTTTTAGAGGCCTTAACGTTGTGGTGGACAATTCTACTCAACTTAAATGATACGAGCTACGATCAAACGTTTTATGCTGCAATGGATGAGGTCATTGATCGAAGTGATTTTCGACTTAAGAGAAATGACAATGATTTTGACGCAATTTTCTTCAAAGGTATCTCTTTGGGTTTTAGGGGGCGGTTGAGATCAAATCGCCGTGACTGGATTCGGGCAGCCGCAGATGGAAAGCGTGCTATGGATTACGTATTAGCAGTTGCTGATGTAGATTCACTTAATCATGATTATAAGTTAGGGCGTGGGCTTTATAGATATTATGCTGCATTGATTCCTAGTCGGTATCCATTCTTGCGCCCCATCACAACATTTTTACCTCCTGGCAATCGCCACCTTGGACTCAATGACCTATATCAAACAGCTAGAAACGGAAATTACTTGCAGACTGAAGCCATGTATTTTCTTGTTCAGATTAATTATCTATATGAGAAAAATTTTCAAGACTGTGTTGAGCAAATATCATGGCTTCGCAATCGCTATCCACGAAATTCATTTTTCCATACTTTGGAGGGGCGAATCTATGCAAGTTGGCATCAATGGCGTGCATCAGATGAGGTTTTTGAAGATGTTTTGGAGCGCTATAAAGCCTTAGAGACAGGATATTCACCACTGATGGCTGAGCAAGCCTTGTATTTTTTGGCCCGATCACATATCATTAAAGGTCAAGCAAAGGATGCATTAACACATCTTTTATCTCTTGAAGCCCTTACGGCAAGGTTAGATACCGACAGTTATTTTAAGGTAGCAGGGCGGCTGAATCAGGGAATTGCCCATGATCTACTCGGACAGCGTCAACAAGCTATTGCACGCTATAAAGAAGTTCTGAAGATGCAACGCTGGGGATCAAGCCACACTAATGCTCGAAAATTTCTTACGACTCCTTACGGGTCTGTTGATGACAACGGTTAACTCTCATCAGCAGATGGTCCATAACTTGGTGGTAATGGAATTGAATTCATCCTCAGATAAATTGACAGTTGGGCTCTGTGATGTATTAAGTGGCTGATTCCAAAACGGCGTAGCACAACATATTTCGGCTCTGTAAAAAATACTTGATTACCATACCGTAATGTCCAAGACTCAGCCAACGTTTCAAGAGTCGTACTTCTGAGAACCGCCCGAAGGGTTTCTTCTTT
This sequence comes from Bacteroidota bacterium, assembly GCA_026709065.1. Lineage (GTDB taxonomy): Bacteria > Bacteroidota > Rhodothermia > Rhodothermales > Bin80 > Bin80. The sequence goes on from JAPOTS010000136.1 coordinate 27,302, forward strand.
CTGATCAAATGCAGTCATCAAGGCAACCTGTGATCTGGCTTCAGTTTTTGGCCAAGACTCAGACATATCAATCCCATCGTCTATCAACGTTGTGACTTGCCACCATAAAAGATCCACAATATGGGATGCTAATTCTCCCATTGTCCAAGATTTTTCATGAGGTTTCCAGTCAAAGCAGTCATCTGGAATTCTGGATAACATATTTCGTGTAACATTTAATTCGTGGTCTATGTCACCGAAAGCAAGATCAAGAGGGTTTATATTCATAGTGATAAGCAAATTGTGATATGAATCAAACTTAACTTGTTTCTTTCCATTTAGATTCATTGCAACTCAAAATGCGAGCATTTTGAATAGCGACATCTTTCAGATTAGAGTCTACCGTGAAATTTAACAGGATCACAAAGCAGGGTGTCAGTGCATATAAAATGAGGACTCTATCGTCCAATCCATCTGAAAATGATTCATTTTAGGAGGTTGTGGGTAGAAGCCTTGATTTAACCCATCAAGAAATTATTTCGTTACCTGATCCTATGAAAACATCATGGTGATTCTTTTGCAACAAGCATATGAATCATTTCTTAGACTATAAATCAATCAACATACAATGAGCAAGAAGCAACATCATTTTACCTATAGGCCAACGGTTTCAGGCCCAATTGAGTGGAAAAAAATTGGTGAGTATAAAGATATCATCTATGAAAAAGGGATTGTAGACACTGATACCGAAGGGATTGCTAAAGTCACTATTAACCGCCCAGAAGTTCGCAATGCTTTTCGTCCGTTGACCGTTTCAGAAATGCAGGATGCTTTTGACAAGGCAAGAGATGATTCATCGGTTGGAGTCATCATATTAACCGGGGCAGGCCCTGACGCTTTTTGTTCTGGGGGTGATCAGCGAATTCGGGGAGATCATGGATACACTGAGGAAGGGTCTGGAACTCAGCGCCTGAACGTATTAGATTTTCAGAGACAGATTCGAACCTGCCCCAAGCCTGTGATTGCAATGGTTGCAGGTTGGGCAGTAGGGGGTGGGCATGTATTGCATGTCATATGTGATCTGACCATTGCAGCAGATAATGCAAAGTTTATGCAGACTGGCCCCAAGGTCGGCTCGTTTGATGGCGGATATGGAGCAAGTTATCTTGCTCGCCATGTCGGACAGAAAAAAGCACGTGAGATTTGGTTTCTTTGTAGACCCTATGATGCCTCTGAGGCCTTAGACATGGGGTTGGTCAATACTGTCGTTAAACTAGATGATCTTGAGCGTACGACGGTCCAATGGTGTAGAGAGATTCTAATGAATTCAAATATTGCAATACGTATGCTTAAAGCTGGATTCAATGCAGATTGTGATGGACAGGCAGGCTTACAAGAGCTTGCTGGCCATGCGACAATGTTGTTTTATATGACAGAAGAGGGGCAGGAAGGTAAAAACGCATATTTAAGTAAACGCCCGCCAAACTTTGATAGGGACGGCTACAAACCATGAGTGATTCTCGTCTCAAAGTGTGGATTTTAGCCACACGCCCGAAGACGCTCACGGTTGCAATTGCTCCTATCATTGTTGCTTCAGCAATGGCATGGGAGGATGCGGGGTTTCATTTAGGTGCGTTTATTGTGTGTATCTTATGTGCGGTTCTGATCACCATAGGCACAAATTTTTGCAACGATTATTCTGATTATATCAGGGGTGCTGATACAGAGCATCGTAGAGGACCAACACGCGTAACTCAGGCAGGTTTAATTCATCCACACCATCTTCAATCTGCTACGATCGTGGTTTTTCTGATGGCTACCTTATTAGGATATTATCTCATAGATCGCGGAGGGATTTCAATACTTATCATCGGGATTGCCTCAATCCTTTCGGGCATCTTATATACTGCAGGGCCTTGGCCATACGGATATAAAGGTTATGGTGATATTTTTGTGTTGATCTTTTTTGGCCCTGTTGCTGTTGGAGGTGCCTATTATGTCCAATCACTATCACTTCCATCTTATGTATTGATTGCTGGTTTTGCGACCGGCCTATTGGCATCTGCTGTGTTAGTCATTAATAATGTTCGTGATATAGAGGAAGATCGAATTGCAGATAAAAAGACATTAGTTGTTCGGTTTGGTAGAAAATTTGGAGTATGTTTATGGATTGCTTATGTAACGGTTGCAACATGCATCCCTTTAGTGCTTATTGGTATTAAAGGAGAGCATGTATGGGCAGGACTATCTGCTCTGATTCTATTGCCTGCCGTCTGGATAGTCTACAAGCTGATGAAAGAGAAAGAGGCTTCAAAATTGAACCCGCTGTTAGGTCAAACGGCAGGTTTACTTCTTCTTCACAGCATAATTTTCTCTATCGGGTGGATTGTGTAACTGATCTGGGTTGTTTGATTGCTTAGACAGGCAAGATTGAGTGAAAACCTCACTTAGCTTTTAGGTTTTCTTCGCTTCCTTGACATTCGTTGTCCACCATAAGGGCGTGACTTAATTTTTTTCACATCGGATAACTCAAATTCTTTGACCAGATCATTGTCAAGAATTACTTTAACCGTTCGTTCAAAAATATTCACTCCAATGACACCTCCATTTCCATCAACCGTACCTACAATTGTTCCTTTACGCGGAAATTTTTTGAGAATTCTCATGTACTGTTCAAGCTCATAATTCAAGCAACATTTAAGTTGACCACAGCGCCCAACGAGTCGCTCAGTCTTGAATGGTAAATGCATTTTTCTTGCGGCAGACGCTGACACGGGAGGAATTTGACGCATCCATGACGAACAACAAAGTTCACGGCCACAGACCCCGAGTCCACCGACTCTGGATGCTTCTTCACGTGGGTTGAGACGCAAAAATTCTACTCTTGATGAAAATCGCCGACACAGCTCGCTAATGACTGGTTTTAAGCTCACGCTTGATGATGTAGTATAAAAAATAGTAAGTCTCTTACGATCAAATTGCCATTCGGTATCAACGAGTTTCAGAGGAAGTTGCCTTAGATTAATAGAAGCTTTTGCAACAACAAGGGCATCTTTTTCAGCTTCTTGGTTTTCGTGATAGATTCTGCGGTCATTTGAGGAAGCAATGCGCAGAATCTGACCATAGTTTAAATGATTGCGAGCCCGGATATGGACGAGTTCACCTGTGAGTGCGACCTTTCCATAATCTAAGCCTCGCTGAGCAGATACGATGATTTCATCACCTGCACGGATAGGCAGATTACGCGTGTTTTGATATACTTTTCTGCGACGGGCTTTGAAGGAGACTTCTACTAAATCGCAGTGATCGTAATTTCCTGCTTTACTAGATTCAGGAAGCCAATCAAAAATTTGGACAGATGGACAACTATCATTGCATCCTCCATAGCCTCCAAGTGAGCCTCCACTACAACCACACGAACCATTTGAGCCACACGACATAAGAAATATCAATTTAATTTAGAATTAAGCGGTGAAAACGAAATGTGAACCAGAACGTTCGTTTTACTCATGAATGCGGGTCGTCAAAGGAATGTAGAGTTGATGGTTGTGGGAAGACCGCATGGCTTCCCCAAGGCTGAATGATAAATTGATTAAAAGTAATGTTGTATTCACATTTGATTCAGTAAGTTCAAGGGCTTCTTCGGTCAGTTGTGACATTGCATCTAAGTCGGCTGTATGAAGATTTTGGCAGAACTTAGAAATTTGTGTTTTCTGATCAATATTTGTAATCGGTGCGTCGTCACCCAAAGTTTTGTATAGTGTAACATCTCTGATCCAACTCAGCATAAGCCTGAGTATATTCCTCAGATTATCTCGACTCGTCTTACTAATTTCTTTAATCAGGCTCAATTGCTCATTAATTTTGCGTGAAAATGAAAAACGTAGGAAGGTTAAGACTTGTTCTCGATTATATTTGAGTTCATCACTCTGGCCAAGTTGTAACGCCCGCATGTAGGATCCTTGGCACATCTGCGATACGATGTCAGCGAGGTCATCGGGCACTTCATTACGCGCTAACAATGTTTGTTTAATTTCATGGGCAGATAAATTTTCAAATCTTACATGTTGACAGCGGGATAAGATGGTAGGTAAGAGTGCTTCTTTCCGAGAGGTCGTTAAGATAAAAACAGTATCGGGTCCAGGTTCTTCAAGAAGTTTGAGAAAGCTATTGGCGGCCCGTTCATGAATGGTATCAATGTCGGTGATTATCGCAATGAGGTATTGCCCCATTGATGGTCGCATGATCATTTTTGACCGAAGATCCAAATTGATTCGTTCAACAGAATAGGCGGCTTGTTTGAGTTGCGTTGAGGATGCTTTGTTAGATTCCAAGTTCGGAGCGCGAACAAAGTCAACGGCAGCATAAGGGTTCTTGGCAAGAAGTTCAATCCTCCGATTCACGTCTTCGGGTTTAGCATCACTGGGTTGAGGGATCAAGAAATGAATATCAGGGTGTTGTAATTCTTGGGCTTGTGCACAAAATGAGCAGGGGGGTGTTCTATCGCATCCTTTGCATTGCAAGGCTTGGGCAAATGCGATCGCAGCTGCCCTTTTGCCAGTACCATCTAGACCGTGAAATAGATACGCATGTGCAACATGACCAGAATCAACCGCAGTTTTGAGTAAGTCAACCACTCTTCTTTGCCCTATGATACGATCCCAAAACATATAATTTAAATTTCTTGTAACTATCAGCACTACGACAGCAATGTGCAACCAGATTCAATTATCTCCGTTTCAATGGCGGATGGCGTGGTAGCTCAGTTGGTTAGAGCGTGCGACTCATAATCGCAAGGTCGAGAGTTCAAGTCTCTCTCACGCCACTTTCGTGGAGTTCGCATCTTTGATCTCATTAATTTAGGAAATTTTTGAGATCATATTCTATCCTCAGAGCTGATTATCCAATAATTCGTTGATCATATCTTCGTGGTCAGGTCTCACAAGAGCAAGGATTGCGTGGTGCGGGATGATGACATATTTTTTGTGTTTGTAGGTAAATTCAATTGCATCATTGCGCTGATAGAAGGCGAGATCTCCAATCGTAGCTTCAAGAGGTAGATAACGCCCAACTCGTTTAGGCTCTGTCCAAGGTTCGTCATCGGAATAGTCAGGATTTGGAATGAGATGGCCAGGTCCGACTTGTTTGACTTGACCTGACCCGATTCTATCGCGCTCAGCTACCGATGCTGGGAGCAATAAACCAGACTCGGTCTGTTGCTCTCCAACATTAGGTTCAATGAGTACTCGATCACCTACAATAATTAACTCTGGCATAAGTTCAAGGTCATGATGATTTGGCAGTGCTTGGTTCACTAAATGTCTGGGAGAGATAGATCGTTGAACCTGCAGCGATCAGTAACATGACAACACCCGATAGGATATTTCCTAAGATCAGATAACCGACAGCAAATAAAGATGAATAAACTAAAGCAACTCCAGTTCCCCATTGAAATGCCATGCTTCTGATAGAAGCGTCGGCGGTCACATCTGGATGGAGTGATGCAATGGGGTACCATCCGGGTCCAGCGGGGCGTACGAGGGTATAAAATTTTGAAAGAGTCGTTTGATCCGTTGGTTTAGTCACAAATGTAACAATGAGCCATAGAGCAGTTGTTACGCCTACGACTACAAATAAATTAGAGGGGAAGGGCTCTTGAATTCCGGGCACTGGAACTCCTAATAGCGTCAATAGCACCAATACAATGGGAGATAGTGTTGCTACAAGTTCACTCCAAGCGTTGATTCTCCACCAATACCATCTTAGAATTAGCACCGTTCCAAGTCCTGCAGACGCGGTAATGATTAAGGCCCATGCTTGACTAATTGATTCCAGTTGTGTGGCAAGAAGGATACTGAGAAGAGCCACAATAAAGGTAAGAATGCGTGATATCAGCACATAATGTCGCTCCTCCTTGTCAGTCTGAATAAATCTTCGCCAGAAATCATTCATTAGATAGGAAACGCCCCAATTAAGTTGAGTTGAGATCGTACTCATAAATGCAGCTAAAAATGCGGCAAATACCACTCCGAGTAATCCTACAGGGAGTACATCTCTCATGACCATGATAAACCCTTCACGAGAATGAGTAAGATCGGGATATAAGACTACAGATGCCAAAGCAACGATAATCCAGGGCCATGGGCGAATGCAGTAATGAGCGATTGTAAATAAAAGGGCAGAAAAGGTCGCATCCCGCTCGCTTGCAGTTCCCATCATCCTCTGTGCACTATAACCACCTCCCCCTGGTTCAGAACCAGGATACCAGCTACTCCACCATTGAATCCCAATAAAAGCTATGAATGCTGGAATTGATAACGCAAACATTGCCGCAGTTGTCGGCGCATCACCGAGCGTTGGAAAAAACTGAAATGTTTCAGCGGGCAATTGGGACCTGAGCCCAGAAATTCCGCCTATCTCCGGAAGGCGGAGAACAAAAAATGCCATCAAAATTGATCCCGCCATCGCAAGGACAAATTGCAAGACATCAGTGACTGCGACTCCCCATAGCCCAGACAGGAGGGCGAAAATAGACACGGCAATAACTAGAAGGCTTACAACAACCAAGGCAGCACTCATTGTGAATCCACCAACTGTAAAAGAAGTTTGTCCAAAAATTGTTAAGTCTGGCCACAATACATGGATAGCAGTTTCCATCGCAAGTGACACCCAGCCAATAATGATGATATTTAGGAAAAGTCCGAAATACACTGCCTTGATCCCACGGAGCACTGCTGCAGCAGGGCCAGAATAACGAACCTCAACAAATTCAACATCAGTTTGAATTCCACAGCGTCGCCATAGTCTGGCAAAAAAGAACACGGTGAGCATTCCACCCAGGGCAAAGTTCCACCATATCCAATTGCCAGCAATTCCATTTTCGGCAACGAGTTCAGTGACAGCCATTGGGGTATCGGCGGCAAAAGTCGTTGCAACCATACTTACCCCTGCCAGCCACCATGACATCCTCCGTCCACTGAGAAAAAATTCAGAGGTATTAAGTCCTGCCCGTTTAGAATAGTAGATGGCTATTCCAGAGACAAACAAAAAGTAAATTCCAATAATGATCCAGTCAACTAAAGCCATGTCACTGTAGGTTTTGAACTATGAAGATACTCTATATTTTTCAAATAACGATCATTCCCAAAATATGCTATCGTGTGAGTAAAATAATGTTTTAAGAATTAATTGTTGAGTTCGTGACACCACTGACGAGTCTCTAATCGGTAATCTTTTCCGTCGCAGAATCTCCCAGTAAGCTATTTAATGATGACGAGTAAAATCACCCAATCCTAGTAAATTAAAGAGAAATTTATTGCATAAATGTGACACTTTCGTATTAAATTTAATAAAATACTTGTCAGTTGTCTAAGTTCAACAACTTAGCATTGTTAACCAACGATGTCTACAACATTACCTATGACTCCTAATCCTTATGAAACCAAGCATTCAAGTTTCATGATGAATCTACTTAATATATGGATCAACAAAATCAGTGTTTTGGCTAGATAATTCAGTATGTCTGATCAAACGAACGGTCATATAGAAGAGGCGGCGCTCCATGACATTACAAACTCAAGGTATTTGAATTATGCCTTATCCGTCATAACCAGTCGTGCACTTCCCGATATTCGCGATGGATTAAAGCCAGTTCAGCGGCGAATTCTATATTCCATGTTCGCGAGTCTACGATTGTATCCCGATGCAAGGTATAGAAAAAGTGCTACGATCGTCGGAGATACGATGGGGAAGTATCATCCCCATGGAGATAATGCGATCTACGATGCAATGGCTCGGATGGCCCAGTCATTCTCACTACGTGACCCACTTGTAGATGGGCATGGAAATTTTGGATCAATTGATGGAGATAAACCTGCGGCAATGCGGTATACCGAAGCGAAACTTTTACCGTTGGCTATGTCGCTTCTTGAAGAGCTCCGTCAAAATACAGTGGCATTTAGACCAAATTTTGATGCCACATTATCTGAACCTGTGGTCCTACCTGCACAAATTCCTAACTTACTCGTCAATGGTGCAACCGGTATTGCGGTTGGAATGGCAACCAGTATTCCTCCACATAACCTCGGAGAGGTTCTTAGCTCTGCTATCTCAATGGTAGATTCTCTTCTAAGAAAATCAAATCACACTTGGCCATCCAACGCAATCCATCGTTTGCTTGATAGGTATATCCAAGGGCCTGATTTCCCAACAGGTGGCAAAATGATCAATTCCAGAGAGGAATTACATCAGATCTATAACAACGGAGAAGGGACAATTATTGTTCAGGGAACTTATAAGGTTGAACGTAAATCTAAGGTGATTATTACCTCAATTCCCTATGCGATCAATAAAGGGGATCTAGTTGAAAAAATCGCCAATCATATTGCAGGTGGGAAGGTTCCACAACTTATAGACATCCGAGATGAATCAACTGATGATACTCGAATCGTATTGGACTTAAAGCGGGGGGCTAATATTGAGGCTGCAATGGGGTATCTCTTTAAGTATACCCCTTTACAATCAAGATTTCATGTCAATCTTACCTGTCTTCTTCCAACATCGAAGCCTGATATTTGTGAGCCTAAACGAATCAACCTGCAGGAAGCTCTGGAGCATTTTCTGGAATTTCGTCTTGAGGTTGTCACCAGAAGGCTTCGCCATGAATTGGACCAGTTGGAGGAGCGGATCCATATCCTTGATGGGTTTGAGATGATTTTTGATGCTTTAGATGACGCGATCAAGATCATTCGATCATCCAGAAATCGAGCAGATAGCGCGCAACGATTACGTCATAGGTTTCTCCTCTCTGAGCCACAAGTGAATGCAATTCTTGACACAAGGCTCTATAAACTATCTCAGATTGAGATTGATAGCGTTCGCGAAGAGCTTGAAGTCAAGAGAATTCGCGCCAAAGAAATACGTAAACTCTTAAATGATGAGCTTGCACGGTGGAAAGTCGTTCGTCAGGAACTCAAAGACATCAAACAGCAGTTTTCAACCCCTCGGCGTACCTTAATTGGGTCAGAAGACGATCGTTCATATGAATTTTCAGAAGAGGACTTTATCGTAGATGAAGATACAGTCGTCATCATAACACGCGCGGGATGGATCAAAAGACAGGGATCGTATTCTGAGTTACAATCTATACGGGTGAGAGAGGGAGATGAGGTTGGATGGGTTCTCGGTGCAGGAACGCGCTCCACGCTGGTTTTATGGACGAACTATGGGCGGGCTTACACGATACGAGTCAACGATATTGTGGCCACGACTGGTCATGGTATTCCGATGCAGAAACTGTTTGATTTCAGTGATAAAGAGCGGGTGATAGGTGCCATTCCTTGTGATCCTAGAATTGTTCGTTCGGCCGAAAATATAGAAAACAAAGAAGATCTGGGATTCGTCATTGGTGTGACAGCCAAGTCATTGACACATCAGCAACCCTTAAAAATGTTTTCCGAAGTATCAACTCGCAAAGGGAGAGCATTCATGCGGCTTTCAAAAAATGATGTGATTCTTGGTATTTGGCCCGTAGCGGGAGATGATTTTGTATGCATGGCATCTAGAAAAGGGTATGTGATCATTTTTTCCACGATGGATGTTCCTGTTCGTGCAGGGCCATCAAAAGGGGTTATTGGAATGCGTCTGGATGATGATGACCAGTTGGTTGCCGCAATTGTGTCGGCAAATGTTCGAGATGGTGTGACAGTTCTTACATCGCGTGGACGCACTGAGACAATTCGTCGGACTAAGTATGAGAGCGTTCGCAGGGGTGGTAAAGGGAAAAAAATCATTCAACGAGGAGAGCTTAGTTCTACCGCTTTAGAACCAATCGTAATGCGGTTAACATGAGTTCGTATTCAGGATCAGATATTATTGTTTTAGAGGGACTAGAAGCGGTCCGAAAGCGTCCCGGTATGTATATAGGTGGAACTGGAAAGCCAGGGCTTCATCACTTGCTATGGGAAATTGTAGACAATGGGGTTGATGAAGCCGTCAATGGCTATGCAGATTGCATCAATGTGACACTCCATAAAGACGGCAAGAGCATAACAGTTCAGGATAATGGACGAGGAATTCCCGTCGATCCTCATCCAAAGAAAAACATTCCTGCGCTTGAAGTGATTTTAACGACCTTGCATTCTGGGGGAAAATTTGAAGGCGATCAGTATATCACATCTGGGGGGTTACATGGAGTCGGAGCTTCAGTTGTTAATGCATTGTCTGTAGAATTAGTTGCCCGAGTTCAGCGTGATGGATCCACCTATGAACAGCGATTTGAGCGGGGGATCCCCGTCAGTCAACTGATAGACCTCGAAAAACGTACCCGATCTACAGGGACGCAGATTTATTTTGCACCTGATCCTGAAATCTTTGAATCAACCCAGTTTGATAGCAAACGCATCCTTGAGGAACTTGAGATAAAAACCTATCTCAATCGGGGGTTGCGGATCATTTTTCGTGATGAAACTCAGGGGGAGACCGTTGAATTCGTTCACGATGGAGGGATCGTAGATTATCTGGGGCATTTAATTGAAGAAAACAAAACTCCCCCCGTACATCCAGAAGTGTTTTCGATTATTCAGGATACCTTAGAATCGTCTGTTCGTTTAGAAATTGCACTTCAATGGACAGAGTCTACTAAGGAATGTATTAAGTCGTATGTGAATGGAATCCCAACTTGTGATGGTGGCACACATGAGCAAGGGTTTAAGGATGCCGTCAGAACTGCAGTACGCTCATGGATGGACACGCATAAGGTGATTCCCCGAGGGGTTGATGTAACATCTGATGATATTCGTGAGGGGCTTTTTGGTGTGATCAATATGTTCATGTCTGATCCCCAGTTTCAGGGGCAAACCAAAGATAAATTAAATAATCCATCGGCACGTTCATATGTCAACAGCTTGGTTCGTGTCGCCTTAGAACAGTTTCTTAATACTCATCCTTCAGCGAGCGATGCCATTGGAGCACGCGTACTTCAATCCGCAAGAGCGAGACAAGCGAGCAGAGCGGCTGCTAAGTCTGCCCGTTCAAAAGCGCGCCAGAAGAGACGTTTAACGCTCCCTGGTAAATTAGCTGACTGTTCGTCGATGGATCCTGCCGAAGGAGAACTTTTTATTGTTGAAGGAGATTCAGCAGGGGGATCCGCTAAACAAGGGAGAGATAGAAAAACCCAAGCCGTACTTCCATTGCGTGGAAAAGTCTTGAATGCAGAGCAAGCGACCGCAAGTAAACTGCGCAATAACACAGAACTGTCAAACGTCACCCAAGCACTTGGATGCGGTATGGGGGCTAATATTGAACCCGATAAGCTACGTTACCACAAGGTGATACTTCTGATGGATGCAGATTCGGATGGACATCATATAGCGACATTAATGCTAACCTTTTTCTACAGGTATATGCGACCGCTCATTGATCGGGGGCACATTTTTGTTGCGGAGCCTCCATTATACCGATTAGATGCGGGTAAGAAAACGTATTGGGCACTTGATGAAGCAGAAAAATCAGAAATTGAAGAGCGTCTACGCAAATCAAACTCGCGAATTAAGATTGATGTGCAACGGTTTAAGGGGCTTGGAGAAATGATGCCCCAAACGCTCAAAGAAACGACACTAGATCCAGCAAAGCGCCGACTGCTGAAAGTCACTATCAATGAAAAAACACTTACAGAAAACACCATAGCTGGGCTCATGGGTAGAGATGCCTCCGTTCGTTACCGCTTTATTATGGAGAATGCTCAAATGGCTGAGGATTTGGATGTATAGATGCTTGGCTCCTAGCCGAAATAATACTTCCAGCGACTACAAGGGCCATTCCTAAGATAGACAGAGAATTGGGGATATCTCCAAAAATGAGTATCCCCCACCCTGTCGCAAACAGCACTTGAATATAGCTCACACCCATAGCCCGTGAGGTTTCTACTTTATGAAGGCTTTTGGTTAGAAAAAATTGTGCAATGTGAGTCGATATTCCAATCCCGATCAAAATAATCCATCCTATCACTGAGGGGATCACATAAGAGGAGATCACAAAAGGGGCTGAGGCAAAGATGGATACAAAGGAAAAATAGAAAATAATCACCATTGCATGATCAGTTTCACGAAGTTTTCTGACTGACACAAATGCAAGAGCGGCCATCAGAGCACCAAGAAGTCCCACAAACACCGATGGAATATCTAACCGCCCTACATTGAAAATAAATTCAGGTTGAATAACAAATAATACTCCAACGACACAGATCAACAGTCCGAGAATAATCCCGATGGTAAGGCGTTCTCGCAATATGATCGTTGCAATAATTGCGGCTAAACAGGGCGAGGTGTAAAATAGGATAGTTGCTTCTGCAAGCGGTAAAGCAATGAGGGTATAGAAAAAGCACATCAATGATCCGAACCCCGCGATGCCCCGAAACAATAATAATTTGATATTATTGCCCCAGACATGCACCCCAATGAGTCTAATTCCCCAATAGGCAAGTATCGTTCCCACACACGCCCGCACAAACACAATTTGCCCTGTAGGAATGGTAGCAGAGATCAACTTAGCCAAGACCGACATCATACTAAAAAAGAGGACAGCCAAGAGCATATACCCAATCCCAACAGAGAATATTGAAGATGGACGATTACTCATGCGTGAAAGAGAAATCAAAGAAGAGGAAAAATCCTTGAGTACCTAAAAGCAATGGTATCATTGCTTAAATCGTTTCGTGATTAGACCAAGGAGGATTGTAGTCCTTGGACAGTGCGTAACTGGGCATTACGCAGGAACCGATTCTAGGATGCGTTTGATTAGATCTTGCACTGAAACACCATCGGCTTCAGCGTTGAAATTAGCAATGATGCGATGACGTAGTACGGGTGTTGCCATGGTTTGCACATCACTGATTAAGGGGGTAAATCTTCCGTCAATCGCAGCCAGAGCTTTTGCGCCGAGAATCAAGTATTGAGAGGCACGGGGGCCAGCACCATAAGCAATATATTCGTTAACGAATTCAGGGGTATTCTCACGTTTCGGCCTGGTGTAAGCGACGAGTTGAACGGCATATTCAATCACATTATTTGCGACGGGAAGATGTCGGACGAGTTGTTGAAAGTTGAGTAGTTCAGTTTGGGACATGGCTGGGGATATGTCCTTGGTTTGTCCAGCAGTGGTGGAGCGGACTACTTCAACTTCTTGTTCAAACGAGGGATAATCCAACCACAGGTTCAGCATAAATCGATCTAGCTGTGCTTCAGGAAGGGGATAGGTGCCTTCTTGTTCAATCGGGTTTTGTGTCGCAAGTACAAAGAAAGGTTCTTCTAAATCAAAGGTTTGGCCTCCAGCGGTGACATGATGCTCCTGCATCGCTTCCAGAAGAGCAGCTTGGGTTTTAGGGGGGGTCCGGTTGATTTCATCGGCGAGAACAATATTTGCAAAAATCGGTCCTTTTACAAATCGAAACGCACGACCACCTGTTCGCTTATCCTCTTCAATGATTTCAGTGCCAGTAATGTCACCGGGCATGAGATCAGGAGTAAATTGGATTCGAGTAAAATTTAGGGCTAAGGCTTCTGCCAATGTTCGGATTAGAAGTGTTTTTGCAAGACCTGGAACACCGATCAGCAAAATATGTCCTTGGGCTAATAGCCCGACAAGAATACTTCTTACGATATTCTTTTGTCCGACAATTTTTTTGGAAATCTCTGCTTCTAAGCGTTGGCATGCTAAGGGTAATTGCTCAGCTAAGGCGGGAGAAATCTGTTCGGGTAGCACCTCTTGGTTGTTCATACCGCTTAGGTTTCTGCGGTGATATCCCCGAGGATCGTATGAATCTCTTGAGCTTTTCCTCGTAGTTCAATGAAGACATCATCTCTAAGTAGATCGAGCCAGCGACGAATCTCAATGGTACGTTTATTGTCTAATGCGAGAGCTTCAATACGCGAATAATCTGTATCTATACTTACGCGATGTGTGGGAAGCTTACGTTGAACCAAGACCAAGTGCCAGGCGACATTGCCATCAAGTAAGGTTACCTCCGCGGGATGGCTAATTTCCCCGATCTCCAGTGTATCAATGGTTGATTTCCAGTCTACTCCAAGTGCATCAATGAAGAGATCACGTTCACCAGAATTTGGATCTACAACCCGCCCACCAATTTCGGCGGATGATTCTTCTTCAGAGTGGCGGGTGGACATCAGTTCAAAGGGCAGATTATAGGTGATGATTGAATCGCGGATCATTACAAGTTCAGAGATGGCATTGGTTGGATCTGACCGTGATCTGTCAATATTGATGAGAACATGACTGAAATCAACCACCTCTCCAACACGTTGGTTGACCCGGAGGATATGAAATCCAAAGGGGCTCTGGAATGGTTGTGATAGTTCGCCGGGTTCAATTCTCGCTGCAATGGCCGCAAACTCGGGGACTAAATCTCCCATGAGCATACTTTCATATCTACCCTGTGTCTGAATTGAACCTGTATCTTCGGAATAGCGTGTCGCCATCTCCTCAAGTGTTCGACCTCCAATGGTAATAGAATCTCTAATGGCAGCGATGATCTCCAAAGCCTCTTCGCGTGCTTCTGGCAGAATTTCAGGATATTTTACGATGTGTGAGACACGCACAATTGGAGGTAGGATAGGCAGGGAGTCAGTTGGAAATTGCGCAAACCATTCGCGAACTTCAGTGGGGGTAATGCGCAGGCCACGAAGCATGGTATTTTGAAATTGTTCTGCCAGAAGTCGACTCCGAATCTCTTCTCTAAGGTCAGCACGAATTTGGATAATACTCTGTCCGTAAATTTCTTCTAAACGAGTTTCGCCTCCAAATTGTTGAGACATGATTTGGATGCGTTGATCAAGTGCTTGATTGACTTGATCGTCGGTAATTACAATATTAGTATCTCTCCGTGCGTGTTCAGCCAGAACTTCCTGATCAATGATCTGCTGTAAGGTTTGATACCATAGTTCGTCGCTGTATGGAATCTCTTGTTGTTGAGTAAAGTTAGAAACAAGTCCATCAATCTCAGAGCGAAGTAATATTTTATTTTCTCCAACGATTGCAACGATCTCATCAATCACTTCTTGTTGAGCATGTACTATAGGATTTGGCAGAATGAAGAGAGCAATCAGACCAAAAGATCGAAGAAAAGAAAATTTATTTGACATTCAAGTGGAAATATGAATAAGGTAGCAAGTTTATCGCAATAAAACCTTCTGGAATGATGGGATCATCTGATCTCAATTTTATCCTTGTACTGAGCATCCAAGCGAAGCCTATGAATATTGCGAGAAAAATTCTGTCGCCGCTGACTAATTTGTAATTGCTCTTGAATAAATCCTTCTATCCAAGGAAGTTCTGGAATGTCACCTGCAGGGCTTCTATCTAACACCTGGAGGAGATGATACGTAGAGTTTGCTTCAACAATTTGAGGAAAACTACCTGCAACGGTATTTCTCAGTAGAGTGTTCAGCACTGGGTTATCAACAAAGAGAGCATTTTCAAGAAAATAATTCTCTGTGATTTTGATAGCAGCTTCAGGTGAGATGCTGTAACGATATACAATTTCTTCAAAAACAGAGTCACTGGCTTCATCTTCCGTTAATTCTTGCATAGCGATCATGAGCGTATCGCGGCTATGATGGGTAAGGTAACGGATCTTAACAAATGGTTCAAAAAAGAGAAGTTGCTCTGAATGTGCTTCGTAGTACTCCTCAATCTCAGAGAATGTAATTGAATTATCAGCCTCTAAATTAAACTCGGAAATTATTCCATCAATGAGAACCGAGCGTGCACTTTCATTTAATCGCCTCTGAATGTCTTCTCGGGTATTGAGATCTTGACGCAATGCTTCTTGATACAGAAGCTCATCGCTGATCCATTGATTAATGATTTTTGATTTTGCCTCAGTTGAGTCTAAATTGGGAGGTAAATATTTAAGCTTAGCGATGACATCAGAATTTAGCAGATAGGATTCTCCAACTCGTGCAACGAATTCATTGGAAGAATTAGATGGACTACAGCCTATAATAGTCAATAATATAAGTGTAATGAGAGGCAATCTCTTATACATTACTGGAAAGCCAATTCAAGGCGTTCAGGAAACGTGACGACATTGTATTTTGAGCGAAGTCGCTGATGAAATTCTTCTTCAATTATTGCTTGGCGGTAACTGATCACCTCGGATCGGGCTTCTTCAAAAGTTTTATTTCTAGCAGGTTCAATGCCGACCATATATAAAAATAATCTACGGCTACGATCAGAAAGGATTTCAGTGTGCTCGCTAGATGATAGTTCAGTTGCTTGATCATAAATGCTATTGGTGGAAAAGCCAACCAGTATGGAATCTACGCGCAGATTCCATGTGGAATCTGAATTGATTTTATTTTGTAATTCAACCATGCCTGTGGTTTCAAGAAGTTGAATTGCTTCGGTCAAAAGTGAGTCTGGGGATCCAGAAATCTCAATCAGGCTGTATCTATCTGGCCACACATATTGGTCTGGGTTTGTTTCAAAAAAATTGACCAAAGCCAAAGAATCTTCGGATGAAGCGTTCCACACTGAATCTTCCATGATTGCAAAGATGGCCAGTCCCTCGGTAAACTTCTGCAGAATTTCGCGAAACTCTGGGTCTGATTGTTCAAGTTCAAATGAGTGATAATAAATGATTTTATCGTTCAGAAATTCATTGGCATAAAACAGAATAAAATCAATCGGGATCTTATTGTTGTTTGAAACGGTAACTTGCTCGGACATAAAGTTTGCAAAATGCCCAACTGTATAAACGGAGTCTTGGAGCGAGATCAGAGGTGTGGAGTTGTCTGAATGTAGCTCAGATAGATGGGCTTTCATTGAATCTGTCGGAATATTTTCAATCAGACGTGAGAGCTCAAGAGTGTCCACGGAAATTGTATAAAGCTCCCGTAAGGATTGTTGCAGATCATTTTCTGCAGATTTTAGACGAGGAAGAGACTGTAGCAATCGAGACATTCGGACGTATTCATCATCATAAGTTGGTAATTCAGCAACATCGTCAAACTTGATGAGATGTAATCCAAATGGTGTTTCAATCACTTTCGAAATTTGTCCAACTGAGTCTAAGCTATAGAGTGCGTCATGAAAAGTGCGGTCAATGTTAGGGGAATGGTTTTCAATAAATGCTCCAAGGCTCCCACCGCTAGGTGCCGATCCTGGATCTTCAGAATACTCCATCGCGACTTCTTCAAACGGCATTCCTTGTTCAATTAATAACTCAAGACTATCAATTTTGGCGAAAGCTTGCAGAGAGTCCTCAGGTGTATTGCCTGCAAATCGAATCATAATATGTGAGGCTAAACGATCGGGTTGTCTAGCTTGTCGGTCATGAACTTTTAGAATGTGATATCCGAACGCGCTCCTGACAATTCCAGATGTGTTGCCAATTGGTGTTGAGTATGCAGCATTTTCAAAGGGTAGAATCATTTCACCCCCCTTAAACATTCCTAAGTCTCCACGATATCCTCTAATAGAATTTGGGCTACTGGCTGAGGGGTCTTCAGATTGTCTCTCAGCAAGATCACCAAAGGGAATACCTGCATCTAAAGAGTCTTTCAATGCAACAATCTTAGTCCATGAGTCAAGTGTGTCATCAGGCGTAGAACTGTTTGATTCAATCCTTGTCATGATATGGCTTGCATGCACAAATTCGTAGCTACGATTCACCAAAGTATCAATCATGGGCTTGACTACTGAATTATCCATGAGATACGGCTGGGCGAATGAAATTCGGTATTCGCTGATTTCCGATTGGAGTTCGGGATTCTCAAAATATCCAGCATTGCGCGCTTCCTTAACCTTAACTCTGTAGTTCACATAACGATTGAAAAAATCTGTAAAGTCTTCAAGTGAGTCGATCGAGGATGTGGATGGGCTACCTAAGGCTTCGGCGTACTGTGCATCCAACTCTTGTAATGAGAGCAATTCACCATCAATTTGCGCAACAATGACTTCTTGTGCAAAAACGTTAGAAGCGGTAAGGAGAACTGCAACTAAAGTACAGAAGCAAGAAATTTTCATTATTAGAGATTATTTTGAAACAAACCCAATTGCACCCTAAACCGCGTTAACGGTTCCATTTGTGGATCTATTGTTGTATTATTGGAGTTGGAAAGGCTTCACTTAATATTTCAATACCATTTCGGTTCGCGTTAGATTTGCTCCTAGTCCTACAGGCTACCTTCACATAGGTGGTTTAAGGACTGCACTGTTCTGTTATCTGTTTGCACGCCGTTATCATGGAACACTCATCCTTCGTATTGAAGATACCGATCAATCTCGATTTGTAGCTGATGCAGAGGCTGATATTATCGAATCTTTGAATTGGTGTGGATTAACCGTCGATGAAGGCCCTGACAGCTTGGGAGACTTTGGCCCTTATCGTCAATCCGAACGTCAGTCTATCTATCTGAAATATGCTGAATCTCTGATCTCTTCTGGTAATGCATACTATGCCTTTGATACACCAGAGGCAATCTCAGACCTGCGTAAGAACAACACTGCCTATGGACTTGAGACGCGACATCAGATGGACAATAGCTACACGCAGTCCAGTGAATCGGTCAACCGCCGCATAGAAGCAAACGAAGAGTATGTGGTTCGTCTGTGTGTTCCAGAAAACAAGACCATTCAATTTAACGATATACTGAAAGGCCCCATTGAAGTCTCATCTCAGACCATTGATGATCAGGTATTGATTAAGTCTGATGGAATGCCAACCTACCATCTAGCGAATGTCGTTGATGATCATCTCATGAAAATAACCCATGTCATTAGGGGAGATGAGTGGCTTCCTTCTACACCAAAGCATGTGCTATTGTATCAATCTCTTGGATTAATGCCCCCAGAAATGGCTCATTTACCATTGATTCTCAGTCCAACGGGTGGGAAGCTGTCTAAACGAAGTGCTGAGCGGCAAGGCATCCCACTTAATGTTCGCGATTACCGTAAAGATGGATTTGAGCCAGAGGCAGTGGTGAATTTCCTTGCGATGTTAGGGTGGAATCCTGGTACAGAAGATGAAGTTTTTGCGCCTCGGGAATTGATTAGTCAATTCACATTCGGTCGTGTGGGTTCAGCACCTGCCCAGTTTGATCTAAATAAGTTGAAATGGTTTAATGCTCAGCATATACGACGGTTTGATTTAGATACTCTGTTGATACGAATGCGTCCATATCTTGAAAAAAATGAGATTATGATTACAGATGAGAGCTATTTACGGAAGATCTGTCATTTGATTCATGATCGATTGGAGATGATGGGTGATCTGATTACACAGTACCAATACTTTTTTGAAGACCCGGTTGGCTATGACTCGGTGGGCATCAAAAAACGTTGGAAAGCTGATTCTGCACGGCTGGTTCAGCAGTACTCAGATCAGATTGAAGGGTTAGATCCCTTCAATGCTTCAACCTTAGAGTCTACACTCAGAGACCTTGCTCATAGCCATGAAATCGGGGCGGGGCGGATTATTCATCCAGTTCGGTTGGCTGTTAGTGGTACAACCGCTGGGCCTAGTCTTTTTGAGTTACTTGAAGTATTGGGACAAAAGACATGTATCAGGCGATTACGCAATGCCTCAGATCGTTTAGCAACACAAGATGGTAGTAATTGAGTATCCTGAGCCGTATGCTATTGTAAAGCTTGATCCAAGCTCCCAAATCCCTCAATGGGTTGATGAAAGCCACTTTACATCCGTAACTCGCACTCCTGAAGAGCTCTCAATCATATGTCTTGAGAGTCGCGTTCCATCCATGCACAAAGGAGAAACTGGATGGTACCTAATTCGGTGCGAGGGTCCATTGAGTTTTGATACGACAGGAATTTTGGCAAATCTTTCACAGATCTTGAACTTGGAGGGGCTCTCCATCTTAGCGGTGGCAACCTACAACACTGACTATATCTTGACGCGAAGTCCAGAAGTAGCACGAAACGCACTTCAGAAAGCAGGTTATGAGGTGATACGTGCTAACTCTTCAGAAACCAGTTCCTGAATTTGTTTAGGGTTCACATTTCCATCAACTCGTTTAATGACCTGTCCAACAAAAAAACCAATTAATCCGACTTTTCCGTTTGCATATGCTGTGACGCGGTCTGAAAATTCATTCAACACATCAGAGATCAGCGGCTTGATGATTTCTGGATCGTCAATCATTGAATCCTGCAGATCAGACAGAAGCTGGGCTGGGGGGACATTTGAGTCAAACATCAGTTTTAGGACCATTCTGATTTCGTGAGCTGTTCCAACTTCATTATCGGCTAACTGAATCAGTTCAGCGAATTGATAGGGTCCGAATGGAAGATCAGAGAGTTTGCGCTCATTTAATGCAGGCAGTAGGTGATTGGCCATCCAGTTTGAAACAGAAACCCTTGGCGCAGATGATGCGGCAGCCTGAAAGAATTCAATTGCTCCATCCACTGCATAAATGGCCAATCCAGTAGAACGGGGGAGCCCGCTTCGTTGGAGCCATTGTTTCTCAAGAGTTGTTAAGGTGCGCTGTGGAGTGGATGACTCAATCTTTTTAGGTGTTTGTTTGATTTCATTGGAATGATCAGATGTGGATTTGTGCGATGAATCTCTCAATGGTACAATACAATTGAATATCGGCGTAGATGATTGATCCATTGACTCTGGATCACGCCAATAATAGCCAAGGCGGACAAATTGGTATCTCTGATCAGATAGATCATCGGCAACGCTCGGTTCAATCCGTGCATGGCGATGCTCTACAAGTGAAATTGGATTGAGGCTTGTCCAAAGATCTTCATCTATTGAGGTGTCACTTAAAAGTCGATCGTAGACCCGAACGATAACGGGAAGTGAGTGGATAGCATCGACCCAATGAATCGTTCCTTGAGGTTTCAGAGAGGATGTATTTTCTCCGCTGAGTGTTCCGTCAATGTATTCGCAAAGTAAGCGAATGATATGCCCCTGACCATCTTTTTCAACGCTGGTACAACGAATAATATAACCTTGACGCAAGCGAACAATGCCATTAGGCGTAAGCCGCCGAAACCCTTTGGAGGGAGTTTCAGAAAAATCCTTTCGTTCAATCAAGAGTTCCCTAGAAATGGGTAGCTCACGCGTGCCCTCCTTGGGAATTTCATGGGGCCAATAGGAAGCGGTTAATTTTTCGACATGATTTTCTGGCCAGTTCGTTAGGGTCACTGGCAATGGATCCTGAACACAGTGAATACGTGGAGCAAGATGATTTAGATCTTCTCGAATAAAATGATCTAAAAGCACTGGGTCGTGCGTACTATCAACCCGAGTTGTTCCTACCGATTGACAAAAGGAGCGGATTGCCTTGGAGCGGATACCCCGCCGCCGTAGCCCTGCGAGGGTTGGCATGCGTGGATCACTCCATCCATCAACCACATGTTCTTGAACAAGTGCTATGAGCTGACGCTTAGAAGTGATGTTATAATCTAAGTTCAGACGCGCGAACTCATATTGTCGGGGGCGGGGGTTAATGTCAAGTGCGTCTAAATACCAGTCGTAAAGAATACGATTTGTTGAGAACTCTAAGGTACAAATTGAATGTGTGACCGATTCAATAGCATCAGACTGTCCGTGAGCCCAGTCGTAGAAAGGGTAGATACACCATTGATCCCCGTGGCGATAATGTGTGGTATGTCGGATGCGATACATTAGAGGATCCCGCATTTTCATATTCGGGTGTGCCATATCAATTTTAGCCCGAAGCACACATGCACCATCGGCAAACTCACCCTCACGCATGGCTTGAAACAATTCAAAATTTTCTTCTGGAGAGCGATCGCGAAAGCGACTATGGACACCAGGGGTAGTAACAGTTCCACGCGTAAGTCGGATCACATTCTCGTGAGAGTCATCAACATAGGCAAGGCCTTTGTTAATGAGGATGCAGGCCCATTCGTAGAGGGTTTCGAAATAATCGGATGCGTAATATTCATGCTCCCCCCAATCAAACCCAAGCCATCTCAGATCATTTTTGATCGCATCCACATAAGATTGGTCTTCGGTCTCTGGATTGGTATCATCAAATCTAAGATGGCATCGCCCCCCATACTCACTAGCTAAACCAAAATTTAGCGTACTACTTTTAGCGTGGCCGATATGCAGAAATCCGTTTGGCTCTGGAGGAAATCGTACAATGATTTTTTTATGTCTTCCAGAGGCAAGATCTTTATTGATGATCGTGCGGATAAAATCACTCGGTGTTGAGGTTTGAGAATTTTTCATGCTACTGTTTATGAATCGTGTACTATAGTCAATGGAGCGTGATCATTAAAACTATTTGTTTTCAATTAATCAAGGTTACAATAATACTTTCAGCGCGTCAAGGCTACTTACCCACAGCCAAAATGAACCAATAATCAACCCTTTAAGTCCCAAATATATAATGATGCACCGTATGTCGTCGCTCCAATCTCTGAATTTAGTCATTGATAAGTCGATTTAGGTTAAAGGATTTTCTGTATCTTGCCTTCAGGTCATAATAGCCATCTGATTATTAATCAACCCTACTATTCTATTAGTGAGTAATGTGTAGGACAAATCAAAGGCTTACATAGATTCAATGCAAAAACTATCCTAAACAGTGCAGGATTTTATTAGTTCCTCGTAGCCAATGTGTTGTTTTGTTAGAGAGTTTCAATCAAAAAATGTCATTTACAGGCACACTAATTTAATGAAATTTATCCAATAGTATGTACCATATATTTCCGAATAAACATGAAGTCATTAACATTAGACTCATTAATTTAAATTCATTCAATTGATGAAATTAGCCGCAAATCTATAATTCGCGATAGGGGAGAAAACCGGGTTTACGCTGTATTGCTTACGGCGGGCAGAAAATATAACAGTCACTATCCTGAATTCTCGCACTATTAACGTCAATGAATGTAAGGGGGATGAATAGGTCAAGATTACTGCGGGTACTCTTCGTTTGAGGGAGACTATCGTTCATTGAGAACCCGCCTCTGCCTTTGGGCTTGTCTTCGTCAATGTCCTTGTCTTTCTTCGGACTTCCTATTTATCCTTTTGTGGGAGGTCGCGATTACGGCTCAGTCCGTGTAGGAATCTTTTGGGTGGGTGCTGGATATCCTAGCTTTTGTTTCTAAGGTGCTCGTCAATCAGCCAGCTGTGCATCGACGGAATTGGAATCCCGTAGCGACCGCCTTTGCGTTTATCAATAATTCCTTGGTCAAGTGCACGGGTAAATAGGCTGTCGGCTTCTTTTTCAGTAAGTCCGCTCTTTTTCAAGCTAGAACTGATGGCGGGTCGGGTTGTAGTGCTATCTGTTGGGACATCCATTACGGCTCTTGCCAGAGCTTCTCGCTTATGTTCGTCAATATCGTGCGCCCGTGAATCATAATACTCTAATCGCGCCTCTTTCCCATTCACGAGGACGAAATCTACCCCCTCGTCCGTCATTTGATGTTTGTTTGCTTTAAGATACTTCACGGCAGGCTTAACGTAGGACATGATGTGCTGAGGCCACCCATACGTGTGCTCTGTTATAGCATCAATCCATGCAGACGTATCGCGGGCCGTGAGACCCGCATGCATTAACCAATCGTGGACGACCGCCCGTTCTGATGCTTTATCTAATCGGCCAAGATACACTTTACAATCACCTTCAAACCGCGAAATCCCAAATGTACTCAAGGCGGATTCGGTCGTCCCAAGTCCACCGGTGAGTAGCATGACTGGCCTACCCATCTCCCCATTATGTATTTGTTTGAGGACATCTGTAACTGCACCCTTCATCTCAGCAGGCACCACGCCTGGCAACCCCAAAGCCTGTGCCTCATCCAAGATCAAGAGGAGGGGCTTCTTATCATCTTGAAGAATCTTTATTATTGTCTGGGCAACTGAAAAAATATCTACGGAAAGCGCTGCACTGGCTTTTACATATTTATCAATACCCGCTTCCACAGACGCACCTGTAACCCGCATGTTAGTTTTCTTTCCAAGGCGGTGCAATAGATCATCTGGTTTCCAGAAAGTATTTGTACCGATGTGCACGGAGTTCCATCCTTGATCCGATGCTTCTCTCGCGAGTACGTCTATCAGTGCCGTTTTCCCTACGCCGGGAGATCCTTGGATCATAAAGGTGGTACCATCCTTGAGTGCCTTGTAGTCATCAAGCAGAATGTTGAAATTATCTATAATCTCTTCGCGTCCATGAAAAAAGGGTGATGGGCCACGATCCCGCGGGCGATTTGAGTCTTTTATATTAGCGATCATGATCTTCGGTGCTGTTATATAACTCAAATTAGTAACTCAATAAGCTCTCATCGGTTCACAATCAGTGGGATCGCATCTATACGATTGAACTGTATTAGGTTGAAATACGTAAAGCTTTTGAGCATTAATTGGGTTCAAATACCATTTCATTATTGGACAAAAAACCTCCTTTTTGCAGGCACTAATTAAGTTTGATCGTTCCTCACACAATAACCCCCATGGACGGAGGAATCGTCACTCTAAAGTGATGTTGCATGAATCCGATACAATCCAAGTAGAGGCCAGATGGAAGATCCAACCCATTCAACTCTAACTCATGCCCCCACCCAGCGTTGAAATAAACTGGTGGTATCGCAACCATGTTACATCCCGTTACATCCATCATTTCCACTTGCACATCAGCCGACCATGGAAGATCAAAGACTAAATGAGTTAGGTCGGAAAATGGGTTAGGATATCCTTGAACTTCCAGGGGTATTTCTGACGATTGTGTAGCCTGTACGAGTAATATGACCTAATACTGAATACAAGACTATCCTGTGCTTCCGTGCTATCTACAGCCTTATAGATCAAAGGATACTGGTGGATTTAAATATGTGGAGTTCCATGAATCGTAAGGTTTGGTGAATCATACTGAAGTCCAAATGGAAGATCTGATAGCGTAAGAAGGGTATAATTGATGGGAGGAATTTCCGCAGTCACTACCGGGAGAGTCAAAGGGGCAATCGATTGTCCACGCGGATAGGACTGATTAGCAATGGTCTCTGAAAATGCCATTCAATACACTTCTGTGCTGAAGTGCAAGTCACTACGGTTTGCTTTGAGATCCTCAACGGTATAAGTTTAGAGCTTGGAAGCGGCCTCATCCAGGTGTCTCATGGAGGGTTCAAGTTTTGGCATCAAAGGTGAGTCCTCTGGTAAATCAGGGGCCAAGGTGAGGTGTACGGTGGAACGCCACCCAGTGCTCTAGCAGTATTAGATCATCAATATCTATTCCGCTGGGTGGAATTAACTGCAACTTGATCAGCGAAGACTAATGCCGGTAGTGAAGTAACCTCTATGGAAAAGGTTTAATGTAGTCGGGTACATATTTTATGCAGTTATTATTCCACATTAAATCTTACTCATATGCACGAAACTCTATATCTGGGCTTAGATGCCCATACTCGAACTTGTGTTCTGGCTGCGATAGATCAGTCGGGGGAGCGCGTCTCTGCTACTGAATTCTCAACGTCTGAATCTGGCCTCATCCATGAAGTCACCCGATTGCAAGGTCAATTCAAGTATCTTGCGTTAGAGGAATCTTCGCTGGCGGGTTGGGTCGCTGGAGTTCTTCGCCCCCATGTAACGCATCTGATTGTATGTAATCCTTTTCACAATGCACTCATCAGCCAGAGCAATAGAAAGGATGACTTTACCGATTCTTATAAACTCGCTAGATTACTTCGTTTAGATGAATTAACCTCAGTCTATCATACAGATGAGGATCACAGGATAGACTTCAAGATGGCGGTGCAACAGTATTTGTCGTTTGTAGAACACCTCAAAAGGCTAAACTTGCAACTCAGGGCAAAATATCATCAGGCGGGCATCTTCAATATGACTGGAACCAAGGTGTTGAGCAAGAGGACTCGCGATCTTTATCTCAACGAGTGATCAATGAAGGGGGTAAGGGGATGATGGAGAACCTGTACGATCATCAGGATTCGCTGCGCAGCGCCGGAAAACAGCGCGAACCACCATGATTGAGTTAAGGAGAAATATTCAGAGATCCAGCAATTTCAGCGCATGTCTGGGATTGGAGTCAAGGGGGCACATGTATTTAGTGAATTCATTCAATCCCCAGACAAGTTTGCAACGAAGCAGAAACTGTGGCGCTACTGCAAAATTGGGATTCGCGAACGGCGTACCTTCCGTCATCAGGGGCGGAGTTTTAGTCTTAAGCATGTCTTCGGATCACTCCGTCTGGAGAGGGGGTGCCCAAAAACATGGACATCAAAGAAGAAGATCCCACGACGAAATATGCCTTTGTGTTCATAGCCAGATGAAGCACGTTAAAGAAGAGAACTCACTTCATCAAAAGGTAGGATCAGCAAGGTGGGTAGATTTAAGTGGTCATTTCTGAGATTGCAGATACTCGTTTAGTAATCTGCGGGCAGCTTCATGGACTGTCGATTTTGAGTTTACAACTTTCTGTTGCATGTCGTTCAGGGATCTATACTCCGATCCATTAAAGTCAGAGAGGAGTAGGGATCTAGTTGCTTCTAAGATAGCATCTTTAATCTGCTGTTGACGGCGTTGTTGAAAATGTCCATGATGTAACGCATCAGTTTCTAAACTTTGAATTGACTCCCATACCTCAGAAATTCCAGAATTGTCATGTGCACTTGTGATGAGTACTTTCGGGATACTTAATTTGTTAGTACGCATTCCAAGAGCATGTTGATATGATTTTGCAGCGATACCGGACTTTGATTTCATGTCTCCATCAGCTTTTGTCACGGCAATCAGATCTGCTATTTCAAGGATTCCACGTTTGATACCTTGCAGTTCGTCGCCAGCATGAGGTAAAACCAATAAAAGGACAAAGTCAACGACATGACGTACTCCATAATCTCCTTGCCCCGTTCCCACAGTTTCAATGATGATCGGGTTATACCCTGCTGCTTCACAGAGTAGCATGGCCGATCTTGTTGCATGAGTGACACCACCTTGAGTATTCCCCGATGGTGAAGGGCGAATAAATACGTCTTCGTGATGAGCCAACTGGGGCATCCGAGTTTTGTCACCCATGATGCTACCCCCTGTGTTAGGACTTGATGGATCAATGGATAAAACGGCTATTCGATTCCCAGATTCCGTGAGATGCAGTCCCAACTTTTCAATCAGTGAGCTTTTTCCAACACCGGGCGAGCCAGTAACAGCGATTCGGAGTGCTGAATTGGTGTGTCCTAATAACTTGTTGAGTAATAATTGAGCTTTATCTCTATCAGAAGAAAGCCCACTTTCTATAAGCGTTATTCCTCGACTGAGACATCCTCGGTCATAAGACAGAATTCCTTTCGCTAAGGAATTGATGTCAGGGATGAGAGACATGGTCTAAGAGTTGGTTAATGATCTTCTGAGCTGCTTCTGCAATCACTGTTCCTGGCCCAAAAATTGATACAACACCAGAGTGATATAGCAATGGATAATCTTCGTTTGGGATGATCCCACCAACAACGACCTTGATATCTGATCGCCCATCACGTTGGAAAATATTCATCAATTCAGGAATAAGAGTCCGATGAGCACCAGCAAGACTTGAAATACCCGTGATATGCACATCGTTTTCGATGGCCTGGCGCGCCACATCTTCTGGGGTTTGAAATAAAGGCCCTATGTCTACATCAAATCCAAGATCAGCAAATGCTGTAGCAATCACTCGTGCCCCACGGTCATGTCCATCGAGTCCAATTTTTGCGATAAGAATGCGTGGGCGACGACCGGTGAGTTTAGCAAACTCATCAGATAATGATTGGGCTTTTACGGTACATTCATCAGTTTCCATGGTTGCAGAGTAAACTCCTGTAATAGGTTCATGTTGTGCATGATAGCGCCCGAAGACTGATTCTAAGGCAGCAGAAATCTCCCCCAGTGTTGCTCTTTCTTTCGCCGCAATCAGTGCAACATCTAATAAATTAGCATTATCTTGGGATGCACATTTTCGAAGATGCTCTAATGCTTGCTCCACTTTGGATGAGTCGCGGGATTGTTTTAGATGACTTAAACGTTTAGATTGATTGGCAAGTACTTCACGATTATCAACGCGAAGTAGACGGATCTCTGAGGATGACTTCGATTGAAAAGAATTAATGCCAACAATGATTTCTTTTCCTTGGTCTATGTTTGCTTGTTTCACGGCAGCCTCCTCTTCAATTCTCATCTTTGGAAGTCCAGAGGCAATGGCTTTTGTCATTCCTCCAATGGATTCAATTTCTTGAATATACGACCATGCATGATGTGTAAGGGTATGGGTAAGGTATTCAACCACATAAGAGCCTCCCCATGGATCAATAGCACGGGTGAGTTCTGTTTCTTCTTGTAGTATCAGTTGGGTATTGCGTGCAATTCTTGAGGTATCAGCTGAGGGAAGTGCTAATGCCTCATCAAGTGCATTGGTATGTAAGGATTGAGTTTGTCCACATACAGCAGAAAGGGCTTCAAGAGTTGTTCGGGCAATGTTATTACGTGGATCTTGTGCCGTCAAGCTATATCCAGATGTCTGACAATGCATTCTCAAAGCCATTGATTTTGGATTTTTTGGTTCAAATGGTTTGATCAGTCTTGCCCAAAGTATCCGAGCCGCACGGAGCTTAGAGAGTTCTATGAAGTAGTTCATACCGATGCCAAAGAAAAATGAAATCCTCGGGGCAAATGAATCAATATCTAATCCGCGATCTATCGCTGTTCGGACATATTCCAATCCATTGGCAAGTGTATAGGCAAGCTCCATTGCAGCAGGTGCTCCTGCTTCATGCATGTGATAGCCGCTGACGGAAACTGGATTAAATCGAGGCATATTTTCTGTGCACCATTGGATGATATCTCCAGTAATGCGCATTGATGGCTGTGGGGGATAAATGTAGGTGTTGCGCACCATAAACTCTTTGAGGATGTCATTTTGAATCGTACCCCTAAGTTGCTGTGGCATGACACCCGATTCTTGAGCAGCAACAATAAAAAATGCCATAATTGGCAACACAGCGCCATTCATGGTCATTGATACACTCATGTCTGCAAGTGAGATATGATTGAATAGGATGTGCATATCTTCAATACTGTCAATCGCGACACCTGCTTGTCCAACATCTCCATGCACCAATGAATGATCTGAATCATAGCCACGGTGAGTTGGAAGATCAAATGCCACTGAGATACCACATTGACCAGCAGCTATTGCGGATAAATAGAAGGCGTTAGATTCTTCTGCGGTAGAAAATCCTGCATATTGTCGGATTGTCCAAGGACGCTCTGCATACATTGATGGATAAGGCCCCCTTAGAAAAGGGGGAAGTCCAGCTGAATAGTCTAAGTGCTCACATGACTCTAAGTCAAAGTGATCACAAGTCCTCAGAAGGTTAGACCCTGAGCGGTCGATATTAGGCGTGATTCCTCTCCTAATGAGGGGGATGGATGAAAAATCAGGTCGCATGAGACTCCATTAATGTCATCAAACGGCCAGCAGTCACATTCAAAGGTGCACCATGATTAAATGAGATCTGCTGATCATTAGAATTTCGAGCTATATATCCGTCAGATGTCTCTATCACAGTGATCATGGCTTGATGGTCATCCATCTTCAATCCACATAAATTGATCAGCCGATACAGCCAAGGCGAACAACGACCTTGAACTGTTAGATTGCCTTTGTATCTTATGGTTTCGGTCCTGAGTCGGATTGAGTCTAATGGAGCAATTAAACTTTTTCCCTCGGGGGTTTCATTTTGAAACGTGTCGGCGAGAAAGATATTTCCCCCAACAATATTTTCCTCACCCGAAAGGATGGATTGGCTGCGTTGATCATGAGTTTGCTCAATGTTTGATTCAATCCATGAGCGGGCTTTTTGTAGCCCCCCCAGAGATTCAATCTGTTGAAATAAGGCCCATCCTGCTTCAGCAAGGGCATTGGTGAGATGTTCAATCATCCAAGATCCAGTTGCCGCATCACTAACGATACCAAGTTTCCCTTCATTTCGTAAGATATGCTGTATCATTAGTTCATTCCTATTTTGTGATGAGACGATCACATTACAACCACCAATGATTGCCGCAATATATTGGAGGGTAGTGCGAATCATATGAGTATCTTGATCCAGTGCTGTTTTATGACGCAGACTGGAGACTCCCATAAATGGAAGGCAATGGATGGGGGCTTGATAGGATTGCAGGATAGTTGATATCCCGATTTTGAGTGCACGCAATCGGGCGATCTCAAGAAGAATACGTTCACCTATAGGGATTCTGAGATATAGATGGTTAGGAGAAGTACCTGGTTTAAGCTGAGCCATGATATCTGACAATTGAGCGAAAGCGCAGGCGATCTCTTGCACAAGGGAAGCCCCTTTGTCATGCCAGTGACACAGATCTATTTCGTGGGTCCACAACCGAGTACCTTGAGCGATCTCAAAGACAAAATCAGGTTCAATAGGTTCGGGAAATGCGACTGCCCCTTGAAATTCACTTGGGTCAAGTCCCTTGGACTTTACAATGTCACACAGAGAATAAAATAAATTAGTATCTACGGCTTTTCCCCTAAAATAAAGAGGGCACTTGTCAACTGGCATCTCTTTAGAGAGTGTCGTTGGTTGATCAATCAATAAACTTAAAGATTCTGCGCCATCCTCCAAGGCAGGTAAGATCTCAGTTGATTGGATTTGAGCACAAATGAGCCAATCATTTTGATCAAACAGATGTTGGAGGTTAGATGCCCCTCGTCGATAATAGGGTTGAAAGTTGATACCTTCAATTGTCTGCCAAGATAGATCTTTTGAGATCAGATTTTGCCAATCGGAATCCGCTATTGGGGGGAAGTGCTTCAGTAAATCCAGTGGATCGTTCATTAAAAATATCAGTTTGATCCCCGAATAATTCCGATTAGTTGGTAGACTGCAATTCCGTACGCCACCGCTACATTCAAAGATTGCTTAGCACCATATTGGGGAATTTCCAAAGCGAAGTCTGCTTGGTCTAGTAGGCGGGTGTCTACTCCAGTAAGTTCATTACCAATCATTAAACAGACAGGAAAATGGTCGGGAACGATATAGGAGAGGGGGCTTGGGGAGTCGGTGAGTTCAAGTGCAACGATCTTGTATCCTTGTTGACGAAGAGTGTCAATTGCAACTAATGGATCGGATTCGTAGTTCCATGGTACTATATTCTGTGAACCGAGTGCAGTCTTATGCATTTGGGGATGATCTGGGGTTGCTGTAATTCCACCAAGAATGATCCGTTCAATGAATGCACCATCTGAAGTACGAAATATAGATCCAACATTGTGGATTGATCGAATATTATCAAGTAAAACCGTAATGGGATGTCGGGGTATCTTGAGAACATTTTCGGTGGAGCGCCGAGGAATTTCTTCATGACGGAGTTTTCGCATTTTAAGTTGAAGTGATCATTACAATTGACGGTCCTGCCGCGTCTGGAAAGAGCACCACGGCGCATATGGTATCTGAACGTTCGGGTATGGTATACATGGATTCGGGTCTGATGTATCGGGGAGTCGCATTAGGATTTCTGAAACATAATATAGAATTTAGTGAATATAGGGCTTCTGAATTTCTACCCACATTAAAGTTGGATGCTCATTGCTCTGATTCGATCATGAAGGTTTTTTTAGAGAGCATTGATGTGACATCGCTACTTCACTCATCTAAGATTACAGTGGTTTCTAGTCATATCGCTAAGTTGCGGTCTGTTCGGGATTGGCTTCTCAAAATCCAGCGAGGATTTGGCAAAAAATATGGGGATGATCCTGGAATTATTGCAGTTGGACGCGATATGGGAACGGTTGTGTTTCGTAATGCAGATCATAAATTTTTTGTGACCGCTTCAATAGAGGTGAGGGCACAGCGGCGAGTTGATGAGTTAGAACTGAAAGGGACCACTACATCATATCAAGAGGTGCATGATGCCATTGCAAAGAGGGATTATCAAGATATTAATCGAAAAATTGCCCCACTAAAAAAAGCATCAGGAGCAACGGAAATCAATACAGATCTTCTCACGGTTGATCAGCAAGTCCAGATGATCCTTGATCATATTGGAACAATAAAAGTGGACGATTCGTAAGAGTTGGTTGTCGTGGCGTACTGTTTGATTTTCAGTCAATTCCTCTAGCAGTCTCGTCATTTAACTTAAAATAATCCTGATGTTGATGTTACGGAGGGACATCTGCTACTATCAGGCTAAGTCACATTTATGTCAGAAGACAAAACAACCACGAATGAAGCTTCCGATGAGGAGGCAAAAACCACACCAATTAACCAAGACAACGATTCATCCGATGTTGTGACAGAAGAGAATGAAGGCACATCCGTTACTGAAGATGCAGGGTCGACCGATGGTGAGTCAGTAGATAATTCAATAGAATTGAATCTGGCGGGCGATGCTCCTTCCTCAGCGCAAGAGAGTGATGTAAATCCAGAAGATGAATTAGTCCTTGACTCCGATGATGAAGAGAATTCGCCAGTAAGTGAAGTTGTCTCGGATAACGAATCCAGCATTAGCACTGAAGAATCTTCTGAAGATACAGAAGCGACTCACCATGATGAGGGTGTTGAACACCGTAATGCCCGAATTGGATACACAGGCGAAATTCTTGGCGAACTTGTTACTCTAGACAGCCTTGAGCAGGAAACAGAATCTACCCAAGCGGATCACACGCATTCCGATGATCTGGTGAAGTTAATTGATGGGTCATTAAGTAAGGTTTCTCAAGATGAGATCGTTACTGGACGTGTTATTTCAGTTGGTGAGAAGGATGTTGTCATTGATATAGGATTCAAGAGCGATGGGGTGATTTCCAAGGGTGAGTTTGATGGTGAAGTTTCTGAGGGAGATGAAGTTGAGGTATATCTGGAGCGATTGGAAAATTATCATGGACAACTTGTTTTAAGTAAAGATAGGGCTGAGCAGATTCGGCGCTGGGAGCGGGTAGAGGAAGCCTATGAAAATGGGACTATCTTAGAGGGTGTCATTGTTCGGAGAATCAAAGGGGGAATGTCGGTTAATTTACTTGACGGGTTGGAGGCATTTTTGCCGGGATCTCAAATTGATGTCAGGCCTGTACGTGATTTTGATTCTTATCTTGATGTAAAGATGGAATTCAAGATCGTAAAGATCAATGCTGAGAATGAAAATGTTGTTGTCTCACACAAGGCGTTGATTGAACGAGAGCTTGCATCTCAACGAGAGAGCATCCTGGCAACGATGGAGAAGGGGCAGGTCTTGGAAGGCGTTGCAAAGAATATCACGGACTTTGGAGTCTTTGTTGATTTAGGAGGTGTTGATGGTCTACTTCATATTACGGATCTCACTTGGGGGCGGGTTTCGCATCCAACTGAAATTTTAGAGCTTGATCAAGAGATTAAGGTCGTTGTATTGGAATATGATAAGGAGCGTCAGAGGATTTCTTTGGGCTTGAAGCAGTTACAGCCACATCCATGGGATAATATAGAAGAACGTTACAAGCCGGGGCAGGGAGTTGAAGGCAAGGTGGTATCAATTACGGATTATGGTGCATTTCTGGAACTTGAGCAGGGCATTGAAGGGCTTGTCCATGTTTCCGAGATGAGTTGGACTGGAAATATTCGTCACCCATCGCAGCGAGTCTCATTAGGCCAAATCGTCAAGGTATCTGTATTAAGTATTGATCATGATACCCAAAAAATTTCACTGGGGATGAAGCAATTTGAGGTGAATCCTTGGGAAGGAATTGCC
Source organism: Bacteroidota bacterium (assembly GCA_026709065.1). GTDB lineage: Bacteria > Bacteroidota > Rhodothermia > Rhodothermales > Bin80 > Bin80. Next base: position 61,026 of record JAPOTS010000136.1, read on the forward strand.
TTACGTTATCCTCCGGGTACAGTTCTGCGAGGCAGTGTTCGTAACATGACACACTTTGGTGCGTTCGTAGAAATTGAGCCTGGCATTGATGGTTTGGTTCATGTGTCTGATTTATCTTGGACAAAAAATATTCGTCATCCTAGTGAGGTGATCAAAAGGAAGCAGGATATATCAGTGGTTGTTCTTGATGTTGACGAAAAGCGCCAACGTATTGCTTTAGGGCATAAGCAAATAGAAACGAATCCATGGACGAATCTGTCAATGGTTTATGAGAAGGGATCTGATCACAAAGGGAAGGTTATTCGCATAGATCGTAAAGGATTAGCAGTGGAACTGCCTCTTGAGGTTGAGGGGTTTGTTCCTGGAAGTGAGCTCAAGAACAAATATGAAAGTGGTGGTTTTCCTCCCTATCAGGAGGGGGATATGCTTGATTTGAGAGTAATTCGCCTTGATGTGAATAAGAAAGAGATCATCATGAGTGAAACTGCAAAAGAGAGACAAAAGGAGGCAAGAGCGCGTCAAAATGAACAGCGAGCGAAGCGTGCAGAGCGACGTCAAGAGGAAAGAGCGGTCCGCCGTCATGAGAAGCGAGAAAAGGTTGCGAGTGGTCCTACGACTATTGGAGAACTTAGTGGATTAGAATCCATTAAGGAAAAGATGCAAGTGGAGGAGCAGAATCAAGAAGTGGCTGCTACGGCAGAAGAGTCTTCATTAAAGAAAGAGGATGTTGTTCTTGATGAGAACGAGACGGAAGAGGCATCTGCTAGTGAGCAACCAGAGGTTGAAGATTCTCTCACTCCTGATGAAGAATCGTCTGAAGAACAAGAAAAAGAATCTTCTGATGAATCTGAGGAAGCGCCTTCTGATGAATCTGAGGAAGAATCTTCTGAAAAATCTGAGATAAAACCTAAAACAGATGATTCCAATCAGTCAGAGCAACCCAAATCAAAGAGCAACAGAGATACTTCCAAGAAGGCTAAAAAGAAAGAAGAATCAAAGACTGATTCTTAGTTCACTAAGGGGTAGTTGATACCCGTCATAGTATGATCTCAAACACGTCTTGTTGACCGATCTTATCCAGTTGAATCTCTGGGTAATATTAAAGTCAACTTGTCATGTGGTAAGGTTTCCATTGAGTCAGTTTGACTCATTGTGTTGATTGGTTTATTTATCGTTTCGTGATGTAATCAGGATCTGTTAATTGTGTATTATGGGTAGACGATGATTAAATAATCATTCCGATATTTAGCCGTTATCTCAATGCTATTTTCTAATGGGAATATTTGCATTTATTTACTTGGGAATTGTCGACTTTGAGTAGTTTCAGTGGATTCCCAAACTATATCCTCAGGCATCCGTGCCAGGGGTTTGATGAATCTGTTACTCATAATGTAGTTATTCTAATTGCCTTATTTTTGCTATGCGTGACCGACAGTCATGCATCTTAGATTATTCATCAGGATGATTCCATCCAAGATTCTGCAATCAATTCCTCCCCTTGGGCTCGGTCTGCCCTGTAGCCATAAATATACTTTAACAATAAATTGTATGCAGATCCATCACAAATTTAAAGAAATTTCTGATGGGTATCGCATTTAAACCTACTATAGTTTTTTCCGATTTATGAGTCGCAGTACTGGAAAAATACGCTTCAATCAACCGTCTGTACAGACGGATTTTCTACCAGTTTATTTTACCTATGGCATCCAACTCCTCATAAGCAACGGCACGAATCTGCAAACTTGAATAGCCACGCCACATGATGGCATCTCCTAATTGTCAAGTTAAAAAAATAGATGACAAGTCAGCTTTAGCCCAAATTAGAATACGAGCTATATATCTGATTTTGAACCAATCTAGTGAGGTGTAGCTAAATCATTTCAATGGGGAGCAGTCGGTCAATCCTCCTGAGAGCTTTTGAGGGCTATTTCTCGGTTATAACCATTATTTGTGGTGCACATCAAATTGGTTTTATGTGCGTGATCATTGTTGATGTGGTAAGGATCCCTTTCACTGATCATTCAAAGTATATGAAGCGTTGATTGGAGCCAACAAGTTGATCTACCGAAGCAAGTCATTCAGTGATGAGAATTGGAGTAGAGTTGGCATATGAAGATAGAATTCAGTCAGAGCTAACCTTCATTGAGTGGCAGTGGCCTTCGGATCATTCTCGGTTGTTACCTTGATCTATCTCAAGGCTCCATACAAAGTTATCAGAATTGTCATTATATTGACATTGATATCTGATCCTATTCTATAAGCATCATGACATTTATCAAAGCTAAACAATTAAACTCTTAAACCATTCAAGATAGTAACCATTTTTCAATAGAATCTCCACGAATGAGATGTAAGGAATATTTGAATTTCTATGCAATATTGTAAAGTTCACCTGTTAATAATCATATGAGTACAAAAGTCTTTTTGATAGAAAAAACAAATCACGCTGTTTATCTATGATTTTGTGGACAGAGACTAATTCTCACCTCAGCAATATTTCCTCAATTGGGTCATTATCTTACGGATTGAGTATTGTAGTATCATCCGATGAATGGAGGATACTGAATGCACTTAATATATAAATCAAAATACTTTCTTTTCATGTTCAATTTGAGTATTGATAGTAATGACACCCTTCTTATCCAATTAGATTATGAATAACCAAACGCTGCTTGATTCATTAGAAATTTCAGATATAGGACCCGGATTATTGATTGGATCAAACAATCAACTTGGCAATGGACCTCGGCATCAAGTCAGCTCTCCGATTGATGGTAGTGTGATTCAACAGGTTGGTTCAGCGACATTATCAGAAGTAAATTTAGCATGTGAATCGGCCCATAAAGCTTTTCTTGAGTGGCGAATCGTTCCCGCTCCGCGCCGTGGAGAATTAGTCCGCCAGTATGGACAGGTATTGAGAGAATACAAGGAGAAATTGGGGGCCTTGGTTACCTTAGAGGCGGGGAAAATTAAATCGGAAGCTGAAGGTGAAGTGCAGGAGATGATTGATGTCTGTGATTTTGCAACTGGATTGAGCCGTCAACTCTATGGACTTACAATACAAAGCGAACGCCCTGATCATCGATTGATGGAACAATGGCATCCTTTGGGGCCAATTGGTGTGATTTCTGCATTCAATTTCCCGGTTGCCGTCTGGTCTTGGAATGCAGCATTAGCACTGGTCTGCGGGGATCCAGTTGTTTGGAAGCCCTCTGAAAAAACCCCGTTAACGGCATTGGCCAGCCATCAGCTATTGATGAGGGTTGTTCGTGACTTTAACGATGCACCTGATGCGTTAAGCAGTGTCGCATTGGGTGGCCGTGAAACTGGACAAGCTTTGGTAGATCACCCAAAGTTACCCCTAATTTCTGCGACTGGATCCATTGAAATGGGGCGTGCTGTTGGCCAACGCGTTGCTGCGCGACTTGGACGTTCTTTATTGGAACTTGGTGGAAACAATGCACTCATCGTTACGGCAACAGCAGATTTAGACCTCGCTGTCAAAGCCATCACCTTTGCAGCGGTTGGTACGACTGGTCAGCGGTGTACAACTCTTCGTAGATTGATTGTCCATCAAAGTATAAAGCAGAAGTTGGTGAGTAAACTGATTGAAGTATGGGCATCAATCAAGATTGGTGATCCACGAAAGTCAGATGTACTTATAGGGCCTCTGATTGATGAAGATGCTGCCGATGCAATGAACGCTGCCCTTAAACGTGCCATAAGCGAAGGGGGTAAGATTCATGGTGGAGAGCGTGTCACAGAAGATATTCCCCTAGGTGGAGCCTATGTTCAACCTGCACTGATTGAAATCTCCCATGAAGCACCTATTGTTCAAACGGAAACGTTTGCACCGATTTGTTATGTCCATGAATATGATGAATTAGTAGATGCGATCAATATTCAAAATTCCGTACCTCAGGGTCTTTCTAGTGCTATATTCACTGGCAGCGTCCAAGAATCCGAATTATTCTGCGGTCCGGCTGGTAGTGATTGCGGAATTGCAAATGTTAATATTGGCACGAGTGGTGCTGAGATTGGTGGAGCATTTGGTGGAGAAAAAGACACTGGAGGAGGGCGTGAAAGTGGATCTGATTCGTGGAAAAATTATATGAGGAGAGCGACCAATACCGTCAATTACGGTAAAGAACTCCCTTTAGCCCAAGGTGTAAGGTTTTCTTAATGACAATGCTTCCAGAACATATTCAAGCGATTCCCCCCAGCGGAATTCGCCGATTCTTTGACATTGCAGCGACAATGGATGATGTGATTTCCCTTGGAATTGGAGAACCAGATTTTGTTACGCCAACCCCCATCATTGATGCTGCGGTTGCTTCACTTGCTGCTGGAAAGACTGGATACACTTCAAATGCAGGTCTCATTGAATTACGCGATGCGATCGCTGAGCACTTATTCAAATTGTATAATTATCAAGTCAATGCTGATCAGATTTTAATTACCGTCGGCGCGAGTGAAGCAATGCAGTTAGCGATGTTATCTCTAATTAAGCCAGGTGATGAAGTTCTAATTCCAGAGCCGTGTTTTGTCTCTTATGCTCCTGTGGCCCAATTTGCTCATGGTAAAGTAGTCTATGTACCTACGAGAGCTGAAAAAAACTTTGAGGTAACCGCTGACGATATCGCAAGTCGGGTCACTTCAAAGACACGCATGATCTTTATCGGATATCCTAATAATCCTACGGGAGCCATTCTGAGCCATCAAACTCTTGAACAAATATCTGAGATTGCTGAGGCGCATAATCTGTTAATAGTATCGGATGAGATCTATGATCAACTCATTTATGGAGATGCAAAAGAAAAGGGCCATGCAAGTGCGTGGTCAGTAGAATCATTACGTGAACGTAGTGTCATTCTGGGTGGGTTTTCAAAGGCCTATGCGATGACTGGATGGCGGCTTGGATTTTTGGTTGCTCCCCCAGCAATTTATGAGGGGCTATATAAGATTCATCAATATATGATTATGAGCGCCCCCACCATGGCCCAGTATGGGGCATTAGCTGCGATAATTAGTTGTGGACCAGATGTTGAGCAAATGCGGCAGGCCTATGATAAGCGAAGAAGAGTACTTGTAGATAGTTTAAGATCAGCAGGCCTTCCGACCTTTGAACCCGAAGGAGCTTTTTATTGTTTTCCAGATATTCGTCCTACAGGTTTAACTTCAGAGGAGTTTGCAGAAAAATTGATTCATGAAGAATCAGTGGCGGTTGTACCCGGTGATGCTTTTGGTCCTAGTGGGGCAGGATTCGTAAGATGCTCCTATGCCACTGCGGATGAAAAAATTGTTGAGGCAGGTAGGCGCATTACTCATTTTGTAAATAAATACTCAAATAGTAGATGATTTTTCTTCAGTTTAGGTTATGGCTTGGCTTCATTGTAGCGATGTTGTTGCATTTAATTCTTGGATGGGCATGGAGTATTGGTGGTGGTATCGCCGTAGGTTTGTATCGCGCTGAGCATGCGTGGATTGTTGGGGGGATTGCAACTGGATTAAGTTGGGCGGCTTTTGTGATACATGCCTTTATCGTGGCCCCCGAACCGACTCAGAGATTAATGGATATCATGGGCGCATTATTTGGGGGAATCCCTAGTGGACTAGTTCCTGTAGCTACCATTTTGGTTGGAATCATAGTCGGGTCGTCAGGTGGAGCGTTCGGAGCCGCTTTTCGACCGTTGATAATGAGATTATTTCAAAGCTGAACCCTGTAGATTAAAGTCATTTATTTGGCATTCTGATAACTTTCCCCTATGACAGGTTCTAGGACAACTATAAAAGTCGCTCCCATTTGATGCAGTCGATGGGGCGTTGTTAATCATGTGATCCATCAGGATTGTTCTCGTGAAGGTATGGATAAGAATTATCTTGCATGCTGGCCGCTGGTGTGATTTCTCATGGGTGTTTTCTGATTGGTAAACTATTTAGATAATGTAGTTCCGTTAGAACAAGCCCTCTGAGATAAACTGATATAGGATTTCTCCGAGAGACAAATACATTGATGATTGTGGCATGGGAGTCCGAAAACGAATTATCCAATTAATGATTCAGAGCATAATCAAATATATTCTGAGTTTATTTTGATGAAGTTCGGTGAATAGCGTGTTGCCTAAATTCTTCTTAATTGACAGCATCACACTGTAGAGTGAGATGATGCGTTTGTTTGAATTTTCATGATTAAAGCTTATATTTTGTCTCTAAAATATTGCGTCCTGAGTCAATGCAATAATTTGAAGAGTGATGATTTTAGTCAAGTGAAGTTGGTTAAAATCAGAGCAGAATTAATTCCAATGAAGAATGATTTTTTGATATCCGCTTAATGTCAAAGCCCAGTGAATGAAAAAAACAAATCATTTGTTCCTCCAATTTATCTATCAAGTAAAGAGCATAAAAAGATGAATCGAAAATTATCCATAGAAGAGCGCGCTACCCGAAACAAGGCGATCATGACGGATTTAAACGCAGGGGTAGATATTAATGCTGTGGCCAAAAAATACGATCTGAGCATACCGATAATCAGATTTATTTTTGATGTTAATCAAATAAGTAAGGAAGAGCGGTTAATCCGTAATCAAAAAATTTGCGAGGATTTACGCGCAGGAATGAAGATCAAAGAAGTGGCTTTAAAATATTCACTTAGCTACTCATCTGTGAGTAAGATTGGGATCGCTCAAGGTGTGATACAAGCTAATTCTGCAAAAAAAGCTCGAGAATCTCGGAATCAGAAAATTGCTAAAGATCTTCAAGCTGGGATGAGTCAAGAAGAAGTGGCTAAAAAGTATGGTTTAAAGTTAATCTCTATTCATAATATAGGAGTGGAGATGGGGTGCATTGAGTTCCTTTCAAGGAGAGAACGTAAACTGCGTCATCATCAAATTGCTAAGGAATTATTGAGAGGAAAGAGTTTGCGTGACGTTGCCAAAAAGTATGGATTAGCCGTGGGAAGTGTGCGTCACATCGGGATAAAGATGGGAGCCATCAAAAAGCTTACGATAAAGGAAAGATTAGAACGTGATGGTGAGATACTTAAGGATCTCCAGAGTGGCATGAATAAGAAGGAAATCAGTGAAAAGTATGGAGTATCAACGGGTAAAGTCCAGGTGATCTCTCGTAAAAATAATTTAACAAAGCGTTCGGGGGAAAGCCTTCAACGATTGTCATCTGAGGAACGAAAATCTCGCAATCAACTTGTGGCCAGTGATTTACGGGAAGGTTTGAACATAAAGGACGTATGTCAAAAGTACAAATTATCACTAAGCACTGTTAAGATTATTGGTCATAAATTTGGAGTAATTCCACAAGCAGTGTCATCTAAGGACAGAAAGAAGCGAAATAATAAAATTGTCAGAGATCTCAAACGAGGGATGCACACCAGTGAGGTTGCTGTGAAGTACGGATTGACTGAGTGGACTGTGAGAAGTGTTGGAAAAAAAGGCGGTGTTATTCCGAGGTTGAGTCATGAAGAAAGGGTCAAATTAAATAAGGCGGTCGAAGAGGACTTAAAGGAAGGTAAATCCATAAAGGAGATTACATTAAAGCATGATTTAAAACGACATCAAGTCGTAAATATTGGAAAAAAATTGGGACTGATAGAACCCTCCATTAAATCTTCCAATCCTCAACTTTACCAAGAAGAGAGAGATAGAAGGGACTCCTTAATTGTGAATGATCTAAAGGCAGGGATGACTCATAAGGAATTAACATTAAAGTACAAATTATCATCCAGTACTATTCGTCAAATAGGGATTAAGTCTGGGGTATTGCGAGTCATGACCAGAGATGAGCGAAAAAAACAACATAAGAAGATAGCCGAAGATCTTCAGAATGGTTTATCTTATCAAGAAGTTTCTGAAAAATATGGAATCAGACTTGAAACAGTCAGAAATCTTGAAGCGAAGATGGGTTTGAGGCATGTTGTTACAAAAGACGAAAGAGCGAGTCGTAATGAGGCAATCATTACAGACCTTGCCGATGGCTTGAAACCCAAATTTGTGGCTGAAAAGTACAGATTATCCACAGCGTATATCAAACTAATTGCAAAGAAAATGGAAAGCAATACTGGAGCTAAATAACTATGCCTAAGTTTTATATCAGGGCAGGGAAATGATTAATATTGTTATACAAAACTAATAGAATTAAGTCGTAGTATGGCACAGATAGCAGGCAATGAAAATATCAATAAGACTTTGTCATTGAATCGGCAAAATCTACTTCATGATTTAGAGCAATTATTACAATCCGATCCAATATATATTTCAGATGGAAAAATTCTCAGGAATGTTGTAATTGAAGCTGCTCTGCGTCTAGATCCAAGCTTAATTAAATTGTTGATTCAGTCTGAAAGAATCAAGTCACATTTTTTTGTTGAAGTAGATGGAACATTGGTTTTTGATAAGGTCAAATTTCAAAGTTTTGTATCAAATAAGACATTTCTTCCAGATAGTTATACTGCATTTAAGAATCGTATCGGATTAGTGGATGAGCAGGGCAATCATTTAAGCCAGTCACAGAATGTAGTACTGACATGGCCCTATAAGGACTGTGTTTTGGAGGGCAGTATGACAAAGGAGGACAAAGGTAGAAATGAAGTATTTTGGAACACAATATTATCCCCAGATGACATTACAAGGCTTTTTGAGCCAAAGGTATTGACTAGATGGGAGCGGTGGAGCGTAGATCTTGAAAAATGGGGGGGGGTAATTTCCAGTGCAGTGGATGAAGTAAGGGATGATGACAATTTGTTGATCAAGGGGAATAATCTATTAGCCCTTCACTCAATCAAGAATCGTTATGCGGGAAAAGTGAAATTGATTTATATCGATCCACCCTACAACACTGGCAATGACGGGTTTCGATATAATGATCGGTTCAATCATTCTTCATGGCTGACATTCATTAAGAATCGTATTGAAGTTGCCAGAGAATTACTCGCTAATGATGGGTTTATGTTTGTTCATTGTGATAGAAATGAGTTTGCCTATCTGAAAGTTCTTATGGACGAATTGATGGGCAATGAGAAATTTATTGAATCAATTGTTGTCGTGAACAATCCTGCGGGTAGAGACTATGGTGGAATCGCAAATATGCATGAATATGTCATGTGTTATGCCGTGAGTCAAAACTCTTCATTGAATTGGGTTAATAATCCTGAGAAAGAATTTCCCTTTTACGACGAAATTGGTGGCTTTGAATTAAGGGAATTGAGGAATCGAAACACTAAATTTAATCAAAATAATAGGCCAAATCTAGTTTATCCTTTTTATGTTGATCCATATAATGCTGACGATAATGGGTTGCATCGGATGAGCCTTGATTACATAGAGGGCTGGGCTCGGGTAATGCCAGCAAAGTCACAAGGAATTCAAACTGTCTGGCGTTGGGGGAAGGTCAAGTCAGAGCAAAATCTAAATTATAACCTTGTTGCTAGACAGAAAAGAGATGGTCAATATAGAATATTTGAAAAATATCGAAAAACCAGTAAAATGGTACGATCTGTCTGGGCAGATAAACTTGTAAATTCTGAGAGAGGAACTTTGCAACTAAAAACCCTTATGGGTAAGCAGTCTTTCACATATCCAAAGCCCGAGGAAACAATTTCTCGCATCATAGAAATTGCAAGCGACCCTGGAGAGATAGTGATGGATTTTTTTGCAGGATCTGGAACTACTGCAGCAGTAGCCCACAAAATGGGGAGACAGTGGATTGCAATTGAACAGATGGATTATATAACAGATCTGACAAAAATGCGCTTGATAAAAGTCGTTGAAGGTGAGCAAGGAGGTATTTCAGAGGCCGTTGGTTGGAACGGGGGAGGCTCATTCATTTATGCAGAACTTGCAGATTCTAATTCAGCATTGATTAATCGAATTGGGGTGGCAGATAAGATTTCAACATTAAAGTCAATCAAACGCGAAATGCAAGAAACTGGATTTCTATGTTGTCATTCGGACATGTCTTCTTTTGACGAGACTGAGTTTGCCAAGTTATCCTTAAATGATGCCAAACGCTTATTGATAGATTGCTTGGATGCCAATCATATTTATGTTAATCTTAATTCATTAGGTGATGAAAATCATTCAATTTCAAATGAAGATGCAGATATAACCAGAAAATTCTATGGTATCTAACACAATGTCTACTCTCGCTCAAGATTATGATTCATTGTCCCACAGAGGTGCATTCAATAATATTGATGTACCCGATACAATTACTGGAAATCTGGCAAAAAGGATTGATCTTAGACCATATCAGATTGAAGCATTGAAGCGATGGCTTTATTATTGCAATTCTGATCCAGAAGCTAATTCATCTAATCCCCATCTCCTTTTTCATATGGCAACGGGAAGCGGCAAAACAATTTTGATGGCTGCACTAATCCTTGATCTCTATCAACGTGGCTATAGAAATTTTCTGTTTTTTGTGAATTCAAATCAGATCATAGAAAAGACTAAGGACAATTTTCTAAACGAAATATCTCCTAAATATCTTTTCAATCATAACATAAAAATGGAAGGCAAGCCTGTCAAGGTCATAGCAGTGGATAATTTTGAATCAGTTAACAGTCAAACAATCAATATCCATTTTACTACTATTCAAGGGTTACATACAAGAATACTTAATCCCAAAGAAGATGCAGTCACAATTGAGGATTTTACGGAATTCAAAACAGTTATGATCTCAGATGAAGCACATCATCTAAATACACTTACAAAAAATAAATTGAGTGATGGTGAAGATAAACAGCAAAAAAGCTGGGAAAACACGGTTACTTCAATTTTTGAACAACACCCCAATAACATTCTTCTTGAATTCACTGCAACTGCAGATCTGAAGCATTCCGCAATTAAGAAAAAATATAATGATAAGGTTTTGTATGACTATCAATTAATTAGTTTCAGACGTGATGGATATTCAAAAGATGTTGAATTGAGGCAAGCAGACTTAGAACCACTTGAGCGAATGATGCAAGCGATAGTATTGAGTCAATATAGGCTGAAAGTGGCCGAAAAGCATGGGATTTTTTGTAAACCAGTGATCTTAATGAAGTCCAAAACGATTTCTGAGTCAGCAAAAAATGAATCATTATTCAAGTCAATGATCAGCGATTTGACTGGGCAAAACCTTAAGGATGTATGGGAATCATCTTCTCAAGAAGACTCAGTCTCCCGAGCTTTTCAATATATCAATAAGATCGCACATGTAGAAATGGATGAGTTTGCATTGGAGTTAAAGGGAGATTTTGGAGATGGAAAAATTGTAAATGTGAATAAACTAAAGGATCTTGAAGAACTACAGATTGACCTAAACAATTTAGAAAATCGCAATAACGATATTCGTGTAATCTTTGCAGTTAATAAGTTAAATGAAGGGTGGGATGTATTAAATCTTTTTGACATTGTGCGCTTATATAACACTCGCGATAGTAGGGGTACCAACCCAGGGAGAACCACTATTTCGGAGGCACAACTAATTGGAAGGGGGGCTAGATATTTCCCATTTACGGACGCGAATCTTTCAGAGTCCTCACCTGAAAAGCGCAAATATGATAATAATTTACAGCATCCTCTAAGAATTTTAGAAGAACTACATTATCACTGCTCTCATAACCCAAGATACATCGATGAAATTAAGCGTGCCCTCATTAAAACAGGAATGGTAGATGAAATTAACGAATCTGTATCTCTTCGCCTTAAAGAAAGTTTTAAAGAGTCAAAATTTTATAAAATTGGCTATGTATTGGTAAATAAGAAGGAAGCGAAATATTCGCGCTACAATGCCGATAGTTTAAGCTCGTACGAAATTGCAGAATATTTTATTTTTCCTCGACCATTGGCCACTGGGATAGTACATGAAATGTCAGCCTTTGATAGTAGACAAAATCAAGATCAGCCCAGTAATGAAGAAGTCAATGCAGAAGATTTTAGTATTGCAAGTTTCAGTAAGCCCATTCTTGATTTTGCTATGGATTCCAACGAGTTTTTTCACTTTGTCAATCTGAAAAATTATTTTCCTAAGCTTAAGAGTGTTTCTGAGTTTCAGACTATGGATTCATATCTGGGAAAGGTATAGATTCAAGTTCGTGGGATACCAGAAGACCTTAATAATCTGACTAGTCATCAGAAGATAAAGATCGCACAATATGTGCTCAACCAGATTGAAGTAAATTTAAAACGTCGGAGTAGAGAATTTGTCGGGAGCACTAAAGCCACAAAAGTTAAAATAAGTGATTGCTTTACCGACAAAACAATTAAAATGAGTATTACAGCAGGTGAAAAAGAACATGGGCTATCTTGGAAAGAAAGCAAAGTAAAGGATCTCAATCTGATTAATCCGACTGATCAAGATTGGTATGCCTATGATAACATCTATGGAACTGAAGAAGAAAAACGCTTCATTGAATTTCTTTATCATAAGTCAAATAAACTTAAGCAGAATTATGAAGAATTTTTTCTTCTAAGAAATGAGAAGGCTATTAAACTATACTCTTTCCAGGAAGGAAAAGGGTTTGAACCTGATTTTATTCTCTTTTTAAGAAAAAAAGGCTCAGAAGTTGGTGAGGTGCTCCAGTTATTTATTGAACCGAAGGGAAAACACCTAATTGCACATGACAGCTGGAAGCAGGACTTTCTGACCGAAATTCAATGGCGAGACGAAATACAGGAAATTTTTCAAGAGGACAAATATATAGTGTACGGGTTACCATTTTTCAATCATGAAAATCAACAAGAATTCAAGATAGCATTTCAGAGATTCTTGGAAGCCAATTGATGCTTTCACCTAATACATCAAACTCACCATATATCACGATAGAATTGTAGTTCAAAGCCAAAATTTAGTCAAACTAAACCTAAAATTTACGATTGAGTTTAACGGCTAAATTGAATATTACATTGTCTTAAATAAACAAACTCTGTCTGTGGATTGAATCACTGCAACTTCAGAATCCAGATCCGCCGACTTTCGGGCCAATATCTTATCGTAACTAAATTATCATATCACTTACAATTAGCGCAACACACGGCGGCTATTGGTTTGACCAAAAGAGAGTCTTTCTGAAAACCTACTGTAACTTCTTATTCTATTTTGAAACAATCAATGTCTTAAATCTACAAGAAGAATAGTTCATCAAAGTTCATAGATTTTACTTTAACATATTCGGTGTTTGACCAATGGAATATATGTCTTCATTGATTCTCATATAAGCCAGTATATACTGTCAAACGAATAAGTCAATCAGTCCCTTAATCTTAAAATTTCACCTTCCATGAATGCTTTCTAAACCAGAAATTGAAAATTTACTGGAGCGCGCCTATGCGCTCGGAGGCTATCTTTGACGTTGATAAACGGTCTGAGAAAGTTGAAGAACTCAGTCAGAAACGATTAGCTCCAGACTACTGGGATAATGCAGAAGCCGCCCAAGATAATGAACGGGCCATCGCCTCAGAAAATGCGTGGATAGATAATTATCGCACAGTTAAAGATCACGCCGAAGATATATCCGTCCTGATTGAACTTTCAGAGGAAGAATCCGAAGATCTTGATGCAGAGATTGCAGAATCCTGCAATGCATTGCTTAAATCCCTAGAATCCCTAGAACTGCGAAGCATGCTTTCAAGCGGAGATGACAAACGTAATGCCATTTTGACGATTAACCCTGGGGCTGGAGGCACTGAAAGCCAAGATTGGGCCGAAATGCTTCTGCGGATGTATACCCGCTATGCCGAGCGACAAGGATTTAAGATTCTCCTTCTTGGGCATCAACCCGGAGAAGGCGCTGGAATTAAGAGTGCATCCCTAAGTATTCAAGGAGACTATGCCTATGGGTATCTTAAAGCCGAATCCGGCGTACATCGATTAGTTCGGATCTCTCCATTTGATTCAAATTCTCGCCGACACACATCGTTCGCTAGCGTCTTTGTCTATCCAGAAATCGATGACAGCATCGAAATTGATCTACGTTCAGCAGACATTGAACTACAAACGTTTCGCTCAGGGGGTAAAGGGGGACAAAATGTGAATAAACTTGATACAGGTGTGCGTTTGATCTGGGAAGGGGCCCTCTCCAATGGCGAACAGGTTCGTGTCGCTGCCGAATGTACCGAAGAGCGTAGCCAACTTCAGAATCGAGAGCGTGCAATGACCATGCTTAAAAGCCGAGTTTATCGACTAGAATTGGCCATCCAAGAAGAGGAAAAAAATAAGCGGGAATCACAAAAGAAACGAATTGACTTCGGAAGTCAAATACGATCTTATGTCTTCCAACCCTACACCATGGTCAACGATCATCGCACTGAACTTAAAATACCAGATGTTCAGTCAATCATGGATGGTGATCTTCATCAATTCATCAAAGCATTTCTACTACAATAATTAATGGCTACCCGTCACGAGTACGATTATCTCGTTCTAGGAAGTGGTATCGCCGGTTTATGGTTTGCTCTTGGAGTGGCTGATCAGTCCACAGTTGCAATCATCACGAAAAAAGAAACCGCAGAATCAAATACAAATTATGCCCAAGGTGGCATTGCAGGTGTCTGGGACGAAAATGACTCCGTAGATAGTCATAGTCATGACACTCTAACAGCAGGTGCTGGCCTATGTGATATTGATATTGTCCGTGATGTGATCACAGAAGGACCCAAAGAAATTCAATCTCTCATTGAAATGGGAGTGACCTTCACGCAAAGTAATGGACAGTTACATCTTGGGCGTGAAGCGGGCCATGCACGCCCAAGAATACTTCACGCAAAAGATGCCACGGGGCGTGAGATCGATCGGGTGCTGTTAGATAAAGTGATGTCACATCCTAACATCACCGTATTAGACTATCATTACACCGTTGATCTAATTACCGATCATCATCTTGGACAACATGTGACAAAATTGAGGCCTGATATCAATTGCTACGGTGCATATATTCTTGACGAAAAAAACGAAATCATTCATACTTTTCTGGCCCGTGTCACCGTATTAGCAACAGGAGGCTGTTGCGCAGTCTATCAGCATACCACAAACCCTCCCATTGCCACTGGAGACGGTGTAGCAATGGCCTATCGGGCAAAAGCACGCGTCGCAAATATGGAATTTATTCAATTCCATCCAACAGCGCTGTATCAGGGTAGCACTCATAAAGGACGAGCATTTCTCATCTCCGAAGCAGTTCGTGGTCACGGTGGCATCCTTTTGAATCAGAGTGGAGATGCCTTTATGAAGCAATATGATTCACGTGCTGAATTAGCCCCACGCGATATTGTTGCTCGGGCTATTGATGATCAACTCAAACATCGTGGAGAAGATTATGTCTTACTTGATGTTTCTCATCTTGAAGCATCCAGAACTGAAGAAGCGTTTCCACTCATTGTCAACACATGTCGTAATTTCGGCATAGATCCAGTGAAAGATCCAATTCCAGTTGTACCTGCGGCCCATTATCAATGTGGAGGTGTCCAAACAGACCCAATGGCTAGAACCAGCATAGCGGGGCTTTTAGCCATCGGAGAGGTAGCCTACACTGGACTTCATGGAGCCAATCGTCTTGCTAGTAACTCCTTATTAGAAGCATTGGTTTTTGGTCAACGAGCTGTTCAAGTTGCACCGCAAATCGCAAAAGATAGAATCTTCCAAGAAGCTACCCCTGACTGGGATGCTTCTGGGACTGAGCTCCCACGTGAATGGGTTCTGATTTCACATAATCGGGAAGAGTTACAGCGAACTATGTGGAATTATGTTGGAATTGTACGCTCCGATCTAAGACTAGCCCGTGCACTGCGTAGGACCCGTCTCCTCTATGAAGAGGTAGAAGAATTTTATAATCGGACACGAATATCGAGTCCACTCTGTGAGCTTCGAAATCTGATCGCTGTTTCCTACCTCATCATTCAAAGTGCTCAAATGAGAAGAGAAAGTCGAGGCCTCCACTATACATTAGATTATCCCGAAGCAGTTGATAATGAGAGAAGACCCACTCTCGTTTGATTGGAACCACAATCATAGTCTTCCGTAAAATCTTTTCTGTGCAACTAGTCGCATAGTAACTACTACTTGCTTCTGGATGCTCGACGGTAGAGAGGCGCTCAATTTGAGGGCTTTTTTTTGTATGATTACTTGAACTCCGCCCGTCACGAATGCGAGACTGGGCGTTTTTAACATAATTCACTTATGGAAACGGTTGGATTTGAGGAGCATGTTCGCTCCTTAGTTGAAGACTTACTGAGCAAGGGACCAGTGTATTTAGTGGATCTCTCCGTTCGTGGTAGCCGTGGCTCCCACGCAGTGGATGTCTTTGTTGAAAGTGATGATTCTCTCAATGTTGATCTTCTCGCAGAACTTAGCCGAGAAATTGGATTTTTGATGGAGACTACAGACATTATGCCAGGCCCTTATACACTTAATGTCTCAAGCCCTGGTGCTGATCGCTCCCTTAAAATTCCCCGTCAGTACCGTAAGCATCTCGGTCGTGAGCTACGGGTTCACTATCGCAGAGATGAAGAGTCATTCACCGAGGTTCAAGGAAAATTAGTAGATGCCCAAGACTCCTTGATCCACATTCAAAATGGTAAGTCAGAGGTTGAGATTCCTTTTGAAGATATCCTTTGGGCGAAAGTTCAGTTACCATGGTAATAATTCTTTGATATTTCGTAATGAATAATAGTGATCTTGTTTCTTCATTTGCAGAGATTGCCCGTGAAAAAGGTATTGACCGGGATTCCCTCCAACTCATCGTTGAAGATGTCATGCGGGCCATGATTCGAACCCGTTTTGGCTCTGATGAAGCCTTTGAAATCATTTTCAATCCTGATCATGGTGACATGCAGATTCTTCACCTACGTGAGGTCGTAGATAATTATGATCTTGTTGACCCAGTGACTCAAATTGAGCTTAAAGATGCGGTCAAAATTGAAGATGATTATGAGGTTGAAGATGAAGTTGCTGAAGAAATCTCAGTTTCTGATTTTGGAAGACGCGCAGTGCAAACAGCTCGCTATACATTCCATAATCGAATTCGAGATCACGAAAAAGAACATATCTATGACGAATATTCAGAGCTCATTGGAGAATTAGTTGTTGGCGAAATCTACCAGATTAGGCGCCGCGAAATACTGGTCATTCATAATCGGGTAGAACTGATCATGCCTCGTGAAGAGCAGATTCCAAGAGATCGTTACCGGAAAGGGGATATGGTTCGTGCAATCGTTAAGGAAGTTCGCAGGGATGCAGGTAGCAATCCACAAGTGATCATTAGCCGGACCGCACCACAGCTGATGGAGCGCCTGTTTGAATTAGAAGTCCCAGAAATTGATGAAGCGATCGTAGAAATCAAATTGATTGTCCGTGAGCCAGGAGATCGGGCAAAGGTTGCTGTCATCACTCACGATGAACGTATTGACCCTGTTGGGGCATGTGTGGGACTCAAAGGCAATCGCATTCACGCGGTGGTCCGTGAACTCAGTAATGAAAACATTGATGTGATGGAGTGGACAGAAGATCCTATCCTGCTCATTAAACGTGCTTTATCACCATCTACACCAGTATCAGTGACTATCAATGATAGTGTTGCTCCACCCAAAGCTAAAGTCATCGTAAAAGCCGATGAGGTTAGTCAAGCTATTGGAAAAGGTGGAATCAATATCCGACTTGCCGCCCGAATGACTGGGGTTGAATTAGATATATTCAGAGAAATTCCGGCAGATGAAGAAGATGTAGAAATTGGAGAGTTCGCAGATGAATTCTCTAGAGAAATTATTGACAGATTGCGCGAAATTGGATGTGATTCGGCCAAAGCAGTTCTCCAGTTATCCGTTGATGAACTGATTCGTCGCAGTGGACTCAATGCAGATTTAGCGCAGCAAATCATGAATTCAATTAAGTCTGAATTTGAGGAAGAGGAGGAAGAATTGGAGGAGGAATTCAATTTATAGTGCGGTTTTCTACCCACTGTAAACTCAACAAAGCCTAGATGCCGTCAACTGACAAAATCAAAAAATTCAAAAAGGTTCCTCTGCATAAAGTGTCTCTGGAGTTGAACCGGACAACGGACACAATTGTCAGTTATTTGGAAGAGAATGGGTATGCGGATGCTCTATCAGGATCAGGAATTAGGGCTGCCATTACTTCCGAAGATGCGTACCTTGATCTCTTGGAGCATTATTCCGATGATCGCGAGGTTCATGAACGCGTAGTGGAACTCCGCTCAATCAGAGAAGCGCAGCGTGCAGAAGAATCCATCAAAATTGAAGAAGAGGAGCTAATAGAGGTCACACCCCCAGAAATTCCATCCGAAATCCCCACCGAGGATGAAGATGCTCAATCAATATCTGAACCTGAACCAGATATTACCATTGATGAAGAAACAGATTCAGTACCCGAAACAGTAGAGGACGACACCGATGAGGTAGATCTCACCATAGAAGAATCGGATGAATCTATTTCAGAAGAGATTACTGATGAACGAGATGATGAGTCAGTTGGCTCTGATCAAGAGGACATTTCGGATCATCAACAGGTATCCCCCTCTATTACCGCTACCGAGGAAGTTGTGGATCACCTGTTAGACTCAGATGAATCCACTGATGAGATTGAAACAGTAGAGGATGAACCTCAACAGATAGATCAGGGGACTGAGCAATCAGAATCGGAGGACGAGGCTGGTGCCCAAATTGATGAACCTGAATTATCTCACGAAGAGGAAATTCTCTCAGCAGATAGATACCAACTTCAGGGGACAAAAATTATTGGTAAGATTGATCTTGCAACTGTCAACACCGATGAAGATCCTTCCAAACGACGAAGGACTAAGCGTAAACGCAAGCGCAAGAAGGTGCCATCAACTCAGAAGTCTGTAGCTCAATCCGAAGATAAGTCAACAGATCAAAGCACATCTACTAAGTCAAAGCGCAAGCGAAAGTCTAAAGTAGATTCGGAAGCTGTCGGTCAATCTGTTCAAGAGACCTTAAGAAGTTTAGATCAGGGAACGGACCGAGTACGTCAGCGACGCAGGCGCGCACGTCGTCAGCAACGCGCTGAAGAGCGAATGAATGTTGAGGTTGAACAAGAAGAAAAAAGCCGTCACATAAGAGTTACGGAGTTTATTTCAACTGGCGAGCTTGCCGACTTGATGGGTATCCCTGTGACGGAAATCATTAGTATGCTTTTTAGTTCGGGGATGATGGTTTCCATCAATCAGCGCCTTGATGCTGATACCATTGCCTATGTGGCCGATGAATTTGATCATACCATTGAATTTATAACCGAATTTGGTGCTGAGGAAATAGACACCGAGGAAGAATTCCCAGAAGATTTAATGCCCCGTGCTCCAGTAGTGACCGTGATGGGACATGTAGATCACGGAAAGACCTCATTGCTTGACTATGTTCGTAACGCAAGCGTTGCCGCTGGCGAATCAGGAGGAATCACTCAGCATATTGGTGCCTATAAGGTATCTCTGACGGATAATCGTATAGTAACATTCCTAGATACCCCCGGTCATGAGGCATTTACGGCTATGCGTGCACGTGGTGCAAAAGTAACCGATGTAGTCATTCTAGTTGTAGCAGCCAATGATTCAGTGATGCCGCAGACTATTGAAGCCATCAATCACTCTAAAGCTGCAGGAGTTCCTCTGATCATTGCCATAAATAAAATTGATTTAGATCAGTCAGATGTTCAGCGTGTAATGAAAGAGCTTTCGGATTATGGGGTCTTAGTTGAGCAATATGGGGGTAAGGTTCAATGTGCATTCGTTTCTGCCAAGACAGGAGAGGGGATTGACGATCTTCTTGAAAAAGTAATTCTTGAAGCAGATCTGATGGAGTTGAAAGGGAATCCTCAGCGCCAAGCTCAAGGAATTGTAATTGAGAGCCGATTAGATCGAGGACGGGGCAATGTAGCCACAGTTCTTGTTCAAAACGGGACGCTCAGAGTGGGAGATCCGTTCGTTGCTGGGATCTATGGCGGGCGTGTGCGTGCGATGTTTGATGAGCGGGATAATCAGATTAAATCTGTCGGGCCGAGCGAACCAGCTCTGGTCTTAGGCCTTCCTGGTCAGCCCACTGTAGGAGATCAACTAACGGGTATGAAAGAGGAATCTGAAGCCCGTGAAATAGCCCAACGTCGTCAACAGATCTGGCGTGAACAGAAGATTCGTCAATATAAACATGTCCGACTTGAAGATGTTGGCCGCAGAATGGCGCTCGGTGACTTTAATGAACTGAATCTCATTATTAAAGCGGATGTGGGTGGTTCTGTAGAAGCTATCAGTGATTCTCTTCATAAAATTTCTACAGATGAAGTCGCCGTCAATATTATTCATGCTGGTGTAGGTGCAATCACCGAAAGTGATGTCATGCTTGCCTCTGCATCAGATGCGGTGATCATCGGTTTTCAGGTTCGCCCTACCGCCGGTGCACGATCTGCGTCAGAGCGAGAGGAGATTGATATTCGTACGTACTCAATCATTTATGATGCAATTGAAGATATTCGAGACGCACTTGAAGGACTCCTCACACCAGAAGAATCAGAAAAAATCATTGGAGTTGCAGAAGTGAGGGAGGTGTTCAAAGTTCCTAAAATCGGTGCTGTTGGAGGCTGTTATATCTCCGAAGGCCGAATTCGCCGCGCAGATACAGTTCATGTACTGAGAGAGGGAATCGTCATCTACAAAGGACGGCTTGCATCTCTACGTCGCTTTAAGGAAGATGTACGGGAAGTCCTTACAGGTTATGAATGTGGAATTGGTGTGGAGAAATACAACGATATCAAGGTCGGCGATCAAATTGAAGCGTTTGAGATGGTTCAGACAAAACGCACCCTTGAAGTGTAACCCATATCATGAGTGTGCGAACGCGACGCGTTGCCAAATTGATGCACCGCGAAATTGCGGAAATCCTTGCACGCGATTTTCCTACCCCTACGATCGTCACTGTCACTGGAGTTCGCATCACTAGTGACCTCTCAATAGCCAACATTGATCTGAGCATCATGGATGATTCTTCGGATACTCGACGAGAAATCTTTGAGTCAATGGTGAATCAGATTCCAGCTATCCGTAAATCCTTAGCAGTCAGAGTACGACATCAAATGCGTGCAATACCTACAATCCGGTTTTTTCTTGATGATTCTCAGGAGCATATTCAAAAAATTGATGCACTGTTTGAGAAGATAAACCAGAGAGAGTCTAATCCATGACTAGATCTTGAAGTGTGTATATTCAAGTTAATACCTCAGATTGAGAGACTTAAGTTTTTCAATCTTTATTGACATGTTCAGGATGAGTAAGATCGGTTAATAGAACTCAATAATGAAGCCTGAAAAATCTGAAGGGTTAGATGTGTTTGATGCTCCGGCGATCATCAATATCCGGGACGTAACAGACATGATTGGATCTGTGCTCTTACTTGATAAGCCTAGTGGATGTACATCCTATGATTGCATCAGAAGACTGAAAAGGTATTTTCCCAAGTCAACTAAAATTGGCCATGCGGGTACTCTTGATCCATTAGCAACTGGCTTATTGATTCTTCTTTTTGGCAAAGCAACCAAGTCACAGCAACGGTTTATGAATCTAACTAAAAGATATGAAGCAACGATGCGACTCGGTGAAACGACTTCATCAATGGACTCTGAAACCGAAGTGATAGAACATAAGGCTATTTCTGGGATCACTCCCGACCAAATTCAAGCTGCTATTGAAAAGAAAATTGGTGTCATTGACCAAATTCCCCCAATGTATTCCGCCATCAAAGTTAAAGGTGAACGACTCTATAAAAAGGCACGCCGGGGAGAAGTGATTCAGAGAAAACCTAATCGTGTCACCCTATATTCAATAGAATTATTAGATATTAATGGAGCTGATGTTCGTTTTTCAGTGAAGTGTAGCAAAGGGACTTACATCAGAGTATTAGCTCACGACTTAGGACAATCCTTAGGTGTTGGAGGACATCTAATTCAGTTACGGCGAACTGCCATAGGCAACTATCATGTTCAGAGAGCATCAACACTGGATACTTTGACCAACTTCTTTGAGAGATCATGATTTTTGAGCAGGGGCTTGATTCCATTACTCGGAATGATCACAGTGTTGTTACAGTTGGAACCTTTGATGGGGTTCATTTAGGGCATCGTAAGATCATTTGTGACCTCATTGACCGAGCTCAACAATACAAGGGACTCAGTACCGTCATCACTTTTGACCCCCATCCCCGTGAAGTGCTATTACAAGAAAAATTGACGAAGCTTACGACAATTCAAGAGCGGGCATCAATTTTGTCCTCGTTAGGCTTGGATCGACTGGTTGTCGTCCCGTTTACTCAAGAATTCTCTCAGATCAGTCCAGAAAGATTTGTGACTGAATTTCTTTTTGAAGCGATAGGACTTCAGTCCATCGTGATAGGCTATGATCATCGATTCGGAAAAGACCGCAAAGGTGATATCAATCTTCTGAATTCTCTGGGGCAACGTCTTGACTTTAGTGTCCGGGAGATTGCACCTCATGTAGAAGATGGAGGCGTAGTTTCTTCGCGTGCAATTCGGAATCTACTTCATAAACATGGAGACATTGTTCAAGCGACAAAACTACTTACATACCCTTACACACTCACTGGAACTGTGATTACTGGAGATGGGAGAGGCCGTGAGCTGGGATACCCGACAGCAAACATTCGCCTCATTGACCCAGATAAAGTGATACCAGCTCATGGGATTTACGTTGTGCATGTTGATGTATCTGGGATCAAAAGAGGTGGCCTAATGAGTATAGGAACGCGCCCCACGATTCTGGATAGTAAGGGGGTGCACTTGGAGGTGAATATACTTGATTTTTCAGAATCTATATACGGCCAAGAGTTGACCGTATATTTCATCAAGAAAATTCGGGATCAGCAGCATTTTGATACATTAGATGAACTCAGAACTGCTATGATTGGCGATGAAGAGATTTCTAGGGAGATTTTGGAACACTCAAAATAGGTAGGCGTTATATGGTCAAATTATATCTCGGTTTGACAAAATAACATTGTGATCAGCCTTTCATTGTAGACGTTTGACTGGGATTTGATAACACAAGGCTTTCAATGATAAACGAATGATAACCAAAGAACAGACACAAGATTTTGCTGAAAAATACGGTAATGGGCCTTCGGATACGGGTACAGCAGAAGTTCAGATAGCAATTTTTTCAGAACGGATTCGTCATTTGACACAGCATCTCAACAGAAACAAGAAAGATCATGCAACGCGACGCGGATTATTGAAGCTAGTTGGAAAGCGTCGTAGAATGCTCAATTATTTAATGAATAAAGATATTGAGCGTTATCGTAATATAACAAAAGTACTAGGCTTACGTAAGTAGGTATAGAGTCTCTGAACGTTTTCATACGGTAGTTCAGAGAACATTAACATAAAGAGGAAAGATGAAACCACAAGCAATCACGGTGCAGATAGAATATGCACCAGCTAAGACAATCACACTGGAAACTGGCAGGCTTGCCAAACAGGCTGGAGGCGCAGTCATTATGCGGGCAGGAGACACTATGGTCCTTGCGACTGCTGTCATCTCCGATTCTGCTCGCCCTGGACAAAACTTTTTCCCTCTCACAGTGGATTATCGTGAAAAATTCTCATCAGGGGGCAAAATCCCTGGTGGATTTATTAAAAGAGAGGGGAGATTAAATGATAAGGAGATACTCACATCTCGACTTGTCGACCGTGCGATTCGTCCGTTGTTTCCCGAAGGCTTTCTTAATGAAGTCCAGTTAATCGGATCTGTGATATCCGCAGATGGAGACAATGATGGAGATATGCTCTTTGGCATCGGCGCATCAGCGGCTCTGTTACTTTCTGGTTCACCTTTTGACGGCCCGATAGTTGAAGTCCGGATCGGTAGGATTGACAGCACATTCATTGTAAATCCGACCGTTGATGAATTGAGATCTAGCGATTTCAATTTGGTGGTCGCTGGGAAAATAGATTCCATCATGATGGTTGAGGGGGAAATGAGTGAGAGTTCAGAGGAAGACATTGTTGAGGCGCTAACCACAGCTCACCAAGTCATCAAAAAGATTTGCCAAGCCCAACTTGATCTACGTGATCAATTTGAAGCAATCCATGGCCCGATTGAATCTATAGAATATGAATTAGATACACCTGAATCAGAGATGGTTGAGAGAGTCAGAAACCATATTCAATCAAAGATAGAATCGCACATTCGCGCCCCTTATGAAAAGAAAAAATTCTATGGAGGGCTGTCTGACCTAATTGATGAGGCTGTGGAAACCATCTCTGCTGAATTTTCTGACGAAGATGATGATTCAATTGAATATCACATTCGTAGTGCCGCATCGGTTGTCTCCCGAGATGCCATGCGTGAAATGGTCTTATCAGATCGTAGAAGAATTGACGGGCGTGATCCAGAATCTGTTCGTCCTATATGGTGTGAAGCAGGGTATCTGCCGCGAGTCCATGGTTCATCTATCTTTACTCGGGGCGAAACTCAGGTCATGGCATCGGTGACTCTTGGTACAACAAGAGATCAACAGCCTGTCGATCAAGTTTTTGATCAAGAAGACAAACATTTCTTTCTCCATTATGAATTCCCACCCTTCTCTACTGGAGAGGTCAAATTTTTGCGAGGCGCAAGTCGGCGTGAGATTGGTCATGGATATTTAGCTGAACGTGCATTACAGGGAATGATCCCTGATCAGGAAGAATTCCCTTATACGATTCGTATCAATGCAGATGTTCTGGAATCCAATGGATCGTCCTCAATGGCGAGTGTTTGTTCTGGAAGTCTTGCCCTGATGGATGCTGGTGTACCTATTCGTAAAGCAATTGCTGGTGTCGCAATGGGAATGGTTGCTGATGAAACTCGGCATGTTGTATTAACAGACATTCTCGGTACAGAGGACCATCTCGGGGATATGGATTTCAAGGTCACTGGCACTCGAGACGGCATTACGGCCTGCCAGATGGATATTAAAATTAGTGGACTTTCTAGAGATGTTATGTTGCAGGCACTGCAACAAGCCAGAGATGCTAGATTACACATCCTAGATGTAATGGATCAGACGTTACAGACACCTAGAGATCAAATGTCGCCCCATGCACCACGACTTACCCAAATCACCATCGATAGCGATTTGATTGGTGCAGTGATTGGACCGGGTGGCAAGACTGTCAGAGGAATTCAGGCTGATACTGGGGTGATCATTGAAGTAGAAGAAAGGGACAACTTAGGATATGTCACTATTGCGGGATCAGATGAACGCTCAGTTGAACAAGCGATTGAAATTATTCACTCGTTAGTCGTCATGCCTGAGATAGGGGAAGAGTACGATGGGACTGTACGTAGCGTGACAGATATTGGCGTGATTGTTGAGATTCTGCCTGGAAAAGAGGGCATGGTTCACAAGAGCGAGCTTTCATGGGAATGGGTGACCAGCCCCCATGATTTTGTACAGGTCGGAGATAAACTTAGAGTTCGGCTAATGGAAATTCGCGATCGTGGACGACTTCGGTTGAGCCATAAAGTGACTGTCCCCCGACCGGCCAATTACAGACAAAATAGTCGACCTCCAAGAGGCGCACCTCCTCATAATCGGGGAAATAGACGTGGTGGTCATTCTCGAGGCCCGCGTCGATACAATTGAAATCAAAGACCGTGGTTAAAAAGACAACACTGCCAAGTGGTGTCCGAATCCTCAGCGAGTCGATTTCAACGGTGAGGTCAATTGCTGTGGGAATTTGGGTCAATTCTGGAAGTCGGGATGATCCAGAGGGCAAGTCGGGTATCAGCCACTTCGTTGAACACGCGGTCTTTAAGGGGACGAAAAAACGAAGGATGCATCAAATTGCCAATCGTATGGAATCGGTTGGTGGCTATCTTAATGCATTCACATCCAAAGAGCATACTTGCTATTTTACGCGGGCGCTGGATTCATATCTTGATAGGGGAGTTGATTCGCTCTGTGACTTAGTTGTGTCACCGATATTTCCAGAACGAGAAATTGAGAAAGAGAAAAGTGTTGTACTTGAAGAGATCAAGATGTATGATGATGCTCCTGAGGAGTATATCATTGATCAATTTGAATCAATGATATACCCATCTCAATCCATTGGCCGCCCAATCGTTGGGTATCCCGATTCCGTATCTCATCTCCGCCGTGAGGATCTTCTGGATTATGTATCCACTCAGTATATTCCCTCCCAAATCGTAGTGGCGGCTTCGGGAAATCTTCGCCACGAGAAATTGGTTAAAAGTGTCTCTAAAGCATTGAAAGATTTGAGGACTACGAGTGCACATATTTCAAAACAAATCAAGCCAACCTTTTCAGATTCAACCGAGATAATCTTACGCAGGCCGATTCAGCAGGCACATTTGATTTTAGGGCGAGATGCGATTTCAATTCACTCCAAAGATAGGCCTATCATTCAATTAATGAATATTATTCTGGGTGGGGGGAGTTCAAGTCGTTTGAATCAGAAAATTCGGGAGCGATATGGCTTTTGCTATCACATTGGCTCATTTCTCAATCTATATTCTGACTGTGGAGATTTTGGAATCTATTTGGGAATAGATCACACAAAAATAAATCATGTACTTCGCTTAATTTTTCGTGAATTTGATCGTTTAGTTCAGCGCCCTGTGAGTAGTCAAGCGCTCTCACGCGCAAAGGGACAGGCTCGTGGGGCACTTGCACTTGGATTAGAGAGCATGTCTAATCGGATGACGCGCTTAGGCAAAGAGGAAATATATTTTGGTAACGTAATTTCTGTTGATGAAATAATTGAGGAGTTAGAATCCGTGACTCCTGAGGATATTCAACTATTTGCTTCACAATTTCTGGTCCCTGATGTATTTTCTCGGGTGATGCTTGTCCCGGCTTCAACATAGATTATCTGAAAATTCATACCCAGCCAAGTTCTCAAAATGCAAGAACAAAATATCTTGAGCCAACAAAAATGATGACCGTGTTGGGTAAAGTATGGTGAGCAATAAGATTTATACAAACGATGGCATGTCGGTAAGCTATTGGATTAATTGGGGAAGAAACCCTAATTTTAGGGAAGAATATTCGCTCTTAGATGTGAATAGTTGAGTAACCACCATCCCATAATTTACAAAAACATCTCATGAATCACCGGATCGTATCTCTTATTCCAAGTGCCACCGAGATTATATGTGCCTTAGGGTTTGAAGAAAACCTTGTTGGTAAATCTCACGAATGTGATTATCCATTATCAATCAAACAACTCCCGGTGTGCTCCTCTTCAAAGGTTCATACTGAATTAGCTAGCGCTCAAATAGATGATTTGGTTCGTGACATTGTTTTAGAAGGCTTCTCAGTTTACAATGTTGATTCAGATTTATTAGACCAACTTGCACCTACGATGATCGTCACACAAACACAATGTGAAATTTGCGCAGTGAGTCTCAGTGATGTTGAGAAAGCCATATCTGAGCTAGTGACTTCTACACCTACAATTGTTTCACTTGAACCGATGACACTTGAAGATGTCTGGTCAGACATCCAATGGGTTGCTGATAATTTAGGTCAGACTCAAGGGGGCGAAGAATTAATTGCTGATCTAAAAGGTCGGTTGAACTTACTTTGTGCTCAGACGAAGAAGATCACTCACAAACCCAAGGTCGCTTGTATTGAATGGATAGATCCACTCATGATTGCTGCGAACTGGGTTCCTAGCCTTGTGGAATTAGCAGGAGGGGTAAACCTCATAAGCG
Source organism: Bacteroidota bacterium (assembly GCA_026709065.1). GTDB lineage: Bacteria > Bacteroidota > Rhodothermia > Rhodothermales > Bin80 > Bin80. Next base: position 88,771 of record JAPOTS010000136.1, read on the forward strand.
AGTATGGAAAGCATTCACAGTATCATTCTATGAATGACCTGTTGATTGAACAACCCGATGTCATAGCAATCATGCCTTGTGGATTTGATATAGAGCGTTGTTTGCAAGAGATGAAACCGCTCACTTCTGACCCTATTTGGAACGATTTGTCGGCAGTCAAGAACGGGCGAGTTTATGTGACTGACGGGAATCAATATTTTAATCGACCAGGACCAAGGGTTGTAGAATCAGCTGAAATTCTCAGTGAATGCTTTTATCCTGAGACTTTTGATTTTGGGCACAAAGGATCAGGATGGATTCCTTGGATGCCCTCGTAGCATCCATCGTCAAGAGAATCCAAATCACTTTTCGTCCAATCAGTGTCCGTAGTCATGCGGTAGCCTGAAATTTAATTCAGATTCAATCCGCAGTTTTCATCTGAGGTGATTCAGGTATCAGTTTGATTCCAAGGATTTATCCTTAACACCCCACAAATCTCTAACTTTCTTCTTTAATGATTTGAAGGTGGGGGAACGGGATCTCAATTCCAGCTTGATTTAACCCTTCTTTGATTGCTTCGGTGTAATAGTAGATGATTTGGCGCTCAGAGCTTGGATTAGAGACATATACCCAAAGGCTCATGTCAACACTGCTATCATTTAGGGCAACAACAATGACTCTCGGCTCAGGATCCGTCAGAAGGCGAGGATCATCTTTCGTTAATTCTAAAACAACTTTTCGAGCCTCGGCAGGATGTTCTTTATAGGCAATGGAGAAAGGAATTTCAATCCTTAGATCTCCACCGATGGTATGATTTAGAATACGCTCGTTTGACATCTGCTGATTGGGGATCACTAGGACTTCGTTTTTTGGAGTTCTTAGGCGTGTAGTGCGTAATGTAATATTCTCAACCACACAGTAAATTCCTGAAACAATAAGTGTATCGCCTATACGAAAAGCCTTATCTGTGAGGATATTTACTCCAGACAATATATTTTCAACTGTATCGCGCGCAGCCAAACCAAAAGCAATTCCAGCAACCCCTATCCCAGCAATCAGAGCAGCAAGATCAACCCCGAGGGTTTGTAGAATCGTTATCCCGATCAAAATGAATGACAGCAGTCTGAACGACTGCATGGCTAAGGTTTGGAGTCCAGCTTGGAGTACATTACTTCGTTTGAGAATTTTACGAAGTAGATTGTATAGAATTCGATAAGCGGTATAAAAAATGATAAAGACCGCGATCGCTCCTAATAATTTTGGAGGCAGATCAGCGATTCCAGAAACAATATCTATTGATATAGCACTCCATGCCTCAGAAAATCGTCCCTCATATACAAGAGTACCCGCATCCATGAATGCCTGCGGGATATTAGATGTTTCTACTCCCAGTGAATCAACCTGACTAGGCATAGCTAATGAGTCACTGGCGGTCAAAGTTGTGTCAGCAACCTGAGCGGTATCAACAGACTGAGCTTCTTGGGTAGTGGATTCCATTAAAAATTACGTGTAGCTGCAATTAAGGTATTATTCAACAGCAAGGCAATGGTCATAGGGCCAACGCCACCCGGAACTGGTGTAATATAACCCGCTATGTCGGATACAGCTTCATAGTCAACATCTCCCGTGAGACGATATCCACGTTTTTTAGAAGGATCATTGACACGATTAATCCCCACATCAATCACAGTAGCCCCTGGTTTTATCATATCCGCTGTGACAAAATGAGCCCGTCCAATTGCCGCAATTAGGATATCGGCTTGTTGACAGATGTCTGGAAGATTTTGTGTACGACTATGACAGATCGTGACCGTAGCATTAACATCCTTTCTAAGTAATAGGCTACCAAGAGGCCGTCCTACGAGATTAGATCGTCCTATAATGACAGCATGTTTTCCCTGGGTAGGTATATTAGATCTACTGAGAAGTTCTACAATCCCGGCAGGAGTACAAGGGACAAACCCGGGTAAATCAGTGGCTAATCGACCTGCATTAACTGTGTGTAATCCGTCAACATCTTTGTTTGGATCTAACGTAGCAATCACATTTGATGCATCAATATGATCAGGAAGTGGGAGTTGGACTAAAATCCCGTTCACATTTGGGCGGTCATTCAATTTCCGAATAAAATCAAGGAGGTCTTTTTCAGAGATTGTTGCATCAAACGAATAAGTTTCTCCATCAATTCCTGCATCATGACTGGCTTTTATTTTCCCTCGAACATAGGAGGCAGATGCTGGATTATCTCCAACCAATACGACGGCAAGGAAGGGGGGGGGGTGTCCCAGTGAAGTCCATTTTTCGACGTTGATTCGCACTTCATTCCTTACTTCGGAGGCAATCGCTTTGCCATCAATCACTATAGCCACGTCAGAATACCGTTTAATTCAACCATTTTAACGCACAACATTTACTTTGGATACAAATCATTGGGTAAATGTTAGGTAGAAGTATTTAATTGGCCATCAGATGAGAACAATTGGTTTCCGAAAACTTCCTTAGGGTGCTATCGATTAATATTAGATGATAGCAGAGGGATCTAAACCGAGAGATCACTGATGACCATTACGAATTGGCATGTCCATTGCTTCGTTGTAGAACCAACAGTGTTACATCATCTTTTAATGGTCGGCCAGCCCGCCAAGCAACTCCAGCTTTTCGGATATGAGCAATAATTTCATTTGGAGAGCGGTGCGCAGCTTCACTGAAGATACGCCTGACACGATCAATCTGAAACATTTCCCCAGATGGACTTAACAAGTCCAAGAGCCCATCACTCATAAAGAATACTGTATCTCCAACTGCGAAAGGAATTTCAATTTGTTCGTAAGGAAAATCGGTATAACTACCAAGGGGCATACCTTTGAGAATAATATCTTCAACTGTTTTACTTGAAGCCCGATACATAAACAGTGGAGGCATTCCAGCACCAACTAGCTTGAGAATTCCATCCTCATAACGTGCCAAGGTGAGATGCATGAAAGTGCTTGGTAGGTTGACGCATTTGATTGTTTTGGACATCCCTCGGATGATCCCCAGAAGATCACAATCATGTGCTGAGCCTTGAAAGAGTGCTTTGGTAGCAGCGACCATCATACCTGCAGTTGTTCCGTGCCCTGTAGCGTCACCAATGGTAAGGGTCATGACTCCTTGTTTGGAGAGAAAGAAATCATAGTAATCTCCGCTGAGTTCAGTTGCAGACTTGAGAAATGCATCAATCTTCAGTTCTGGGTGAGATGGAATTATTGGAGCGAGCATTTCTTGCTGAGCTTGTCGGGCACTATCAAGTTCATTTGATTTCCGCAGGTAATCGGAGCTCTGTTGATCTGGAAGTGCTATATCTTCAATAAAATCATCAGGTCCTTCCTCATTATAGCGGATAATGATCTCACGAATCATTGATAGACTGTAACCAGTGACCTCAGAAATATCCTGAGAATGCTTTCCCTGACTTTTGAGATATATAATCTGCCAATGAGTCCTAGCTGCACCTCCACGCGTCTGGCGGTAACGATCAAAAATCTCGTTTCTTGAAAGTGTATCTGCAAGAGGGATAAACCCTTCTGGTGTGTGAGTTGTATTTATCATTTTCTGGTCAATTCAAGATACATATACACAGAACGGTTCCATAATATGCAATTGGAATTAATGATCAGTCCATTCAAGATGGGTATTATGGAATATTACTACAAAATCCAGTTGGCAACAGTAGTAGCAAGGATGAGGCTGATCAGGTTAGATGCGGAGCTTACTTAGAAAAATACTGAAAGCACTGGTAATTGAAAACCTGTATTTCAATTACAAGAGAAGAATAGAAAGATTGAATCAATGTGTCCAACGGTACCTCTGCAGAACTGTTAGATATTTGATTGAAGTGCAATGAGCAGGTTTGAGAAAAAAAGAATCTTGTTGCAAAACAGACCTCAACTAAATGCTGTGCAACATCAAAAAACAAATCAAACAGATGCGCAGAGCAAGCTCCTCTCCGCATCTGTTTGAGAATTACAATGATGATTAAGCCAGTTTACGGACTGAGCGAGAAACCGAAAACTAGATATGACTTGTTAGTGTCAGTATTAAGAATATAACCAGCGGTTAGAGGTAATGCAAATGATTCAGTAATCTGAAGATCTTTACTAGCTGAAATTCCTAAATTTACTAATGCAAAATCTTCGGTTCCATAAAAACCACTTTCCCCTGCAACGACACCTAACGTAAACCCTAAATCTACATCAGAAACTGAAAAAGGTACAGATGCTTCTAAGTAGATAGAATCATCTGGATCGTTATGTACCATGAATGCTGCTGCCAGAGTCAATGGAAATGATTCTGGTAATGTCACTGATCCCATTAATTCAATGAAATGTGCACCTTCTTCATCATCAAAATTACTCCATTCACCAGCTTCACCAGGAGTGTTCGGGAAATAATAATCTGTAACTGCAAAATCAACACTCCCAGACCCCGGAAGCGCAATGCTGTATGATGCATAGATGTCATGTTCGTTGGCGGATGCTCCATCTGCACTAATGGAATAAGAACCCCAAGTTCCAAGAGTAAACCCACCAGCACTCACTGAAAGATCTGGTTGGATGCTGAATGAGTCTCCAAAATCATAACCACGCCAGACATACCGGTTGAAAAAATCAGCCCCTAAACTCACCGATTGAGCTTGTGTGAGAAATGGTGTCATGAGTACTGGTAAAAGGGCAGCAATTTGTAAGAGGTTGAAGCGATTATTCATGTTCAGTAATAATTTTAATTAATTGATTAGAATTGGGCGAATTAATACGACGTAGGCAATCAGATATTGATGAAAAGATCAGACACCTCGCGTCTCTTATCAGAGAAAGATACGAATAATTTGTGAAAAATTGGTAAAGACAAATAACAATAAAAAATAATTATTAAGGAATTTTGTATAATTATCCTTAATTATTACGGAAAAATAAATATTTAATTAATAAAATAAGGAATTTTAATAATATTGCCATAATAGACATTTTTCTGCATTCAACAAATCTTGCATAATCGGAGTATAATCCGTTTATTATATAGCCCAATCAATTAATACGCATTGAGCGGTCAATCATGGATAGGCTGAAACAGAAGACGGAATTACGAGGATTATATGATCCTGCATTTGAACATGATGCCTGTGGAGTAGGGCTTTATTGCCGTATTGACGGAAGCCCCTCACATAGAGTTGTAAGCAAGGGAATTCAAATCCTTGAAGAGCTTAGTCACAGGGGAGCATGCAGTTGCGATGAAACCACGGGGGACGGTGCAGGCATTCTATTACAAGTGCCTCATGAATTCTTTGAAAAAGAAATTACATCTTTGCCAGAGCTGGGTGATTATGGGGTTGGAGTTATCTTTATTCCGCCAGATCATCAATCTGCCTATAAGTTATTAATTGAAGAAATCATACAGTCTTTAGGTTTTTCATGTATAGGGTGGAGACAAGTCCCCGTAAAATCAGATGTGCTTGGACTCAGTGCTAAAATGACCGAGCCAACAATTTGGCAATGCTTCATTCAGCGTAACGATGATTTAGCCCTTGATGTATTTGAGCGGAAATTATATCTGATTCGGAAAATTTTTCAGAATTCTGTTAATGAGCATCACCTCTCAGGTGCATACATCGCCAGTCTATCGGCAAAAACGATCGTCTACAAAGGGATGCTAATGCCGACTCAGTTGATTAGCTATTTCCCCGACCTTAGCTCAACCCGACTCAAAAGTGCCATTGCCATGGTGCATTCACGGTTTAGCACCAACACATTCCCAGAATGGTCATTAGCACAGCCATTTAGATATCTCTGTCACAATGGCGAAATCAATACCCTTCGTGGAAATATCAATCAGATGCACGCTGCCGAAGCTATGTTCCGAAGTGATCGCTTCGGCCAAGATATACGGAACCTAGCTCCTGTGATTCATGAAGGAGGCAGCGATTCAATGGCATTGGATAACGCATTGGAATTATTGTATCATACTGGACGCTCCCTGCCTCATGCAATGATGATGCTTATCCCAGAAGCATGGGAACGTGCTAAACACATGACAGATGATAAGCAGGCTTTTTATCAGTATCACAGCAACCTGATGGATCCATGGGATGGGCCTGCCGATGTGCTATTTTCTGATGGTCAATATGCAGGAGCATTACTTGACCGGAATGGATTGCGACCCTCAAGATATACGATTACTAAAGATGGTCATGTCATCTTGGCATCCGAAACCGGAGTCGGAGATATCCCCGAGTCAAATGTTCTTCAGAAAGGTCGACTCAAACCGGGTAGAATGTTCCTCATCAATCTTGAAGAAAGGCGCATCATTAACGACGAAGAGATCAAAGAACAAATTTCAACTCGTGCCCCATATCGTGTTTGGCTAAATGAGCATCAGACCACCCTAGATATGCTCCCGCCCGCGGAGCCAAGAGCGATTCAATATCCATTGGTGCAACTTCAGCAGATGTACGGATACTCGCTTGAAGACCTACGTCTTCTTATGGCACCGATGGGGCAAAACGCAAAAGAGCCCCTTGGAGCGATGGGGAATGATACACCACTTGCAGTCCTTTCAGATAGGCCGCGACTACTCTACGATTATTTTAAGCAGTTATTTGCTCAGGTCACCAATCCACCGTTGGATGCCATTCGCGAGTTTATGGTGACATCGTTAGCGATGAATTTAGGAAGTAGTGGAAATCTATTTTATGAAACACCCCGCCACTGTGCAAAACTACGTCTTGAACAGCCAATTCTTACTGAGGCTGACTTAGCGTCAATCAATACTGGGATATCCGGGGTTGCAACATTGAATATGTGTTTTCAGCAGGGCCAGTTAGCAATGGCCTTAGAACAGTTGCAGGAAGAAGCTGCACAGGCAATTAGTCAGGGTTGTAGTTTAATTGTACTCTCAGATAGGGAAGCTGGTGAAGATGAATTTCCAGTTCCTGCTCTTTTGGCAACCGGAGCAGTACATCACTATCTAATCAATAAAGGGTTGCGCCTTCGTTGTGGATTAATCGTTGACAGTGGTGAACCCCGAGAGGTACATCATTTTGCTATGCTGATTGGGTTTGGTGCAGAAGCGGTATGTCCATACGTGGCTCTGTCAAGCGTGCGAAATATGGTGCGCAATCAGATGATCACAGATCTATCGGAATCGGAGGCAACCCAAAAATATATTAAGTCGATCGGTAGTGGGCTATTAAAGGTGATGTCAAAGATGGGTATATCCACCTTGCAGAGTTATCGTGGTGCCCAAATTTTTGAAGCCCTCGGACTCGGTTCTCATGTCGTAAACGAGTATTTTTCTGGGACATCATCACGGATTGATGGAATTGGTCTTGATGTGATTGCTCAGGAGGTCAAAATGCGCCATGAACGCGCATTCCCCCCTAAACAGATCTCAGGGGTTTATCCATTAGATGTAGGAGGGGTTTACCAATGGCGCAGAGGTGGCGAACGCCATGCATTTAGTCCTAGTGCAGTAGCCAATATGCAGGAAGCTGCCCGTACGAAATCACATGAATCTTACAAAGCATTTTCAGACGAGATTAATCAAGGTGCGACGAATACACTAAGAGGCCTCCTGAGGTTTGATTATAAAAATGCCACACCGGTTGACATTGATCAAGTGATGTCTTGGACAGAAATCGTTAAGCTTTTCAAGACTGGAGCCATGTCTAATGGTTCAATTAGTGGGCAAACTCATGAAGCACTTGCAATTGCCATGAATCTCGTCGGTGGAAAGAGTAATACAGGTGAAGGGGGAGAGGGACCTGAGCGGTATGGGCGTGATAATCCTCGTAGGAGTCGGATTAAACAAGTGGCATCAGGCAGGTTTGGTGTCACCATTGATTATCTCGAGAGTGCAGATGAGATTCAAATTAAAATTGCTCAAGGCGCTAAGCCAGGTGAAGGGGGACAACTCCCAGGTAAGAAAGTCTTTCCATGGATCGCAAAATTGCGACATTCTACGCCGTATGTAGGTCTGATTTCGCCTCCTCCACACCATGATATCTATTCTATTGAAGATCTTGCTCAGCTCATTCACGACTTAAAAAATGCAAACCCTAATGCCAGAATTAGTGTGAAGCTGGTTTCCGAAGTTGGTGTTGGAACTGTTGCCGCTGGAGTTGTCAAAGCTAAGTCAGATGTTGTCCTTATTAGTGGAACCGACGGTGGTACTGGCGCGTCACCCAAAACCTCCATCATGCACGCAGGACTTCCATGGGAACTCGGACTTTCTGAGACGCATCAAACCCTAGTCCATCACGGACTACGTAGCCGAGTCGTTGTTGAATGTGATGGGCAAATGAAAACAGGACGAGATGTAGCTATTGCAGCACTTTTGGGTGCTGATGAGTTTGGCTTTGCAACTGCACCATTAGTTGCTCTTGGGTGCATCATGATGCGAAAATGCCATCTCAACACTTGCCCTGTTGGGATTGCGACACAAGATCCAGAGCTTATGAAGAAATTTGCAGGACAACCTGAACATGTTGTCAATTATTTGCACTTTGTTGCAGAGGAGCTCCGGCAAATCATGGCTAAATTGGGTTTTAGAACCCTTAAAGAGATGTGTGGACGTGTAGATATGCTCAAACCAAAGCGGAATGTCACACACTGGAAAGCGCGCCGTTTGGATCTCTCGCAAGTATTAGTTCATCCTCAAGTCCCTGAAATACTCAAGAAATTTAGCGTTACTCAGCAAGATCATGGATTAGACAATGCACTTGATCACTCATTGATAAAATTAGCACTCCCTGCTCTCAATCATAGAAAACAGGTGGTCGCAGATCTTCAAATCAGAAATACGAATCGCACGGTCGGTACGATGCTCAGTCATGCGATTTCACAACGTTATCAAAATAATCCCTTAGAAGACGACACGATTACATTTAACTGTACTGGTTCAGCAGGGCAGAGCTTTGCAGCATTTGCGAATAAAGGAATCACATTTAACATCCTTGGGGATGCCAATGATTATTTTGGAAAAGGACTTTCTGGTGCTAAGATCATTATTTCTCCACCTCCCGAAGCAACCTATATTCCTCACGAGAATATCACGGTTGGTAATGTTGCATTTTATGGGGCTACAAGTGGAGAAGCGTTTATTCATGGTGGAGCGGGTGAACGATTCTGTGTCAGAAATAGTGGAGTTCTCGCAGTCGTTGAAGCGGTAGGAGATCATGGTTGTGAGTATATGACCGGAGGCCGTGTGGTAGTTTTAGGAGAAACGGGCCGAAATTTTGCTGCTGGAATGAGTGGAGGCATTGCCTATGTGGTTGATGGAACCTATGAGTTCAGAAATGGCCGCTGTAATATGGAATCTGTTGAGCTGTTACCAGTAGACCAAGAAGAGTATATTTTAGAGCTACATGCCTTGATTGAAAAGCACCTGCACTTAACTGGTAGTAATGCGGCCGCTTGGACGTTGGATAATTGGGAGCTTGCATTAACTGATTTTGTGATGGTGATGCCAGTAGAGTATCGGAAGGCTTTAGAGCGAATCGCCAAGGAATCTAACTCCGTTGAAATTGCTGTTTAATCATGGGAAAGACGACTGGATTTATTGAATACGAACGGGAGATGCCAGCCCACCGGCCGGTAAGTGAACGCATTCATGATTGGCGTGAAGTATATGCTCCATTTTCTGAGCAACGCCTCCGTAAACAAGCTGCTAGATGCATGGATTGTGGAATTCCATTCTGTCAGTCAGGATGTCCACTAGGAAATGTCATTCCTGACTGGAACGATTTAGTCTATCGAGGTGACTGGAAGGCGGCTTATGAGCGACTCATTGCCACGAATAATTTTCCAGAATTTACAGGACGAATCTGCCCAGCCCCATGTGAGACTGCTTGTGTTTTAGGAATTATTGACGATCCTGTAACGATTGAACAAATTGAAAAAGAAATTATTGAGTATGCCTTTGAAGCAGGTTGGGTTCAATCTCAGCAGCCACTCAGAAGAACTGGAAAAAAAGTAGCAGTCATCGGATCAGGTCCCGCTGGACTTGCCGCAGCTGATCAATTAAATCGGGCGGGGCATCGCGTGACTGTATTGGAGAGAGATGATCGAATTGGTGGGCTTCTTCGATATGGAATCCCTGATTTCAAACTCGAAAAGTGGGTATTAGATCGACGCTTGGAGGTGATGAAGAAAAGTGGAATCCAGTTTATCACTCGCGCAGATGTGGGAGGATCCTATGCGTCATCTCGACTTAATGAATTTGATGCAGTCGTCATTTGTACAGGAGCCACTAAGCCAAGAAATTTACCTGTTCGTGGCCGCAAGCTAGATGGTATTCATTATGCATTTGATTACTTGCGTCAGCAGAATAAACTCAATGAAGGTGATGATTTGCGTCGAGAAAATATTACTCGCATCAACGCTCAGGGCAAACATGTCATTGTAATTGGAGGAGGAGATACTGGTAGTGATTGCGTAGGAACCGCTAATAGACAGGGAGCCAAATCTGTGACGCAATTTGAATTACTTCCGACTCCCCCCGAAGATCGTCCACTCCATCAACCATGGCCCTATTACCCGATGATTCTTCGCACGAGCTCATCCCATCAGGAAGGAGCCAATCGGCATTGGAGCATTATGACAAAAGAATTTTCAGGAACCAATGGAGAAGTCAACTGCTTGAAGACACTTCGCACAGAATTCAAAGATCAGAAAATTGTTGAATATCCCGAATCAGAACAAACATGGCCTGCTGATCTCGTTCTTCTTGCAATTGGATACTCTGGGCCAGAATCTGACAATATCGCTGGCCCGCTTGGCTTGAAGCTTGATCATAGAAGCAATTACAAAACAAACCGTGAATACCAAACCAACGTTCCAGGAATCTTTGCTGCAGGAGATGCACGTCGTGGTCAATCGTTAGTGGTTTGGGCGATTAGCGAGGGGCGCGAGGCCGCACTACATGCGGATGCATACCTTTCAGGATTCATTGCGCTACCCACCAAAGGACTAGGCGATTTAACTCGCAGGTAATCCTTTTCTCATGGATAAATTCATGAAGATTTACGACTATTCGTTTTGATTTGATAGATTTTGATTTAAGCAACACTTCTCTAAGTATTCATAGATTTTTGTAATCTTTGTTGCTTTACTTGCTAAATTAGAATCTTGCAGGTTGATGACAATATGAAAATAGATGTCAGGCGACAACAGTAGATGATGATGTGTAGGATCTGTACGCATTCAATGATCCATTTACAATCTGAAAGCGGAGATAATGATGGACAAATCCAAGAGATTAAAACTATGGTAGAAGATGCAACAAATTTGAAATTTTTAGATTGCTATTCTCTTTATGGTAGTCTGCATCTCGTCACACGATTTGTGATATAATTGAGTAAATGATAGATTTCTTTCTTATAATCTGACATAATCAATGTCAAATAATTCGGAAAGGATAGTTAATGGGAAACTTGCGGAGTGTCTCAGGAGCAAACTCTGGGATTGGAGTGTGGATGCGGAGCAGACGGATGTTTTTGTTGACCGGCAAAAGCAACCGGATCTAGTGATCTCCCATGCAGGTGGGCTGACCGTGATTTTGGAGACAGAGTTTTCGCCTGCCCACGGCGTTGAAGCCGATACGCGTCGGCGATTGGGTCAAACGGTCAATGCGACGAGTGAACAAATTGAGCAGTGCATTGCTGTCAAGATGCCGGTATCACTTCGTAAGGTAGAGCAGAAGCATCTGGAGATGGCCATAAAAACGGCTCGTTACAATTATGTGGTCTTCACCTTTGATGGGAAAGACGAATTATATGATCACATAGAGCGGTGGCCGGGTAGTGGCTGGCTTGAAGGGGGTTTAGATGATTTAGCCAGCTGCATAGAGACGGTGGCACTGTCAGAGCGAAGAGTTGCCAAGGGTGTAAAGATCTTGGAGCGGGGAGTCAGTCAAGCGGCGGGGTATTTGCAGTTTCATGCGCCCGGATATGTTCTGGATGAGCTGGCTGAGGAGCTTCATCAACAAGGGGGCGAGCAAACCACCCGCATGGCGATGGCGATTTTAGCCAATGCTGTGATCTTCCATATGCGATTAGCCCGGCATCACGCGAAGATAAAGTCATTGAGTCATACCAAGAACGAACTTGGAACGATCATCCAGTCGGATGTGATAGAAGCGTGGCGTGCGATTCTAAAAATCAATTACTGGCCAATATTCAGATTGGCATCTGATCTTTTTCTGATTCTTCCAGAAAGAGAGTCCCAAAAGGTGATCGCCATCTTAAACGATATGGCAGCGCAGTTAGAGCGTTTTGGGGCAGCAGATATTCAGGACTTATCGGGTCGGATGTTTCAGCAACTCATCACAGACCGTAAGTTTTTAGCCACATTTTATACGCTTCCCGCATCGGCGACGCTGCTTTCAGAGTTAGCGGTATCACGCATAGGGGTGAACTGGTCATCAAGTCAAGAGGTGACCTCTCTACAGGTTTGTGATTTAGCATGTGGGACGGGTGCATTGTTAGGGGCAACCTACCATGCGTTTGCATCGCGCCATCGGCGCGGGGGCAAGGATGATCGGCGGTTGCATGCCAAGATGATGGAGCGCGTATTGACTGCGGCAGATATCATGCCATCCGCCGTGCATTTGACGGCTGCGACGCTATCGGGGATGCATCCTGATAAACCCTACGGGCATACACGCATTATCACGATGCCGTATGGAGAGGACAGCAAAGAAAATGGGATATCAATAGGATCATTGGATTTAATGGAGGCCAACGAGACGAGGGCGATTTTTGGGACGGGGCGTAAGGCGCTTTCAGGGAAGGGGGCAGCGGTAGAAGATTCTAAGGGAATGGTGGTTGAGGTACCCCATCAATCAATGGATTTGGTGGTCATGAATCCGCCATTTACTCGTCCAACCAACCATGAGGCGACCGAGGTTCCGGTGCCGTCGTTTGCTGGGTTCCAAACACAAAAGCAAGAGCAGTCTAAGATGTCGGCCCGTCTTAGAGAGATTCGGAAAGGGTTGTCTTATCCGGCAGGGCATGGGAATGCGGGTCTTGCCTCAAATTTCATTGATTTAGCTCATGCCAAGCTTCGTCCTGGGGGAGTACTGGCGTTGGTTCTACCGGCATCATTTATGCAGGGAAAGTCTTGGGAGAATGCCCGGACACTACTACGCAGATGTTATGAGGATATATTGGTGGTAAGCATTGCAGCGGAGGGGAATACCGATCGTGCATTTTCTGCAGATACAGCGATGGCGGAAGTGCTGGTCGTAGCGACTCGTAAGGTAGAAAACAATAAACCAGACAATGACATAAGTATTGCAAATCTACATCAGAGGCCTGCGACTCAGTTGGAAGCTTTAGTGCTTGCGGATTTGATTGAGCAAAGTCGTATAGATCCGTCACAACCGGGGGGAAGGCTTGCATTAACTGAGACGGAGATGGCTGGGAGTTTTTTCCGTACAAGCGATTGGGGCGGATTTGGGATCAGAGAATTAACGCTGTTGAAGTGTATGAATGCACTTGAAGACGGGGAATTACTATGGCCGAGGATGGGAGGATCAGAGTCCATACCTGTGTGCCAACTTGGTGAGCTTGGACGGCGCGGGTTATTGAGCAGAGATATCAATGGTCTCAATAGCGATGGAACGCCACGAGGCCCGTTTGAGATTGTGTCTATGACCGATGGAACGCCTGAATATCCTGTATTGTGGGGTCATGATGCAACTCGGGAGCAACGATTCGTGGTAGAGCCGGATCAACAGGGAATGGCCCGCAGTGGATATCGGCAGCAGGCGGCTGAGAAGTGGCGTAATGGAGCCTCGAGGTTGCACTACAATGTGGATTTTCAACTGAACTCTCAGCCCTTAGCGACATGTATCACCGAAAAGTCTTGTTTGGGAGGCACGGCATGGCCGAATTTTATCACCCAAGAAAAGTGGGAGATTCCTCTGGTCCTATGGGGGAATACGACTCTTGGTTTAATTGCTTTTTGGTGGATAGGTACAAGGCAGCAACAAGGGCGATCAAGGCTCTCAATATCTCGCATGCCTGAGCTAATATCAATGGATCCGAGGCAATTGACTCAGAAGCAGTTAGATCAATCGCAGGAGATCTTTGATCAGTTTAAGGGCAGAGATTTTTTGCCAGCAAATGAAGCCTATCGGGATCAAGCCCGCATAGATTTAGATCATGCAGTCATGGTGTCACTGTTAGGAGTCCAAGAGCAAATACTTGAAAATCTATCAATCCTTCGTCAGCAATGGTGTGAAGAACCGAGCGTCCATGGCGGAAAAGCAACAAAACCAGTGTAATAGGTTTTCCTACTATTTCTCTGGAATTGATTGATTTTGATTCTACAATACTTTTCCATGTATTGTAGAATCTTGCAAGTCGTGATAATATGGAATTAGGTGTAGTCTACTACAGTAGATGGTTAGAGTCTGCATGCATTCTATGATCCATTTTCAATACGAAAGCGGAGAAAATGACGGACAGATTCAAGAAATCAAAACTATCGGTAGAGGATACAACAAATTTTCAGATTTACCATTCTATTCTATGGTTATCTGCATCTCTATCCACACGATTTGTGGTAGAACATGCATGAAAAGTTGCATTTTATTCGAAAAAAAAATCGAAACAGTGAAACTTTTTAAAAAATTTATTGTATATTAGGCATTGTACGTTGCCGTACAGTTCATCAAGAAGGGTGGAGGGTTCAGGCCCTATGAAGCCCTGGCAACCCCCTACGAGGCGTGGACTCCTCGTATGGATGGTGCCACTTCCTGCCCTGCTTTTGCAGGGATAGATGAGCGGAGGGGTGTAAACCTGTCAAGGTTTCAGTCCAACCTCTTCCGTCCATCCTTCCAAGAAGAGGTATCTATGGGATAGTCAGAACTTTTTGATAAAAGGTCGGCATTGTGCGTTCACAAATTGACATAACCTTTAATCAAACATATTTATCTCATGTCACAAAACGGTCAACCTCATCATTTTGAAACCCTTCAGGTCCACGCTGGTCAGGAACCCGATCCTGCAACCAATGCTCGCGCGGTGCCGATTTATGCCACGACTTCCTATGTCTTCAATGACACGGATCATGGTGCAAATCTATTTGCACTAAAGGAGTTTGGAAACATCTATACTCGGATTATGAATCCGACGAATGATGTTTTTGAAAAACGAATTGCTGCACTTGAAGGTGGACTCGCTGCTCTTGCTACTTCCAGTGGACAGGCAGCGCAGTTTCTTGCTCTAACAAATCTGGCGGAGTCAGGGGACAATATTGTTTCGTCTAGCTATTTGTACGGTGGCACTTATAACCAATTTAAAGTCTCTTTCCCCCGACTTGGAATCAGTGTCAGGTTTGCTAACGGAGACGATGCACGTTCAATTGAAGCCCTCATTGATGATCGCACCAAAGCAATCTATATTGAAACCATTGGAAATCCAAAATTCAATGTGCCAGATTTTGAGGCAATTGCAGCCGTTGCCAAAAGGAATGGTGTACCATTAGTTGTGGATAACACATTTGGCGCGGCAGGATATCTTGCTCGTCCAATTGAGTATGGTGCTGATATCGTTGTTGCCAGTGCAACAAAATGGATTGGCGGCCATGGAAATACAATAGGAGGAGTTATCGTAGATGCTGGAACATTCCCATGGGACAATGGACGGTTCCCCACATTTACGGAGCCATCACCCGGTTATCATGGGCTTAGCTTCTGGGATGTTTTTGGCCCTCAGGGAGTCTTAGGAGCGAATGTCGCTTTTATTATTCGTGCTCGAGTTGAAGGACTCCGTGATTTTGGGCCTGCTCAGAATCCCTTTGGATCCTTCCTGCTATTACAAGGCTTAGAAACGCTTTCATTGCGTGTCCAACGCAGTTGCGACAATGCCTTGGAGCTTGCACGATGGTTACAGGGTCGTCCAGAAGTTTCGTGGGTAAGCTATCCTGGATTGGAGTCGCATCCTTATCACAGTAATGCTCAGAAGTATCTCAATAATGGTTTTGGTCCGGTGCTTTCCTTTGGTGTTGCTGGAGGCTTAGAAGCGGGGCAGGCATTTGTTAACAATACGAAGCTAGCTAGCCATCTTGCCAATGTAGGTGATGCAAAGACTCTGGTGATTCACCCGGCATCGACTACCCATCAGCAGTTAGCGCAAGAAGAGCAGATTTCAGCAGGCGTGACTGAAGATTTGATTCGTGTCTCTGTTGGGATTGAACATATTGATGATATCAAATCAGATTTTGCCCAAGCTCTTTCTCCTGTTACAGATAGCGTATTAGTCTAAACTCTCTTAAATCGGTGGCGTACCCTAATGGGTGCGCCACCGTGAACAATCAGATAGATGCCTAGAATTTCAATCATACCATCTTTTGAATTAGATAGTGGGGCTGTTCTAGAGGATGTTTCTATAGGATTTGAGCGTTGGGGAGAGTTGAATGATGCGGGGACTAATGCTATTGTAATAGGTCATTCTCTGACTAGCTCTCCAAATGCGAAGTCTTGGTGGTCATCATGCGTTGGGCCAGGGAAAGCTTTGGATACCGACAAGTATTTTGTTGTGTGTGCGAATGTTATCGGTTCTCCTTATGGGAGTATCTCCCCTTTATCTATTAACCCATCAACGGGAAAAACTTATGGAGCTACACTTCCGCAAGCCACAGTAAGAGATACAGTTCGTCTACACAAATTGCTCTTGGATAGTTTAGGAGTCAAGAAGATTGCTTTTGCTATTGGCGGAAGTATGGGTGGAATGCAGGCACTTCAATGGGCACTCTACGGACCGGACTACATTCATGGGTTTGTCCCCATTGCTGTTGGGGCGCATCATTCTCCCTGGTGTATTGGTTGGAGCGAAGCACAACGCCAAGCAATTTATGCAGATCCTAATTGGAAAAACGGAACCTACGCACCGAATGCCCCTCCAATGGATGGATTAGCCGTCGCACGAATGATGGCTATGGTTTCATATCGTTCATTTTCTTCATTTGATTCCCGATTCGGGCGCACCCGCCATCCATCGGGTTCATTTAACGCTGAGACTTGGATTCAGCACCATGGACAGCAGCTTGTTAATCGGTTTGATCCTGCATGCTATGTGTATCTTACCCATTTAATGGACACTCATGATATGGCTCAAGGTGGAAAATCCCTTCATGCTACTCTTTCATCCATCACCCAGCCAGCACTTGTGGTTGGAATAAGGTCAGATGTCTTATATCCTCTTGAAGAACAGAAAGAGCTTTGTGATGCTCTGCCTAACGCTGAACTTGCTATCATGGAAGGTCCCCATGGTCATGATACATTCCTCATTGATCAAGATGAACTCAATGATATTGTGCTCCAGTGGCGATGTCAACACATTGATGGTTTGATTGATTCTCAAGTCTCGGATGAGGTCAATTGTATTGTTTGAAATTGGCTAAACTCAAAGTTCAACATTCAAAAAGCGTCATTTTGTAACTTGCAATATAGGCACATTTATCATTGATCTCAGTACCAATTAATAAGAGATCTATATACTGAGATGAATGTACTTAGAGCTGGAATTTTAGGAGCAACAGGTGCTGTGGGTCAGAAGTTTGTGGAGCTTTTGGAAGATCACCCATGGTTTCAAGTAAGCGCCCTCGTTGCATCTGATCAGTCTGCGGGGCATCAATACAAAGATGTTGTCAATTGGATTGGTACAGCGTCAATTCCTAAACTCATTGCCTCAATGGAAGTCTTACCATTGAGTGACCGCCTTCCGTGTGATTTTGTTTTTTCGGGATTACACGCGTCGGTTGCAGATCATGCGGAGCCCAATTTGGCAAAAGCTGGATACCCTGTGATTTCAAATGCCAAAAGTTTTCGGATGCATGAAAATGTCCCTCTTCTGATTCCTGAAGTCAATCCAGATCACACCGCTCTGATTCGTCATCAAGATTGGCAGAGTAAGGGCTATATTGTTACGAATCCAAACTGCTCCACTGTGGGGTTGACCTGTGCACTAAAACCCCTTCATGATAAATTCGGGATTGAAGCAGTTCAAGTTGTAACGATGCAAGCCCTCTCAGGTGCTGGTTATCCTGGTGTCTCAGCCCTAGATGCAGTCGCAAATGTGGTTCCATTTATTGGTGGAGAAGAGGATAAGTTAGTAAATGAACCAAATAAATTACTCGGTACTATCGTTGACGGTCAATTACATATGGAAACATTAACGATTAGTCCACAATGTAATCGCGTCCCTGTTCTTGAAGGGCATCTTGAATGTGTAACGGTAAAGTTAAAATCTAACCCTAGTCAAAATCACGTCCGACAAGCGTTCAACGATTTTGTCAGTCCAATTGCAGAGTTAGACTTACCGAGCGAGCCAGATCGTTTAATTCATGTATTTGATGATGAACGGTTTCCCCAACCTCGTAGACATTTAAACTTAGGCAATGGAATGACTGTGAGTATAGGTAGGATTCGCCCCTGTGAGATATTAGATTATAAGTTTATTGTCCTTTCACATAATACAGTTCGAGGTGCAGCTGGGGGAGCGATCTTAAACGCTGAGCTATTAGTAAAACAGGGTTTTCTTAGATCATTTACTTCATAGTTCTGGAACAGATCATTCCTAATATAGTCTAACACCTTTCTTGCGGGAATAGCTCAGTTGGTAGAGCGTCTGCTTGCCATGCAGAAGGTCGCGAGTTCGAATCTCGTTTCCCGCTCTGGTCATCTCTTCTAGATAATTGATCCATTCCCATCATAGCTGATGAATCAAAGAAATTCATTTTATTCAGAGATCAATTTTATCTAATCACATCTCATTTAATTGAAGGATACCCACTCGCATTGAACTACCAATGAGATCACGGGCACCAAAACTCTATACTTGTGAGTAATACTTTTCCCGTAGAAGAGTATCAAATTAATATTGTAAGCGTGCCAAAACCCCCTTTTCAGAAAGTATTTGAAAAGAACCAATAACTTATCAAGTGAAAACGAAGTCTGTTAGAACTAGAAATTTTATCATTAGGGCGGGATCTCCCTTGATCTTGACATCTATCTGTTTATGCCTTGTGTTGATTACAGGATCCTGCACGCATCATGATTTCTCTATGAGTTCAGACTCACCGCCATCAGGTTTGAATAAAGAGAGTTGGGATGTTAAAATTCAACTATCTCAGGGGAGATCAGATACCAGTGGGAGCTTTCCAAGACTCAATATCTTGGCTGATCATGTTCAATGGATTGGAGAAGGTGATTCAATCATTCAGCATCTAAATGGTATTGAAAATAAGGTAGAAATTGAAATTTTTGATTCAATCGGTGTTATGTCTGCTTTTTTAATAGCAGACCAAGTTTCGTATTATGAAAACGAAGACTACTTCTCAGCTAATGGAGCAGTTAAAATTGAATCCAAAGATGACAGAATATTACTGACTGAATGGATTGAATGGTGGGAAAGTGATCAGATCTTGCGGACAGATAGTTGGGTTGACATACGTACACCTGAGGAAGTGCTTTCAGGGATTGGTCTAGAAGCCACAGAAGACCTCAGTTCCTATCAAATTGGTAAGTTTGAGGCCAAGATGATTTCTGAGCAATGAGGGCGATTGCATTATGGTTGCTGGTGATTTTCCTGATTCCGAAGTCATCAACCCCTCAGAAAGATTCAGAGTATTATGCTTTTGCAGATACTGATTCAGTGTTTGTTCAGGGAAACTCTCTCATCGGTCAGCAAAATGAGAATGAGTTTCTACAATTTATTACTGGGGATGTACTTGTGACATATAGGACGAATAAGGTCACCGCAGATCGGGCGGTACGAAATGTCACTAAGCGCCGCACTTCGTTCACGGGCAATGCAGTCCTGATAGATCAAGGAGATACATTGCAAGCAAATTCCCTGGATTATGATGAGGAGTTGGATGTGGGGCGTGCTGAGGGGAATGTTCGCTTGTCAGATGGAGATATCATTGCTCATTCATCATTAGGTATTTATTATGCTGATGAAGATAGAGTTGGGTTTCCTGACGGACTGACCTTAATCGATTCTACAATGACTCTCACTGGAGATAATGGTCAATACTGGACAGATCAAAAGGTTGCTGATGTTGCTGGAAATGTCATGATGGAGTCAGAACAAGGGATATTATTTTCAGATTCACTGCTTCATTATCGGGAAGTTTCCATCTCTAAGGCTCAAGGATCTGTTCGCTATGTAACCGTTAATGATACTGATTCAACATGGCTAGCAGGAGAGCGGTTAGAGTACAATGCGGAGGATTCGTTGAGCATAATTCGTGGTAATCCGGTTATGGTGAATTTGAGTCATGATTCGTTATCTGTCGATACGCTGATCATCCGTGCTGATGTGATTCACATCAGAGACAAGCAGAGCAGTTCTAGACTTGATGCGGTTGATAACGTTAGGATATGGAATGGCTCACTCTCAGCGACCGCCGATTCAATTGCCTATGACCGTCAATCTGAGCGGTCGTCTGAACTTATATGGCTATTTGGGCAACCATACATTTGGTTGAATGTCACTCAATTGACAGGAGATACAATGAAGGTAGTCATTGAAGATGGTCAAATAGATTCAATGATGATCTGGGGCAATGTATTTGTCGCTGAGCAAGATAGTTCCATCAATCGTATCAATCAGGTCAAAGGGCGCACTCTTGTAAGTAGCCGACAGAGAGATTCTCTCCGCATATTTAGAATCGGGCCGAATGCAGAGGCCATTTACTTTAGCACTGATGGAGCACTTGAAGCCTCAGGCGATGCTATTCGTATGGAATTTGAAGGAGATACACTCAAAACACTTTCATTTAGTACTGATGTGCAGGGAATGCGTTATCCACAAAATGCTTTACCAAATGATTTGAGCCTTGATGGATTGCAATGGAAATCAGAGAAAAAGCCCTCTAAGGCCCAACTGCTTGGGGATTTAAATCTTAAAATTGAACAATGGGAGCATTAAAACTTAGGGCTGAAAAATTAACCAAAAAGTTTAAAAAACGGACGGTTGTCAATCAGATGTCTCTGAATGTGGAATGTGGAGAAGTTGTTGGCCTACTTGGACCCAATGGTGCAGGCAAGACGACATCGTTCCATATGATTGTAGGATTGGAACGACCTAATCAAGGCAGAATTTATCTTGGTGACCAAGATATTACTGGACTGCCAATGTATCAACGTGCTAGACAGGGGCTTGGGTATTTAGCGCAAGAAACGAGCGTCTTTCAGCGTTTGACAGTAGAACAAAACCTACATGCCGTTTTGGAGTTCCAGAAAATTTCCAGACAAGAGCGTGATGATAGGGTAGATGAGTTGATTTCACAGTTTGGGTTAGAATCGATTCGTACATCAAAGGCATATACGTTATCGGGTGGAGAGCGCAGGAGAACCGAAATTGCACGCTCCATGGTTCTTAAACCTAAGTTTTTTCTTCTTGATGAACCCTTTGCAGGAGTTGATCCGATTACTGTTGAATATATACAAGATATCATTTGCCAATTGGCTCAAATGAACATCGGTATATTGATTACCGATCATAATGTCCATGAAACATTGGCCATCACTGACCGGGCCTATCTTTTGTTTGATGGAAAGATTATGAAGTCTGGAACGGCAGAACAGTTAGCATCCGATCCGCAAGTTCGTCAGCATTATTTAGGTGAGAAATTTGCACTTGACCGTTACCGCTGAACGCCTTTGTAAGGGTAAAGTTAAATTCGTTAAACATTGATTAGTGCTATGGTTGTATTTATGAAGAATAATGCCTCGGAAGAAGAGGTGGAAGCAGTAATAAAAAAACTTAATGCGTTTGGATTTGATGTTCATCGTTCAAGTGGAGTGAGTCAAACTGTCTTGGGGGCTATTGGGGTTTCACCTGGATTTGATCATAGAATTTTCCGCGGATTAAGTGGGGTAGCTGATGTGCAGCGTGTGACTGAGCCTTACAAGTTAGCAAGTCGTGTGGGACGTGACACTTCAACAGTCGTTGATGTAGATGGGGTCAAAATGGGTGGAACCGCGATCACGGTCATTGCATCTATCACTAGTTTAGAGAGCATCCTGCAACTTAAGCAAATTGAACCAAAACTCCGGTCATCTGGTGTCTCATTGATTCAAGGGACTGTACTGAAACCTAGAACATCCTTTTACGATTATCACGGTGTGGAAGAAGAGCACTTGATGTTGATGCATCAAATTGTTGATGAGTGTGGATTTAAATTGATGTTAGAAGTGAGCACCTCTGACCTAGCTGAAAAGACTGCAAACTATGCGAGTATGTTGTTGGTAGGGGCTAGAAACATGCAGAACTTTGGTTTATTACAAGTGTTGGGAGAGATCAATAAGCCTGTTTTGCTTGAGCGCGGTTTTGCTGCAACAGTTGAGGAATGGATTATGTCTGCAGAATATCTCATGAGAGCAGGGAATACTAACATCATTTTGTGTGAGCGGGGAATTAGAACTTTTGAGGTTGCGACTCGCTACACATTGGATCTCTCAGCTGTTTCAATCGCAAAGTCTAAGAGTCATCTTCCAGTTTTTGTGAATCCTTCTCAAGGCGTAAGGCTTCGAGATCATGTTCGTCCGATGGCATCTGCAGCTATCGCAGCTGGAGCTGATGGGGTTGTCATTCATTTACAAAATGAATCGATGAATGTCACCAAGAGTGTTTCGGAGGCACTTAATTTAGATCAGTTTAGGGGTTTAATTGAAGAGGTTAAGCAAATTGGCCAAATAATTGGCCGTACCTGATTCCCATATTTTCTACTCTTCAATAATCCTTTCTTGAATATGGCACGCAAAGATTTTGGATTAAATATTGGTGATGATTCTCTTAATTGATTACGATAATCTTGGAAAGTTGAGGAGAAGAAGCCTCAGTCAGATTATTCAAATACTTTTAGATCAAATCCCTCAACAGAATTACACTCCTACCGATATAGAATTAAACTGTCGATTATATGGAGGCTGGTTAGACAAAAGAAATAAGTACACAAAACTTGCCCAAAATCTATTTACAGAAATTAAACAGAATTTTCCCTGTGAGATTAAGATATTCAATCACTCAAGAAAAGTTGATGCACCAGAATTAGCCACATCTCTTGCATGTGATTCAGGCAATGACTTTCCATATACATACAGAGCCCGTTCTGTACCACCTGGGATCAGGGCCAAGCGTTTCCCGCCCCGACGCTGTATATCTAAGGATCATTGTTCTATCTCTGAAGTTAACATATTTTGGAATGATGGAAAGTGTTCAAACTCAAAATGTCCTGTCGGACTCTCAGAAACCTTCTTTCGACCAGAACAAAAACTTGTTGACTCAATGATAGTCGTTGATTTAATTCACTTTGCCACTATCCACAAAGAGCATGTGGTATTAGTATCTGGGGATGATGATATGTGGCCAGGCATACGTTATGCTTTACTCTCTGATACCTCTATTACTCATTTGATTCCAAAATCCCAAACAAGCGGGAAGAATATTTACACACATCTAACTACAAATCGTTATTATATCCAGAAGTATTAATTTGTTTTGAGATGCTATTTAAGGACTTTGAAAGAGTATTAAAGACATTTGCCGACGATGATAGTGAAGCGATCGTAGATAATGGAGAGTTTTTGGTATATATCCGAGGAAAACCAGTACAGGGCAGACTAAAAAGTGATCCTAGCACAGGGATTACCGTTATTCACGAGGAGGAAGAAAGTTTGGCAACTCAATGGGTTTTTCGTTATCTAGCAAAGCTTGATAGGCTTGCAGATAGAATCATTGATTACATTCGTCCTCCTGAAAATTATGTTTCTCCAAAGATTCATCTTCGTGACTGGAATAATCAACCAAATCAGGTTTTTAGCGCCGATAATTCTACGACTCGGCTGAGAGACTGTCTAACTAACTTTCATGGAGGGGTTACTTCGATATCTTTTTTGACATCTGATGCTGGCGAAGGAAAAACATCTTTGATTGAAAAAATTTCAGTGGAGCAAGCCCATGCTTTCAAAGCAAATAAAACAGGAACTTTGATATTGCCCGTCGCATTGGGTGGACGATCTTTTTTACGCTTTGATGCAGTTGTGATTGCTTCCTTGATGAATCGACTTCGGTTTTCATACTTATACTACGATTCATTTATTGAACTCATCAAATTAAATGCAATTATTCCGGCATTTGATGGATTTGAGGAAGTCTTAGTAGATGTCAATTCTAATGAGGCGGTTTCAGCCCTTGGTCATCTAGTCAATGAACTGTCTTCATCGGGGACTATTCTAGTTGCCGCTAGGAAAGCATATTTTGACAGATCACTTGATTCTCAATCCAAATTACTAGACTCAATCAGCTCAGATCAGAATGTAGCTCTCCAACGATATGACTTAGAGAGATGGGATCAGTCAGTATTCTGTAAATATGCAATTAAGCGCGGAATTCGCTCACCAGACAGTCTCTATAACCAAGTAAAAAACGGACTGGGTGGGAATGAATCTCACTCCGTTTTGACAAGGGCCGTTCTAGTACGAAGGTTGATTGATGTGGCTCAGAATGAGAATGATTTAAATAAATTTTTGCTGAGGCTAGGTGAGTCGCAGGTAAATTATTTCTTTGATTTTATAGAGACAATTATTGAGCGTGAGGCTAACGAAAAATGGATTAATCGGTCAGGGAATACACCTCTGCTAACCATAGATCAACACCACGAATTACTTTCCATAATTGCATCTGAAATGTGGATTAGTGCTGTGGACGCTCTAGGATCTGATGTAATTCAACTCGTTATTGAATTTTTCATCTCCGAAAAAAATAAAAATAATGATGAAGAGCGTCAAATAGCCAGACGTATTGAAACTCATGCTCTTTTTCGTGAAGATGACTCACAGGGACTTACTAGATATGGTCGAATTCGATTTGATCACGAAGATTTTCAAGAATTTTACTTAGGGCAAGCATTAGCTCGAAGCCTCTGTTCGCGTGATAGATCTAATGTAAGATTGATTTTAGATGCTAATTCACTTACTCAACCAGTAATTCTTGAAGCCACGCGTTATATCCTTGCTCAAAACCAGATAACGATAGATGATATTTGGAATGATCTCAAGCAATTATTAAAGGGGGAACGTAGAGTTTCTTACATTCGGGAGAACTGTGGGATGTTAATGCTTGAATTGGCGCAACGCACCCAAAACCCTTACTCAATTAATGAAATCAACTTTCCGCCTAATGCATTACAACAGAGGAATTTATCTAAACTTAGAATATATCATTCTTTGTTTAGTTCAACAACTCTTGAGAATACAAAAATTGGTGGATGCTCATTTATTGATTGTGAGTTTTCAGAGCTTATCTTTAACAATGTACAATCGCATAAAATTTATGATACAGTTTTTGAAAATTGTACGTTTAATTCTGTATCCATTGATAGTGACACTGAAGATGATCTGCGCAAGTATTATACTCCCTCTAAAGTCTTAGCGCTACTCACTAGTAAAGGGCTGGATTTAAGATCAAGTACCAACCTAGATGCTAACAATCAACATTCTGTTTCTGATGAAATGGACAATGATATGAAAACAGCACTTAAGGTTATTCGTTTGTTTAGCCGGTCTACTACAATTACTGATAAAGTAATTCAACAGCGTCTGGTAAAACAATCAAATTATTTTATGTCTCAAATTCTTCCAAAACTCATCAAAGCTGGATTGATAGAGGTAAATCATCAATCAAATAAAAGTTATCGATTGATGGTTCCGCTATCAGAGATTGATAGGCTTGTAGACATATCGGGAAGTATTTTTGAAGAATTTATTCAGCATGCTCAAGCCCTTAAGCGATCACAGCCACTAGCCCCTCATTAATTATGTCACTGAAGATCCATTAATGAATTGTGGATCTGAGATGAGATAAAACGGAGAGGTGAGTCTGAATAATTCCATTATAGAAAATATTTATCCCTGAAAAATCAAACCATGAATGAGCCAATATCATACACGCATGACATTGAATGATGATTGATTTAGACAAATTGTGTGAGGTTAAGGATCGATTTCATGAGATAAATAAGATCATTTCTGATCCGAAGACTGCCTCAGATCCCACTCAGATGGCAGATCTTGGGCCAGAGCATCGTGAGCTATCTGAGGTTGTGGTAGCAATTGAACGGTATGAAGCGACGCTCAGCGAAATAGAAGAAATGCAGACATTGATCTCTACTGAGCTAGATGATGAACTTGTTGCGTTAGCACGTGAGGAATTGGTCAATCTTAATTCTAAGCTGCCGAAATTAGAGGAGACATTGAAGCGGGCACTGATTCCCAAAGACCCAGCGGATTCACGCGACGCGATCATGGAAATACGCGCAGGTACTGGTGGAAATGAAGCTGCTCTCTTTGCTGCTGATCTCTATCGTCTCTATGAACGCTACATTGCAAGGAAAGGGTGGAAACTTACCCCTATCAATAGTTCAGTAGGAAGTGTGGGGGGATATAAAGAAGTCGTTTTTGGAATTTCTGGAACGAATGTATTCGGAAGTCTCAAATATGAAAATGGAGTTCATCGCGTTCAACGAGTACCCCAAACTGAGTCCAGCGGCAGGCTCCATACTTCGGCAGCAAGTGTTGCAGTACTTCCCGAGGCCTCCGATATAGAAATTGAGATTGCTACAAATGAATTGAAGGTAGATGTCTATCGGTCCAGCGGGCCAGGAGGACAAAGCGTTAATACAACGGACTCGGCGGTTAGGATTACTCATATTCCAAGTGGACTCGTGGTCACCTGTCAAGATGAAAAAAGTCAACATAAAAACAAAGACAAAGCGATGAGAGTACTTCGCTCACGACTTTATGAAAAGAAAATGTCTGAAATTAATGCGCAACGTGATGAAGTTCGTAGACAGGCAGTTGGTTCAGGTGACCGTTCAGTTAAGATTCGAACCTATAACTACCCACAAGACCGTGTGACAGATCATCGATTAGAAGGAAACTTGAAGAATTATCCATTACGTAAGATCATAGAGGGAGAGTTAGATGAATTACTCAATGCTTTACAGACTGCAGATTATGCTGACAGGATGGCTAATGCTTAAAAATGGAACATCATCTGTATGACATGGGTATAAAGGTTTTCTTGCCCTGCTCCTGTGCGATACTGGGGCATGACCAATAAACATTAACTAGTCATTCCGAAGGGATAAGTATGAGTATGAACCGCAAGATGTACGAACTTACGTACATCCTCACTCCTGTGCTTTCAGTAGATCAAACTGCCGAAGTTGTAGCACGAATCAACGTCATTATCGAGGGTGCTGGCGGCACTATCATTGAGGTTGATCAATGGGGAACAAAGAAGCTTGCATACCCTGTTGATAAGAAACGTAATGGGTATTATGTGAACCTATATTTTGAAGGTCCAGGCACTATGATTCCTCGTATTGAGCGTGCACTTACCATTGATGATAATGTACTACGCTCTCTCATTTTAGTAATGGACAAAAGCATGATCGCTCATTATCATGCTAATAAATCAAAAACGAAAACTTCTGTTGTAGAAGAAACTGAACCAAGTAAAGATGGCTAGACAATACATTGACTATAAGGATGTAGACTATCTCAAGCTCTTTATCAATGAACAAGGTAAGATGCTTCCCCGTCGAGTTCTTGACATCCCTGCAAAAAAGCAGCGATTAATTGCTCGAGCGATTAAACGTGCTAGGCATCTTGCACTACTACCATACGTCGCCGATTCGGTACGTTAATCATTAACGATCAAAAGATGAAGGTAATCCTATTAACAGATGTCCATAATCTTGGCAACGAGGGGGATGTCATTTCAGTAAAGAATGGTTACGGACGTAACTGGCTCATTCCTCAAGGACTTGCACTACTAGCAACACCCAGTGCGGTTCAGGCTTTTGAAGATCAATTACGCCAGCAAGCGAGGCGGCGTTCTCAGGAGCTCAATAATGCAGAGGAGATTAAGGGGCAACTTGATAACGCGAGTGTAAGTATTGAAGCAAAAGTCGGCTCTGAAGACCGTATTTTTGGTTCAATCACATCTCAACAAGTCGCTCTTGCGTTGGCACTACAAGGTTTTAATATTCATCGTAGGGCCATCACTATTGATGAGGAGATTAAAGTACTCGGTGAGTATACCGCCACCATAAAGTTACATTCCGATGTACATGCCCAGCTCACCGTCCATGTGGTTCCAGAGGGTAGTCAGACCTAAGGTTTTTTGCTTACTCACATCGTTATTTTTAGTTTTTGCGACTGAGCATTCCCTCGCTCAATCCATAGTTAACTGGAATCTTAGTGCTGAATATTATGGCATTGACGCTCGAATCGTCCTAGAAGGGCAATTACCTAGTGATGATCCCCGTGGGGGGGCTTGGCGAATGTATGCCGTTGATTCTCCACCACCGAGTCGGGCACTCAGTGTTCAGTTTGATTCTCTACCCATCGGGCTTACGTTGCGGGATTCATTAAAACAAATTGGTATACAGTCTGGGTATGATCCATATTTTGACAATGTTGTTAGTTATTTTAATCAGAGAGCATTAGTCTGGGCAGATTACATTATTGACTCAAATTTTGTGGGAGGGGAGGTGACTGCGGATATTGAATCCATGATTTGCAATGACATCATTTGTCTGCCACCTAATGACATCACAATCTCATCTACATTTGTTGAAACCCAAGATCCATTTATTGAGATACCTACTCCATCTCATGCCCCTATAAGTCTAACAAGGCTTACACCTCCTTTTAACTTCCAAGATCTTCCACTTTCGGACATGGAAGACAGTACATCAATGTGGGGATTTATATTGCTCGCTATCGGTGCAGGATTTGCCGCACTTTTGATGCCGTGTATCTATCCGATGATCCCTCTTACAGTTTCATATTTCAGCAATCATTCAAAAGGTGCACCTTTACGATTAGCATTATTATATGGGTTTTCAATTGTCGGAACATTCACGGCTTTAGGAGTTGGACTTTCGGTTATTATGGGAAGTACAGGTGCGCTAATTGTTTCGGCAAATCCTTGGGTGAACTTAGCAATTGCGATTGCATTCATCATTTTTGGACTTTCATTGATTGGAGTGATTAATCTCCGTCTTCCGTCGTCATGGACCAACTGGTTCAACCGAAAAGGGGCTGAGCGACAGGGATATATCGGTGTGTTATTCATGGGACTGGCGCTCACATTGGTTTCATTTACCTGCACTGCTCCATTTATAGGGATTTTGCTTCCGAGTATTGCTGAGGGAGAGTGGTTTTATGGGATCATCGGAATGGCAGTGTTCAGTGGAACATTTGCTCTTCCGTTTGTAGGATTTGCGTGTTTTCCTCAGGCGCTCAACATACTGCCAGGCAGTGGTAGATGGATGCGTGAAGTTGCAGTGGTCGTCGGATTTATAGAGATTGCAGCCGCAGTGAAATTCTTCTCTAATGCTGATCTGGTATGGGGGCTGGGATTAATAGACAGGTCACTTGTAATCTCATTGTGGATTGTATTAGCTGCCTTAGCAGGATTATATCTAATTGGACATCTTTCTACAACTCTTAATACCGAATCTCAGCGTATTGGAGCAGGGAATCTCATGTTTGGTATTTTATTTTTTGGACTCGCAATTTACCTAGTACCTGGTCTTTTTGGTGCGCGACTCGGATGGATAGATACCTATTTACCACCTCGCATGGAAAACACTGCTAACTTCTTTGGAACGGACATACATCAAGAATGGATTACCGATGATTTACCTAAGGCATTTTCTGAAGCCGTACAATTAGATCAGCCTCTGTTCATTGATTTTTCTGGGTACACATGCACAAACTGTCGTGGGATGGAAGTAAATGTATTTGAGAAAGAAACTGTGAGTGAGATTCTGTCGCAGAATTTTGTGCTCAGTCGCTTGTATACTGATGGGCCTCATGGTCGTGAATTTCAAGCGATACAGGAGGATATTACAGGAACTGTGGCACTGCCAACATATGCAATCATGGATGGTTCGGATGAGAACCAACCAATTACTCAGCTCAGTGGGGTTGTTTCCAAGGAGGAATTTGAAACTTTTCTCAGATATGGTTTGCAAAAATTCTCAGATTAAAATGGATCATCACATATTCGTTCTTAAAGTTTATTCATCATTCGTTGAACTTTTTGCGAATCAATTAAGGACTGACGCTTCTCGTTAAACTAAATTCTGCATACGATGCAATTTTTCTGGTATGATTATGAAACTTGGGGTAAATATCCTTTAAGTGACCGAATCGTTCAGTTTGGCGGTATACGGACAGGTGAGCAATTAGAGATGATTGGCGAACCCATTGAATATTTATGTCAACCGGGATTAGATTTTTTCATTGGTCCTGGGGCCGTAAATATTCATGGGATCATGCCCATGAAGGCTTACAAGGAAGGATTACCAGAAAATGAATTTGCAGCACGCATTCACCAAGAATTGATTCAGGATGGGACCTGTAGTGTTGCCTATAATGGAATGAGCTTTGATCATGAATTTACCAGAGTTTTGTTCTATCGAAATTTACGAGATCCTTATGAGTGGGAATACAAAAATGGTAATTCAAGATGGGATACATTAGAACTGATGCGAGCTACTTATCTCTTGAGACCTGATGCTCTTGGCGATTGGCCCCAAAAAGAGACAGGAGGCCCATCGTTTCAGTTAGAGGCTTTGACTCGTCAATTTTTAGATGAGGATCAATTGATCAATCAACATGATGCCGTATCGGATACAATTCAAATGTGGTTAATTGCAAAATTAGTTCGTGAAAAGGTTGAAGATCTCTGGAATTATGGATTAACTTTACGCAATAAGAATGTCGTGAATTCAATTATGAGTAGTCAAGAGCCTGTACTATACACTGTTGGAAAGATTCCAACGTATCGGTCTTGTTCAACAGCTCTGAGTCCTTTGAAATTTCAAGAATATAATTCCCTATATGGATTTGATCTATTTGTTGATCCAGCCCCTTTTCTAAAGCCTTTTGATCAGTGGTCGCAATCCGATAAAACCTCAGCGCGTAAAGCTATCTTCTCATTTAATTCAGGGAAGGCACCGTTTTTAGTGTTATGGCCAGATATACAAAGATTACTGCCAAATAAATGGTCAATGAATCATCTTCTTACTAAAATCAAACTCAGCGAGCAAGATATTTTGGCGCGCCATGAACTGATTCAAAATTTTGATGACACTAAATATCCAAATCCATTGATTGAATTTGTTAAGTTTCAATCATCTCAGTCCAAGGCAAAATATTCTTCTAAGCGTTCAGATCCAGATGAAGCAATTTATGATAATTTCTTTTCTCATGACGACATGTATATGATGTCGCAAGTGATAGAGCAGGGGCCGAATTTTGATTGGCGTTCAGTCAAATCTACTGATTATCGAGTAGAGCCACTCATATTCAGATATATTGCTCGAAATTATCCAGATTCACTTGATGAACAAGGAAAAGAGCGTTGGCTTAATTATTGTCGTGAACGGCAATTACTTCGCACACATAAGCGCTGGGTTAACCCTGACCAAGTATTTAGTTATGAACTTCGAGACTCGGCTAAGCCGTGGGGTAATCTCAATGAGGCGGATGTGAAAGATTTATTAAAGTGGCAGGATAGAGTGCGAGAGCGCCTGAGACAACCAAATTAAACTCTCCTCCGAAGATCTATTACCTGAAGGGTGAGATACCATAATACGCCGATAGATTTTTGAACAGCTCTATGTGATTTATATACTGATAACTTCCCGAGTTTGAACTTCTT
Source organism: Bacteroidota bacterium (assembly GCA_026709065.1). Taxonomy (GTDB): domain Bacteria; phylum Bacteroidota; class Rhodothermia; order Rhodothermales; family Bin80; genus Bin80. The sequence goes on from JAPOTS010000136.1 coordinate 120,542, forward strand.
CTTAATGCATCTGTGATCAGATGAAAGTCGGTAAGCAAACGTTCTGGGGATGATCTGCTACTTTCTGAGGGAGCTATCATAAAGGGAAGTTAGAAGTGATGGGTGACGATTAACTCTTTGATGAGCTACAGTCACTCTTACATCGTTACAATATTCATTCTAATTCTCTATAATGACTGATGTCGTTTAAGTATTATATTGTTCCCACGCTATAGAAGCTGCCCCTAATGTGACACTGTAATCAGGGTGTTCTGAGATTTCAATGAGAATGTCTCGGTCATGAGGAAATTTAAATGTAGATTGATTCACATGTGCGCGGACTGACTTAATAAAGGAAGATGCACTCGCTACTGCACCACCCCCGAGGATGATGATTTCAGGTGAATACATATGAACGACGCTGACTAAAAACCATCCTAGTTCAGTTCTCCATTTTTGCAGAGCATCTATGCACAAACGATCTCCTTGATCCGCACCCTCAATGACGCATTTAAAATCAATGCTCAGGGGGTTATCAAAATACTGCTCATTCAAAATCGAGGGCAGTCCTCTTGCTAATCCATCTCGCACCAATAAGGTTAATGCGGTGGCGGAGCATAGGAGGTTTGCTGTACCACGAGCGTTGGTTATACAGAGTCGATCACTCTTGGAATTCTGGACGATATGACTTGCTTGTGTGCCAAATTGAAGATACGAGTCCCGAAGAATAGTGCCGTCTAACATGATACCAGAACCGACACCAGTTCCCAGTGTAATTGAAACAGCCCAGTTATAGCCGACGGCTTTACCATAACGAGATTCTGCAATGATCGACAGTCGTCCATCATTATCTGCTATCACTGGAATACTGAGGGACTCGGAGAGATGTTTGACAATTGGAAATCCTTCAAGATCCAACTTTCCAGGCAACATGACAATCCCTTGTTGAGGATTCACCACTCCTGGAAATCCAAGCCCCAATCCTAAAGGTTGGTTACCCATTTGAGATTGGAGGAATTGGATTTCTGCCATCAGAGATTCCTGAATCTCTTGGGCGGATAGATGATATCCAGAGGGGATGATCCGTGTCTGTTTTAACGTACCATCACGAGTTACCGCAGCCATTTTGATGCGGGTTCCCCCTACATCAATTCCAATGACATATTCACTCATTCACAAATAAATGAGATAAACTTTTCCTGTATGAGTCATAAAAGAACTCAAGTTGCTCTTCAGCAGATGTATTACCAATAAACTGGTGACTTGGCAGTAAAACTGGAGGATGGCCTAATTGCAGAAGTTTCTCAGCTACAGATACCCTTAACATATTCATTAACATCCCACCAGTTACAGTTGATAGAGGTCCTGTCCGCCATTCGAGTCCTTCAAGTTCAATGATACAGTCACCAGGGGGACATTGATTATCAATGACGATATCAGCAATATCAATGAGTTTTTTTCCTGACTGATGAGATGCGCTGGTGGCTTCACTGTGCGCTCTGGCAACAACGGCAATCAGGGGCATCTGTCGCTGTTTTACACCCTCAGCCATTTCTACGATGAGTGGGCGAATACCACTGGTAGAAATGATAATAAATCCATCATTGGGGCCAAAGCGAAAACTCTTCAATATTTCCTCGGCATATCCACTGACCTTTTCAAGATGTAGAGGTCCCCTGAGTCCATTTGGCCCAACGATAGCTGAATGGTTAGAGATTGCTAATTCAACAAGTGCATAAAACCCGACAAATCCTCCTTGCCGGGGAGTCATTTCTTCGCACATCATTCGAGAATGTCCAGCACCGAAGCAGAAAATAAGCCCACCCTTTGCAATGCGATCAGCACATAAATCAGCAGCCTGATCAATTACATCGGACTGAGTTTCGTGCAAGAGCTTTAATCGTTGAAGGGCCTTCTCAAAATATTCTGAAGCCGCACTCATAGATCAAACTCCGTTGAAGAATCTAATTTCGAATAATATATACCCATGAATCTTCGGGTATCTCGCTCAGACTTTCTTTTAAAGCGAGAGCTTCAGGAATCGTAGAAACTTGACCAATTGCAATGCGATGTTGATTTCCAGTGCCAATCAAGGTATCAACAGGGAGGGTAGGGTAGATTGTGCGGTATCTCTCTACAACAGACATTGCCTGTGCGGGGGTATTAAACGATCCAATGATTAAGGTATAGCCTCCAGACTCGCGGTCAAGTAAATTAACAGGGGCTAAACTTGATTCTGATTGAGAAGTTTGCGGTGGTTCTGTGGTGGATAGGTTTTCATTTTGAGGGGTATCAGACACCGATGAAGGCGCTTCGCTTTGGTCAGTTTCATTGACCGAAGTTTCTAGCTCATCTGATGGTATTTCATCTTCCTCGGATACAACCGTCTCAATACTATCGGTCACCAACGTTATTGATTCCGAACTTTCTTGCTCGTTATTGCCAGTTATGCCTTGAAGGAGAAAGTATCCGACGATGGCTAGAATCACTACCATGGGGATCAATATGGCAGCCCATGGACTTCTCTGTTCGGTAGTGGGGAAGGATGTTCGTTTTATGTTCTGAGCTGGGACAGTAGTCTTATCAATCTCAACTGGGGTCAGCTCAGAATATATTCCAACGATATGGTTATTGAGTTTAGTATCAGCAGTAAATTGGAGTTGATCATTTGATTTCTTGAATGTTCCAAGTTCGGGGATTGTGACTGGAAGTTGAGATAAGATCTCCTTAGAGAAAATCGTGATCGTTTTTTCCGAAGCTTCATGAGAAATGCCTAGGGTTGAAGCTAATCCTGATATCAAAGTCGTATCGGTGGGAGTACTCGGGTTTGATTCAAGAACAATTTCTTTTTTTGGTGGATGAACACTAAATTTGTCTGCATTTAATGACTTAGATTCACTTGGTTTTGAGATTACCTTAAAAATTCCTAATTCAGAAATAGCTACCTGACTGTATCGGGCTAACCTTTCGCGAATGATCGTGACCAACTCAAACACTACTTTTTGACTTTCCATTGACTCTAAAAAATTTCAACAACTATGATTAAATGAAAAAAAATGAGTGTACTACAAACATCAACGCACATAGATAATTAAAATAAAGATATAAAAATTTATTGTATTTTCTTGATATGAGTATTCTCATTGTTGGCACACTTGCTCTTGACACTATTGAAACACCTACTGATAAAGCTGAACAAGTTCTTGGAGGAAGTGCTACCTACAGTGCATTCGCTGCACATTCTTTCGCAACTCCAATTGCAATTGTTGCGGTGGTTGGTAGAGATTTTCCAGAGCAATACCATCAAATCTTAAAGTCCATTAAACTAGATCTTTCTGGTGTAGAGATCTCTAAGGAGCACGATACATTTGCTTGGGGGTGTCAATACAGGGATAATCTTAATATTCGAGATACGACCTTCACCCATTTAAATGCTTTACAACACTTCAGTCCAGTTGTTCCAGAGGCATTTAATAATTGTCAAGTCATATGTTTAGGGAATTTACATCCTCAAATTCAAAGTGATACTTTAAGTCAAGTGGGCGATGCATCATTTGTAGCATGTGATACAATGAATTACTGGATTCAAGAGACTCCAGCAGAATTGATCCAAGTATTAAAAACAGTTGACTGTCTGGTAATTAATGATGAAGAGGCATTGCAGATGACCGATGAATTTAATCTATTTAGTGCAGCGCGGAAGATTTTATACTTAGGTCCTAAATCTTTAATCATCAAAAAAGGGGAGCATGGTGCTATGTTGTTTGTTGAAGATCAGGTGTTCATTATTCCCAGTTTTCCGATTAGCAAAGTTAAGGATCCCACTGGCGCAGGTGATGCGTTTTTAGGTGCTATGGCAGGTAGTTTGAATTATGAACGTCATATTGGATTAGATGCACTCAAGCGTGCAGTGGTTTATGGTAGTACAGTTGCTTCATTTTGTGTTGAGCATATTGGCCCATACGAACTCCTTAATCTGACGCAATCCGACATAACAAAACGTGCAAAACAGTTTAATGGGGTAACGGAATGGCCAGTACTAAGTGTTTTATCCCCTCTTGCTTAATGCTCCACATGTCTTCAATAATGTTCGCTCAATTAATCGGACTCTTCTCATTTTGTGTTAATTTTCACTGATTGGGAATGCATTTAATTCGACTAACCAATGCGACTTTTTTTGCCCATCATGGTGTACCATTGGAGGAAAAGAAAACGGGCAATCGATACGAAGTTGATGTTGAGGTGAAGTTTGATTTTGAGACTGCTGCACGAAATGATGATCTTCAACAGACTGTGTGCTACGAGTCAATGTATAAAATCGTTGAAACAATAATCACTGAAAAAAAGTTTGACTTGATAGAGAGTATTGCTTATTTGATCGCTAAGCATGTTCTTGAACTATCACCCGATATAGAATATGCAGAAGTATCCGTTAGAAAGCGAAATCCCCCTATCAATGGAGTGGTTGACTATTCGGAAGCCGTTTATAGAGGTTCTCATTAAAACTCAATTAAATCATCAAAATACTTAGATAAGAGGATATACAACCTCCTAAGTGGTAGTCCTACAACATTATTGTAATCACCATTAATACGTTCAATCAATAAAGCCCCAAGACCATCTTGAATCCCGTAAGCACCGGCTTTGTCCATTGGCAAGCACGTTTTAACATACTTCAATATTTCGTGATCCGTCAGTTCTCCAATAGTCACTTCGGTTGATTCAACATGTGTCACAATTCGCTTAGATTCATGGTGGACCAGTGCGATTCCAGTATGTACGATATGGGTTATACCACTCAATTTACGCAGCATTTGACTTGCCTCATGTTGATCTCGAGGTTTTCCGAATATTACTCCACGCGAAACAACCAGGGTATCGGCTCCAAGGACCAGTGCATTGGGTTTTTCTGTCACGATGGACATCGATTTTTTGAGGGCCAAGTGTTCAGCAACCTTTTCAGGCGTATATTTGATATCGGGTGTCTCATCAACCGAGGCAGGGATGGTGGTAAATCGTATTCCGATTTGCTGTAGCAGTTGGGCTCTACGAGGGGATTGAGATGCGAGTACAAATTCAATAGAAATATTCATTAAATGTTTAGTGAGACCGTAGAATAAGTTCTTCAATTATCATATCCATTTTATGTCAATAATCACAGTTTGTAATCATAAAGGCGGTACTGGAAAAACAACCACCTCGATGCATCTTGCCGCAGCATTAAATCTCGTTGGATATAAGACACTTGTGATTGATCTTGATCCACAAGGATATTTAACATGTATGATGGATGTTGAGACTTCGGAGATTAAATACGCATCGCAAAACCTGTTTGATTCAGGGGGTAGCCTTATAGGTATAGAAGTACTCAATTTACCCTCTTTTGATTTATTGCCTTGCACCGATGGGATGATTAGTAAAGCTCAAAAATTGACGAGTGTGACCGATATGTTTCGATTAAAAGAATCGCTCATGGGTCAATCAAGTTATGATCTCATTATTTTAGATACGGCTGCAGCCATTACAGTATATGTATTGAATGCACTTGTTGCATCAGATATATTGATGATTCCCGTCACTCCCGAACTTCAATCCGTACATGGTGCTCAGCAGACATGGGATACGGCCAAAGAGATTCGAGAAAAATGGAATCCAGGCCTCAAGGCAGCAATGTTTGTTCTTACGAATGTTCATGGCCGAAAGAAAGTTCATCGCCAATACAGCAAATACATGCGACAAAAGTACGGTGATTTAGTTATGGATACCCAGGTACGCACTTGTTCCTCAATGGCTGTTGCATGTACAGATGGGCGTACCGTGTTTGAAACTCATATTCTCTCTCGTGGGGCTAGAGATTATGCTGCTGTTGCTGATGAATTGATAAAGCATGTACTCACTCCATTTAATCAATAAACTGTAAAATATTTTGCTAAAGTTTGTTTTTCAATTAATTTGGGCACCTTTGATACTCTGGGCCTTGCATCTTGGTCCAGGTGGAATTGCCCCTGTGGGTCATCTTATAGATCCACTTCGAGGCTTATATCACAATGCTCGAATCGCTGAGCATAGTGTTGAACAGTCAGACGTTTTGTCTGGCTTGGATTCCCCCGTCACCATAGAGCGAGATGAGAGGGGAGTCCCACATATATTTGCCGAAAGCGATAAAGATGCCGTGATAGCATTGGGATATGCAACTGCGCAGGATCGACTGTTTCAGATGGATTTTATTAGTCGTGTTGCTGCTGGTCGTATGTCTGAAATGTTCGGACCGGGTTCTGTTGAAACAGATCGATACCTGCGAGGAACGGGCATGAACTGGGCAGCAAAGCAGATTCTGCAAGCTCATATTGAGGAACAGAGCCTTGACTACCAGACAAGTAGCTGGTTTGCTCAAGGTGCAAATTCATTTATCAATGATCTTTCATATGCGCAATGGCCGATTGAATTCAAACTGTTCAATCTTGCTCCAGAGCCATATTCCCCATTGAAATCAATTCTTCTGGTTCAGTACTTTGATTATGATTTATCCTTTGGAAACCAAGCTCCGGCCTACGCTCGTGCCCTTAATCGCCTCAGTGCTGATGAATATGCTGAGTTATATCCACGCCACGATTCACGTTATGTCCCGATTATTCCTCCACAGAATACGGTGACCCAGAACGCAATTGATTCAGTTGCCAGTCACCATTCTGTTGCATCTAACGATGTGATCAGTCTCATCGATCGCATGTATGATACATTACGGGATAGCGGCATAGAAGGTTATAGACCTTCAAAGGGATCAAACAATTGGGCGGTTGCTGGAAATAGGTCGGCCACTGGTGCTCCAATTTTAGCGGGTGATATGCATCTTGCACTGACCTTGCCATCAATATGGTATGAAGTGCACATGGTCACCCCATCTATGAATACCTATGGTGTTGTTTCCCCAGGAACGCCTGTTCCGATTGAAGCCTTTAACGATCATGTCGCATGGGCATACACGAACTCTCATATAGATGGAATTGACTACTATCAGCTTAAACTAAGCCAAGATAAAAAGAGTTATAGATTTAATGGATATGGGCGCCTCCTCCAACTATTGCCTGATACAATCTTTATCAAAGGTGAAGAGCCTGTTATTGATACCCTCCGAATTTCTCACTTTGGACCAGTTATCATGGGTTCTGAAAGTGCCCTTGCCATCAAATGGGTTGCACATAACAAAAACTACATGTTAAAGGCACTATGGGATATGAATCATGCTCAAAATGCGGCTGAGATTGATAGCGCTTTAATGAACTGGAATTCTCCATCTCAGAACGTTTTATACGCAGATACAGAGGGTACAATTGGAATTCGGGTTGCAGGCACTATTCCAATTCGTGCCTCAGGTCATGGGATTGGGATTCTAGACGGCAGTACAATTGCTACTAAGTGGACAGGGAAGATTCCCTTTGAAGAATTGCCTCATGCAATTAATCCAGATCAAGGTTTCTTAACGTCTACGAATCAGCAACCTACAACCGCTGACTACCCGTATTATCTGAATCATGATTGGCCCGCGGCTTATCGCTCATTAAGAATTCACGAACTTCTAACCAACAAATCCTTACACACCTTTGAAGATATTACCCGTTATCAGGGAGATATTTATGTCGGTCAATTTGATGCATTTGTTCCGATACTACCATCAGGCGAGACATTATCACCTGATGCCAAGAGAGTACGAGACATTTTATCTTCATGGGATGGATACGCAACTCTTGATTCTCAGGCACCCTTGGCTTTACACGAATACCTTATTGCCCTCAAGCAATTGACATGGGATGAGGAAGTCTTTAGGGGACTTCCCACCCCTTCAGAAACAATTTTATTACAGTTCCTTGAACATGGATCTAAGTGGTTGGATGTTCAAGAGACTTCGGAAATTGAAGATGCTGACATGCTAATGACTATGGCGCTTGAACAAGCTGCCATCACACTCAGTGACGAGTATGAAGAAGATTGGACTTGGGGACGGCATCATCAGGTGATATTTCGACATTTAACACAAACTGAAGCCCTAGATATGCTTTGGCGAGGCCCTTATGAATATCCAGGATTTGATGATACCTTAGGACCGGCTGATGGATTACTGGTTACTCACAGTGCAAGCTGGCGTGTTGGGGTAGAATTTAGTCAAAAATATCCAGTTGGAAAAGGTATTTATGCAGGCGGGCAAAGTGGAAATCCAATGAGTAAGTATTATGATTTACATATGGATGACTATATCAGCTATAATTTGTACCCATTACATAAACCCCGGAGTGCAGGAGAATTAGATTCTGTGTCTTCCACTTTAAATTTGCTGACACAATGATTCGTGTATTTCGAATGATGATCATAAGATGTCTGGATAGTCATTGATCCAGTCTTCCAATCGTGATGATGGCATCTGATACGCCAATTAGTAAACAACGCTTTACCTCTCGATGGGGCATGTTGTTGGCCGTTTTGGGGATGGCAGTTGGGACTGGAAATATCTGGAGATTTCCCCGGATTGCGGCGACCAATAGTGGGGATGACGGAGCGGGTGCATTTTTAATTGCATGGCTCGTGTTTTTGTTTGTATGGAGCATTCCGTTAATCATAGCAGAATATGCTCTGGGGAGAAAAGGGCGTTTGGGTGTTATTGGGACATTCACAAAGCTTGCAGGCGATCGTTATTCTTGGATGGGGGCTTTCTGTGTGTTTGTTGCTGCGGCTATTTTGTTTTATTACACTGTGGTCGCCGGGTGGTGTTTTTTCTATTTGGGGCGGATGGTTTTTCAGGGCCCAGATCTATCGATCGCGGCAGCTCAAGGTGCTTGGGATGGATTTCAAAGTAGTTACTTTCCAGTTCTTTTCCATGCTCTTGCGGTCGGACTCGGTTCATGGGCGGTATGGAAAGGTGTCCGAGGGATTGAGCGAGTCAATAAAGTATTAGTGCCCGCCTTACTTGTGATCGTGGTCATTGCGTTATTTCGAACATTCTTTTTAGAAGGAGCAGGGGAGGGATTAGCATTCCTCTTTACTCCAGATTGGTCAACATTATCTTATCCTAAACTATGGCTTGAGGCGCTCACTCAAAATGCATGGGATACAGGAGCAGGATGGGGATTGGTCTTGACCTATGGGGCCTACATGCAAAGTAGACATGGGGTTGTTCAGAACGCGGTTATTACTGGTGCAGGCAATAATACCGTGTCCCTGTTTGCTGGAATGATCATATTCGGGACGGTCTTTGCGATTCTTGGCACTGAGATGTCGCGACCAGAAGTTCTCGAAATCATGCAATCCAGTGGACCAGCAGCGACTGGACTTACTTTTATCTGGATGCCCCAATTATTTGCAACCATGCCAGGTGGTCATGTGTTTGCCATCCTTTTCTTCTTAGGTTTATCGTGTGCTGCACTCAGTTCACTGATATCAATGATTGAGATAGTCGTCCGTTCGGTGATTGATTTTGGTGTAAACCGCTCACATGCCATTATTGGGGTCTCATTAGCAGTTCTGGTATTAGGCATTCCTTCGGCAATCAATTTAGGATTTTTTGAGAATCAGGATTTTGTATGGGGATTAGCGCTGATCATCTCTGGAGCATTCATGGCGTTCGTTGTGATTCGGCAGGGGGCGCGATCATTTCGAGAGAAAGAGATTGACAATCTCAGTAGTGATTGGAGTTGTGGGCGGTCTTGGGATATAATGATGAATTATATTGTCCCTGTGCTTGCATGTGCCTTATTGGGTTGGTGGTTATGGCTTTCTGGTACAGTTTATGCGCCCGATACATGGTATAATCCATTGGATACATTCAGCCTTATGACTTGTATTGCACAGTGGGGGGCAGTGATTGGCATTCTATTGGTTCTGAATCGTATGATTTCAAAACGGATTCTCAGCATCAATCAATAGTGATTCTTAGGATGTAAACCCGAGTGCCCGTCTCACAAATCAACATCTGTCCAAGTAATCACGTGACACTTAACGAAATTGAGACTCAATTTACAGAGCTCACTACATCAGATCAGTTTCATCGTTTTGAAGTCGTTATAGAGTCCCATCAGAGGGCACACTGCGAGGTTTATAGCCGTTACGGACGTAAGTATTTACCAATTGCAGCATTTAAACATGCTGATGTAACGACATTCCCGATTAGCGAGGCCGAAGATATATTTATGAGTAGTTCTACAGGTGGAAATGAGCGAAGCCGTCACTTTATTCGGAAAATGTCGATTTACCAAGATGCGGTATGCGCAGGATTTGAATCGGTATTCGGCCCAGGCCCCTTTACAATTTGGGCGTTCTTGCCAGGCTATATTCCGAATTCCTCATTAGTTAGAATGTTAAAAATCCTAATAGAGAGATATGGACATGATAACAGTCAGTTCTTCCTATCAGATCATCTCCCACAAATTGAGTCACATGATCCTCCATTAATATTTTTTGGAGCGGCTTTTGGGTTATTAGACTTAGTTGAATCAAATATATACAGGTTGCCAGGTGATGCTCGGATTGTTGAAACGGGGGGAATGAAAACTCATCGTCGTGAGATGACGCGTGCTGAATTACATGCTCAATTGGCCAGAGGCTTTGGGTTGCAAGAAAATCGGATTTGGAGTGAATATGGGATGTGTGAACTTTTGAGCCAGGCCTATGCTAAGGGAGGTGGTGTGTATTATCCCCCACCATGGATGCGAGTCATCATCGTAGATCCTTTAAATCCTGAGCAGATACTTCCAGAGGGAGAGGCAGGGTTATTAGCCATTACGGATCTGGCCAATATTCATACAGTTTCCAGTATACTTACCGAGGATCTGGGCGTAAAACGAGGCCATGGATTTGAAGTGTTAGGGCGTTTTCCTGGAAGTGCACTTAGAGGCTGTAACTTTTTATTGGACTCTGGATGAAATCATTAATCATAGGGTTGTCCGATGTAGCTCAACTATGGAGTACTTTGGATACATATCCACTCAGAGATGATGCGGTCAGATCCACGCTATCGGCCCCTAATCACTTTACATCAGAAGCGATCATGTATGCAATTGATCAGCAAATGAATGCGATCAATGAGGCTACAATCATACACTGGTTGAACGATAGAGTACCAAATTGTAAGCATCAAGTTGGAGTCATCAATGCGGGTAATATTCCGCTTGTAGGATTGCAGGATTTATTAGCGGTGATCTTATGTGGGCATGCATACATCGGTGTGTTATCAAAAAAATCACCATATCTCATTCCTGCCTTTTGTGAAACTATCAATCAGCAAGGATTTGATCTTGATGTGAGGTTTGTTGAGATGGATGAGATATGGAAGCAGGCTGAGAGTCTCATTGCAACAGGAAGTGATGCATCAATCGCACAGATTCAAGGTATAGCTAAGTCTCATGGCATCCTAAGAGAAAAGAGCTTATTTCGTAGTAATCGGTTTGGCATTGCGATACTAGATGGTGATGAATCAGAGGATGAATGGTCAGACTTAGCATTGGATATTCTACTTCATGAGGGGATGGGTTGTCGTAATGTCGCATTGATTTTCGCACCGACAGATTTAGAGCCTGACCGATGCCTGCATCACCTTGCTCAGACGCGTGCAGTATTCCCTGCTCATCCAACAACTTCGGGCAGACTTGCCATTCAACAGGCTTATTTGGATGCCACCAACCAGCCTCATGCATACGGGGAAGGGCTAGAGTTTTTACTTAGTAAGGGAGCGGCAGAACCTCAAAGCCCAGGACATGTAAGGTGGGTAGAGTATCAAAGCCTTGATGAAGTGATAGCGATCATCAATGGACTCATCAATCAGATACAATGTATCTTAGCTAGTCCAACGGCGACAAGGACATTACCAAAAGATTGGAACGTCGAACCATTGGGAAGTACACAGACCCCTGAACTTAGCTGGAAGCCCGATGGCAAAGATACAATTGATTTTCTGTGTAATTTGTAGAAACAACTCTATGGGTAAATGGGTTTACTCTCCTCTTTACAAAATTTACAATGGTCAGTGAGGAAAGAAAAAAAAGAAAGTCTGACCGCATTACGCTACATTCCAAAGAACTATACAGGAATTTGCATGAATGGGTAGAACTCAAAATTCAACTCACTGTATCTGAGTTTCGTGATTCCATTTGGGATCAGCGAAAAAAAATCGTTTTAGCTATTATCGTATGCTTTTCAATTCTTCTCTCTGTGGTATTTCTATTGATTGCAACCGCAATATGGCTGGGGAATATATTAAATAATCTGATATGGGGATTTTTAATCACAGCTCTATTGATGAGTGTCGCTTCATGGCTCATCTATCATCTAGCACTCAAAACACCTAACATAGATATTGATCAACCTAATCAACTCACTTCTGAAACTCATGGACAACCAAGATCAAAAGCCTAACAGTCGTGACTTACGCTCGTCACTCAACGATGGTGTCGAAAAAATTGATAAACACATTAGAGAACTTCGCCAAGAGATATCTAATGTCGTGCCTCCTGTGAAAGATTTTATGGTTAAACATCCTGTTGGTACCCTCTCAACTGTTTTTGGGATAGGATTTGTCATTGGTTGCTTCATTGCAGGCAGTCAAAATAATGACGATTAAGCGATTGAAGATTCATTTTAATGAGTTAGAATACTGAAGAATTGAAATCATTGACGAATCCTGCAGACACATTTCATCCCTTGAGGTGAACGGATATAATCACTACTAAAACATTTTGATTACTACAATTTCATAGATCATCGATTCAATAGATAATTTTATTATGGCAGAACACCCCCCCAACAAGTCAACCGATGAGATTCGAAAAGAATTAGGTGACCGCGAGGCAAGCATTGATCATCATCTCTCATCTCTGAGAAATGAATTTACCAATATACTTCCTCAAGTAAAGAACATCATTGAAAAACATCCAATTGGGAGTGCTGCAACGGTTTTAGGTGTGGGAGTTGTTTTGGGGTATCTAACGTCCAAGACTCAAAGTAGGGGGGGATCCACTCGGGAGTCATTGCTCCAATCTGCTCTGGATCCAGCTCTTGAGACGGTTAAAGAACATCTCAATCAAGGAGGACATTTGCCCGGCAGAGATGTGAGTCCCATTCTAACGCCTGCCATTGAAGCCGCTGAAAAACATCTCATTGAATCAAAGAGTACAACCACCCAAAATACATCCTCCCTTAAGCAGAATAGTGTAATCAGCGATCTAGTTAGAATGTTAGTCCCCATCGGCATTCAGATGGGTCTTAAGGCACTTGATAAGAATGACAAGTCAGATCAAGACTGATTTAGACATAGACTATCGACTTGTATTTCTGGGGCCTCCTGGATCGGGTAAGGGTACGCAGGCAAGACTTCTGGCATCTCGGTTTGGTATGAAGCATATCTCAACAGGTGCAATTCTACGTGGGGAAATTGATGCAGGGACTTGCCTGGGTATTGAAGCAAAAAAATACATTGAGAATGGTCAATTAGTTCCAGACCATCTTGTACGCTCGTTGGCTGAAAATGCGATAAAATCTGAGGATTGTAAAGGGTTTATCCTTGACGGTTATCCGCGAACTATTCAGCAGGCGCTATGGCTATGTGAGTTTATGGATGCTGAGGCGGAATCTTTGACTGCGGTCATTAATTTGACGATCAGCAATGAAGATGTTGTTTCAAGGTTATCCCAACGGCGAATTAATTCCTGTACTGGCGAGAATTTTCATCTGTCAAACAAACCGCCTCCTCAGGAGCAATCAAAATTTATTGTTATTCGCAGTGATGATCAACCTGATGCAATTCGGCAGCGACTCAAAATTTACCATGAACTGACTCATCCTTTGGTTGAGTACTATTCTAAGAAGAAATTACTGATTGCTGTGGACGCTTTGGGCTCATTCGGTGCAGTGAATTCAGAAATTTGCCGCGTCTTAAATTTCCCTGGATGATGACTCAAAAAACAACTCTCGTACATCTTCAATCTGAGATTGAATCCAGTCTTACAGGCCTAGTTAAGGATCATCGCCCGGATGAATTGTATGATTCGGTCCGATATGTGATATCAGGAGGTGGAAAGCGCCTTCGGCCTGTTTTATTACTTCTGTCAGCTAAAATTTTTGACGTGAGCATCAAGCGGGCCATGCCTCTTGGACTCGCAGTAGAACTTATTCATAATTTTTCTCTCGTTCACGATGATATTATGGATCATGCTGATAGCAGAAGGGGGCGGAAGACGGTTCATGTTTTGTGGGGCATTGATACTGCGATTCTATGCGGGGATGTTCTGTTAGCATTAGCCTCCGAATGTATCAGTCAGGCCAGTGACTCTAACCAAAGTCATTTAACCCGTGTCTACGGGACTATGATCAGAGAATTATGTGAGGGGCAGGCTCTTGATATGCATATCGGACTCAAGCCAGATCTGACCACAGATGATTATTTGCATATGGTGGATGGGAAAACTGGCGGATTAATTTCAGCATCCCTTGAAATGGGAGGGATTATCGGCAACGTAAGTTCAGAAACATGTATGGTATTAAGAGAGGCTGGTAAATCCATTGGTCGTGCGTTTCAGATCTTAGATGATCTATTGGATTTGGTTGCAGACGACCATCGTTGGGGTAAGGTTCAGGGAGGCGATTTGATCGAGGGTAAAGGAACCTACCTGCTTGCTGAATCTCGCCTGAGATCCAAGGGAAAGGATGCTGAATTCTTTGCTAAGATTCGCCCGGGTGATGGGCTTTCTCCTGACGAAATTCCAGTGGCACGATCAAAAATGGAGGCGCTTGGTGTATTATATAATGCCCGACAACAGGTGCAAAACTATACGAATGACGCATTAACAAAGATTAAGTCTATCTCTGGGAATACCGAAGAATTAGAAGCACTCATCACTGATATGGCTCAACGGATTTATTAACTCAAACCATATAAGTTGATCAACTTTCTTGTGACTCTCCATCTTCTTTATTGATGTTGGAGCAGTGTTTTGAAATTTTCTTGATGAAATTTGAAGAAGTACAAACATCAAATTCTTTAATCCTCAACTTTCGCATGATCATTCTCTGTCAAGATTCCCCATGATTAACTGAAGAATAAAAATTGATCTACACTCAGTAATAATAATTCTAAACATCCATTAAATGACAAAAGATACAGTGGGCCAAATTGATCACGAAGGGATGTACGAAGCTGTTTGCAGTTTTCCGCAATATCTCAAATCAGGGCGCGAACGAGTCTTAAATGAAATCCCTTCTAATTGGCCAGGTGATGGTGTTCAAGCAGTCGTGATTGCCGGGATG
Organism: Bacteroidota bacterium; assembly: GCA_026709065.1. Lineage (GTDB taxonomy): Bacteria > Bacteroidota > Rhodothermia > Rhodothermales > Bin80 > Bin80. Next base: position 135,806 of record JAPOTS010000136.1, read on the forward strand.
GGGGGAAGCGCAATTGGAGGTGATATATTATCCGCATTAGCCATTGACCACGCGCCCCTCCCTGTAACTGTCTGTCGCAGTTACACTTTACCTAAATGGGTAGGGACTGAAACAGCAGTAATCGCTTCAAGTTATTCTGGTAATACAGAAGAAACTTTATCTGCTTTTGATGATGCCATTACTCGTAGCGCTAGAGTACTGGCCATTACAACAGGTGGAGAATTAGAAGCGCGTGCTCTCGGTAATCATGTTCCCTGCATTAAGCTTCCGTCGGGTATTCAACCCCGTGCTGCGCTCCCATTTTCACTATCGGCTTTGCTCACGATTTCAGAGCACTTGAATTTGACTCCTACCAAATCTGATGATTGGCATGAAGCGGTAGAGGTGACTCAGCAATTGTCAAATCAACTCTCAAATCTATCTGATCCCGAAAATTTAGCGATCAACTTGGCAAATGTACTATTTCAGAGATTTCCAGTCATTTATAGTAGTGAGCAACTTGCCGCGGCCAATACTCGGTGGAAAAATCAGATCCATGAAAATTCAAAGAGCTTTGCAGTAGGAAATCTCTTACCAGAAATGAATCATAATGAAGTCATGGGTTGGGCACGATTTGGCTCAGAATTAAAGGAGTTGGCTGTGATTGTTTTGCGAGACAGAGATGATCATCAACGGACCCAACGACGATTAGATGTAACCCGATCCCTCCTTGAACCCCATGCTCACAGCTGGCATGAAATCCATAGCCAAGGAAGCAGTCGACTTACACGGCAATTATCACTGATGTACATGAGCGATTGGGTCAGTCTCTATCTTGCGATTCTCAACAAAACTGATCCATCTCCAGTGGGACTCATCTCACAGCTCAAGGCAGCATTGGTTGACATTGGTTAATATTCGTGAACATGTGCGACATGGAAGCGTAGTCAAACCTAACTTCCATTTACTTCATGTTTTGCCCAAGGGTCGTATGGAGCTGGTGTATCATTTGGGGACTGGTTGTATTGCCAGTTTCTGCTCAGTATAACACATATTTTGGGCGCAATAAAATCCAGTACGAAGACTTTGACTGGAATGTGTTAGAGACCGAGCATTTTGATGTGTTTTTCTATCCAGAAATGCAGACACTTGCCGAGCACGGGGCAGCATTTGCAGAAGAAGCCTACGCTGAATTGCAAAACCGTTTTAATTTTTCTGTGACGCGCCGCGTCCCGATAGTATTTTATTCGTCTCAACTTCACTTCAAACAAACCAACATCACCGACGGGTTTATTCCTGATGGAGTGGGGGGCTTTTACGAGTTCTTAAAAGGGCGAGTTGTTATCCCTGCAAATGGAAACTTGCATCGTTTTCAAAGGGTTATTCGCCATGAAATTGTGCATGTCTTTACGATGCATAAACTTGCCCGTGTGTATAGAGATTATCGAATTCCTTTAGATCGCTTGCCTCCACTGTGGTTTACAGAAGGCCTTGCAGAGTATTGGTCTGGACCACAAGATTATCAGCATGAGATGATCATTCGGGATGCAATCTATGCAAATTATTTGGTTCCCTTGGAGAATATCTATCGCATAAATGGTACCTATGTGATGTACAAAGTAGGAGAGGCGTTGTGTCGGTTTATTTCTGAGCATTATGGCGAGGAGAAACTTCTCAAACTCATTGAGAATGCTTGGATCAGCAGAGATTTTCGCAAGGTCATTGAGTTTACATTACAGGAAGATCTACTTGAAATCAGTGATCAATGGCAACATTGGCTCCAAAGTACTTACTATCCTAAACTGAATTCTGCAGTCAGTCCAAATCTATTGACAGATAAAATTTCCACAAAGGGATTTAATTCAAAGCCAGTATTTTATCAGGCATTGGATGGACAGAGGCAAGTCATTTTCACGGCCAATCATGGAGGTTACAGTAATATATACTCTGTGGATGTTGATTCTAGTTATACTCCGATGGGAACTCCGACTATCGTGATCAAAGGTGAACGCAGCAGTCAATATGAATCGTTTCATCTTCTTGAAAGCAGGATGAGTGTCTCCAAAGATGGATGGCTCGCCTTTGTGACCAAGAGTGGTGAAGCCGATGTGATTCACACTTATGACCTGGAATCTGCTACCGATGGATCAATGTTTAGATTTGAAGGAATCACTGGATTATATTCTCCGACATGGAGCCCCGATGGAAGTCATCTCGCATTCGTAGCAATTAATCAAAGTGGGTTCATCGATTTATATGCGTATGATATTAGTCAGGATATACTGAGGCAACTCACGAATGACACCTACGACGACCGTGATCCAGCGTGGAGTCCAGATGGTAGATCAATTGTCTTCTCATCAGATCGTACCTCCACGGGGCATGAACATGCCTATAATCTATTTATCTATGATATAGAGACAGGAAAAATTGAGTATGTAACCTCTGGCAATCAGCATGATTTTTCCCCAAACTGGAGTCCAGATGGTCATCAAATTATTTATACAAGTACATCGCGAGATTCCACAGGACGTTATAATGGTCAAAATTTATATGTGATTGATGCCCAACCTAGTCAGGCTGTCTTAGCTCTGGCTTCTATTGGAACTCATATCAGCCGTCCCCCTGAACCAGGCATTCGATGGAAAAAGCGACTGACAGATCTTACGACCGCCGTATTTGACCCAGTTTGGACTTCTGATGGGCATGTTATTTTTTCAACGTTTGAGAGTTACAGGTTTACGATCCGAGCCCTTGATGATCTTGATTCACTATTAGAGAGGCCTTTACGGTCAGAGGAATCAAGAGTGCTGGCTGATCTGACAGAGGAGGCTTGGACATTTCCCCGCATTGACGGGGCATCAATCAAACGAGGATTAAAGTATCGCAAGCGATATGGTTTGGATGTTGCACAGGGGCAGATATCAACCAGTGCGGTTTGGGGAACGGGTGGTGCAGCGGTATTATCGTTATCAGATCTGTTGGGCAATGACAGATTTTTTCTGACATTATTTAGCACCAGCCAGTATTCGGGAGATTTTCTTCGTAGCCTAAATATCAATATTTCACGGGTACAACTTCATCAAAGGGCCAATATTGGATATGGGATTTTCAGGTATGGGGGTTTGAGATATGATCTAACTGATCCAGATGCACCGACTCAATTTCCTCGTTTCTGGGAAGAGGTATGGGGTGGTTTTGGTGCGGTAAGTTATCCAATTTCAATGTTTCGTAGGATAGAGTTAACGACCTCATTGAGTTGGGATGATAAGCAGATTCCGGTGAGGCAGATTGATCGACAAGCCCTTCTTTTGACGAATCAGATTAGTCTTGTTCACGATAATACGTTGTTTGGATCTAATGGGCCTGCAACAGGATGGAGGGGAAAACTTTCAGCGGCTTATACGACAGATTTACTTTACTCAAACGTCAATTATGTAACTCTTGAGGTTGATGTAAGAAATTATTTGAGGTTATCCAGACATATTACGTTTGCATCAAGAGTCTTAGGACGTATGAATCAAGGTCGTGAGGCTCGGCTATGGTTTATGGGGGGAAGCTGGGATTTGCGGGGCTATCCGTTTTTTGATGTGCGAGGAAAGAAAGCATGGTTTACCTCTCATGAACTTCGTTTTACATTAGTTGATAATCCTTCAATCTATCTTCCTCCCCTAGCAATATTGGGAATTTTGAATCTGAGGGGTGCACTCTTTTTTGATGCGGCTCATACATGGAATGATCGTTATCACCAACGTATCCCCCAGATTTTTGCAGGAGAGACGCTTGGTGCAACTGGTCTTGGATTCAGATTGAACCTTTTTGGTGCCTTAGTATTGCGATATGACTTGGGGTATAGATTTAGAGACGGCTTCAAGTCTCCTGATGAAGATATTTTTGGTCAATTCTTTTTTGGCTTTGATTTTTAGAACTTTTCCCTTATTTCTTTTCGTTCTACTGACGGGATGTAACACATTTCTGGTGAACCTTGAATCTGATCATCGGGTTCTGCCCCCAGTCAACTTACCTCTGCACATTGACTGGAAGTATAATGCGCGGGCTGGTTTTGGTCCTGATCCACCTTTAATTGTTGGCAATAATATAATTGTGTCCACTAGACGGGGAGAGGTCCATGTAATTGCAGTAGATTCAGGTAAACGCTTAGCGAGAAAAAACTTTGGTGACGCAATTAATGGTTCGGTTGCATTGATTGATAGTACTCTTGTGATTCCCTTGGCGAAAGGACGAAGAATGCTTCTCGCTTATGATGTACAGCGTGGAGAAATGCAATGGCGCATTCGGGGTGCACCAATAGAGGTTGGGATTACTCCACTGGATGATGGAGGCCTTTTTGTCACTACTGATGGTATGATCAATCGATTTATGATCGCAGATGGTGAGATTGTTTGGCAGTATGGTTTAAGCCCACAACAACGGGTATATGCCCGCCCTATAGTTCATAATCACAGCGTAATTATTGCAGTAGATAATGGAGAGGTGATTGCGCTTTCATTGAGTGATGGGAGCCTACAATGGATTTTAGATATTGGATCACCAATCTATGCTACTCCCCAAAGCAATAACGAATTATTGATTGTTTCTACCACTCAGGGACGATTAGTGGCCGTAGATATCAATGAGCGCAATATTCGCTGGGATATTACTTTTCATGATAACACTCTCAGGCTTTCAACCGCAGCAATAGATGATAAACTCATCGCCATAGGTGGATCAGATGGGATCCTGCGCGTTATTGAATTAGAAACAGGAGAAATTCAATGGGAGACCCAATGCTCAGATGCGCTTGTGGCCCAGCCTATAATCACTGATACTGTGATTTATACAGCCAGTATGGGTCATTTATTCTATGCCTTTGATCGTCAGACTGGGGAAGAATTACAAGCGATAGAATTAAGAGGGAGAGTGAAAAGCAGTATAGGAGTGTCTGACGGTGGATTAATACTCTTATCAGAGCCGCGTGATGTGATTAAACTTTCTACCTTACATTCAGAACATGAGATTTAATGTTGAATCCATAGCAGGGTTAATCGGACTACTGATGGCTTTAGTCCCAGCTTTCGCAGTAGGACAGTCCCCAGTTCTATTCCATCTGACGAGTAACGATCCTGATGCGGCTGTCTATGCGGACTCTTTATACATCGGTTTAGTTAATCAGAGTCCTTTCTGGGTAGATCCAAATACCAGCTCAATTCGGCTTACCACACTTAGGGGAGGATCCTGGAGTGTACGTCCGATCAAGATGCGATTTGAGCCTGCATCTGATGACACCGTATATGCGCATTTGAATTTTCCCATGTATCATCAGATAGAGTCACACCCATTGGCAGCAAAAGTGTGGCTTCAAAGTGGCATAGAGAGACGGTTTCTGGGAGTAACACCTATGGTATTTAGTTCAGAAGAGCTACGAGATAGCACATTTATAGTTGAACATGATGGATATTTGTCCGAAAGTATTGAGCCGAAGATGGACATATGGAATCGTTACATGACTTCACTGACTCTACTCACTCAAGAAAAATCTCTCTCAACGGTGAACACTATCAATCGTCAGAGAAGACAATGGATAGACTGGAGTATCGCAATTGTTGGAGTTGCTGCGGGCGTTGCGGCAGTTCACTATAAATTCCGTGCTGATAAAATCAATGATAACTATCTTGAGACCGGAGATCCGTCACTGAGGCCGCGTGTTGCAAGATTAGATGATTATTCAGGAATCGCGTTGGGTGTTATGCAGGCAGGCGCAATCACTTTAGCAGTTCGCTTTGCATTGAGATAAAATTATCAAGTTCATTGTTATATTGTTGAAAGAGATCAAATATTCGTTCACTTGGGGATCAAATCTATATTCTAATCAGTACCTCAGAACCCGATTTAATCACTTAATGAGGATGATTCAAGATTCAAATCATGCGGCAACCCTATCTCAATGATAGATGAAGTTTGTTATTCCAAATCTCGCGATAAAGTTGCTAACTGATTGGCAAAGATCGTATCTTTTAACTCAAATGCAAAATGGTTTAGAGTAATTTAATGTGGCAAATTATCTATTTACGCTAAGTGAGATCCATAGCATGAATTGGTTTGATTGGGTAATCATCGGTTTTTTAGCCTTAGGGATATATAGAGGTATTCGACGTGGGCTATTAGGTCAAGTCATTGGACTTTCTAGTCTAATCGTTGCATTTGCTTCAGGTTATATGTTTATGGATCGAGCAGGGTCTTGGTTTGAGAATCAAGCTGGAATCACACCAGAATATTCATCGGTTATAGGGTTTTTAGTTGTTTTCTTTTCAGTTTTCCTTGGATTATCTATCTTCGGGGGGTTTGTGGATAAAGTGGTCAAAAGTATCCCGATCATTGGCTGGTTGAATCAACTTGTTGGTGGAGCTCTGGGTTTTATTTCCGTTGGATTGTTGTTGAGTTTGCTACTCTACTTGACATCTCTGATGGGATTCCCTACTAATGATATTATTGAATCCTCAGTCACCTATGATTATGTGTTTCAGCTACTACCTCAAGCATGGGAATTAGCAACCAAACAGTTTCCTGAAATAGCCAATTTTACAGATCGTTTTCCATCATGGTTTTGACCTTTGTGACCCATTAAAATCGTTCACTTACGGATCATACGTAGCATTTTACAATACTTGAATTTATATTAAAATATATAACTAATAATGTTGATTTAATTATTAACTTTAAGTTCTAAAATAACTTTTTACAGATTAGTGCTCCATTAATTCGTTTTAACATGATACTATTTATTTTATTATTTCAGATCTCCTCTCTCGGCGAATCACTCACATTCCATGCTCCTTTTGACTCAACACTGAGTGCTTCATTTGCGATCGGAGATCCTGAATTATATCAGGCATCAGAATGGGATGAGCGCCATAATGCTGACATAGCAACCCTCTCTGATCCATCTATGTCTCTGGTTGATCATGGAGTGCACGGTGGGGCACTCAAATTTTCCCAATATGTTGAGCCACTTTATTTCTTTAAAGCGAAGGATAATTTCACTTATCAAACTCAGCAATGGAATGCGACCGTGTCGTTTTGGCTCAAATTAGATCCTAATGAGGATCTCACCGATGGGCAATGGTGCGATCCAATTATGATTACTGCATCAGCATGGGATGATGGATCTGTATTTGTTGACTTTACACGGGATCCACCGCGCCAATTTCGATTTGCAGCTTTTGCAGACCATGAAATCTGGAACCCAGATAATGATCCGTGGGAAGAAATGGCACCAGGGGTGATGCCAATGATCACTATTAGTGATCCTCCGTTTGAAAATGAATCTTGGACACATGTCGTTTTAGTCCTTCATGAGTTTAATACTGATACAGATTCTGCTGTACTATCTGGATATTTCAATGGTGAACTTGCTGGAGAATTAACAGGCAGGGATCAAGCCATCACATGGGATACAGAAGAAGTACTCATCCAACTTGGATTACAATTCAGGGGTGAAATTGATGATTTATCCTTATTCAACCGCGCGCTCTCCGCACAGGAAGTTAAACAAATATATTCTCTTCCAGAAGGGATCGCCTCACTATACAATTAAATGAGAAATTTTATCATAGTCGTTCTGTCGTTGTTATTCTGGAGTTGTGGCTCTTCAACTCCACCTTCAGGTCCACCCTATACTCCGGAACTGGCCTTGGAGACACTTGAAATTGAGGATGGATTTTCAATTGATTTATTTGCATCAGAGCCTTTGGTGCAGGATCCAGTTGCCATGGCCATTAATGAATCAGGGCAAATGTTTGTTGTAGAAATGCCGGGTTATCCATTGGATGCCAGTGGTTCAGGTAGAATAAAGCAACTTACAGATACCGATGGCGATGGTTATCCTGACACGGCAACGCTTTTTGCAGAGGGGTTAATTCTCCCGAATGGAATCATGCCTTGGAAAAAAGGCATTCTCGTTACAGATCCTCCAGATGTACTATATTATGAAGATACTGACGGAGATGGGATATCTGATTTACGAGAGGTCGTGCTCACAGGCTTCGCTCTAAGCAATCCGCAGCACAATGCAAACACGCCCCTTTATGGAATTGACAATTGGATATACATTGCCAATAATGGTGCGATTTCTTGGACAGAAAAATATGCGGACCCATTTGGGGATACAGGTGGGCAGATATTTTTTCCGTCCCAACCTGAAGCTGTTCAGCTACCACCTAACGGATATGATCGTAATATCAGATTTCGGCCTGATTCATTTGAGCTTCAAATGCTAAGTGGAAACTCCCAATTTGGACATACCTTTGACCCATGGGGGAATCATTTCTTAAATGACAACAGTCATCCTCATTATTACGAGGCAATAGCGGCGCGTTATTTAGAAGGTAATCTGAATGTTGCCATCAGTGAAGCGACGCACTCTTCACTTGATCACGGTGAGGACTCGCGTGTGTTTCCGATTACATTTGAACCGGAGCATCAGTTACTCACCGACCGAGGAGTTTTCACATCCGCCTGTGGGATCACTTGGTATCACGGGGGTTTATTTCCTGAGCCATACAGTGAAAATATAACATTTACTGCTGAACCAGTTCATAATCTCGTCTATGTGGCGAAAGTTAATACGGAGGGCAATGTATTTGAGGCATCGAGGATCGTTGAGGGGCGAGAATTTCTCGCTTCCACTGATGCTTGGTTTAGGCCTGTTAATTTTAGTGTGGGCCCAGATGGTGCTATGTATGTGGTCGATTATTATCGTCAGGTTGTTGAGCACCCAGAGTGGATGGATGATGCGGTTGTAGAAGAAGGTGATTTCCATCAGGGTAGTTCAATGGGTAGAATCTATCGTATTGTACCAGATGGAACTGCACCTCCTTCATGGCTGGATGCAATTGCACCGATTAATACCCAACAGCTTGTAGATCGTTTATCGGATCCAAACGGATGGTGGAGGATGACGGCGCAGCGATTACTCGTATCAGAAGCTGATACATCGGCCATCTCAATTCTTCAACAACATCTATCTGACCAAGAGTCTGCAGAGGGTCGTCTACATATTCTGTGGACACTTCACGGATTAGGAAGCCTGAGTATTGAGAATATTCGTACTGCATTAGCCGATCCTCACCCAGGTGTTAGAGAAAATGCAGTTCGTTTGGCTGAAATTGATTCCAAAGGATCTGATATTCTTGAAAAAGATCTTGTGCAATTAGCTTCAGATCCCAGTGTTAGAGTGCGTTATCAAGTCCTCAAGACGCTTGGTAGAATGAATATGACTCCTGCGGAGTCTCGCAGAGCACAGGAGAGTATACTGCGAGAAGATATTGAAGATCAATGGATACAAGTTGCCGCTCTATTATCAATGCCATCCGAGCGTTTACTAACGATAGCTCTGAGTCAGCCCAATCATCCAGACTTTCTTGAAAAGGTATCCGCCTTGATGGTTCGTGAGAGGAAGACATTAGAATTGTTTAATAGAATTACGAGTGTATCCGGGGCAGACCAGTGGTGGCATGTTCCTTTGATTCAAGGGATGGCCTCGGCAAGTGCAATTCCTACTGCCTCTCAGGCGGCTATTTTGGTGAAATGGATGTGGGACACAGACAATGATCAAGTTGCAAGTACTATATTGGATCTGTTGCCCAGACATATGTTTGAGTCAGACGATGTTGAATATGCCCGACTATTAGCAATGGATTCTGAGGCATCTGTAGCGCGACGTTCTCGTGCTACACGCGTTTTATCTGATACATCGATGGACTCTGATGCTCTTCTTTCATTATTCGGCCAAGATGTACCGCTAGATGTTCAATTGGAGGCAATCAAGGGACTTCAGCGAGTAGGGGGCGGTGATGTCGCAGAGCATGTACTCCAAGAATGGGAACGTCTCACTCCGAGACTTAGAAACGCCGCGCTTTCAGTATTCAATAATTCAGAACGAGCTCTTCTACTTGTTGAAGCTCTTGAATCGGGAGTTGTTAATCCAACCGAATTACCTTGGAACCATCGTGTGACATTGATGCGTGATACAGACGAACCCATTCGCAGTCGTGCGAGGGCTTTGCTTCAAGTATTTGAAGAAGTCAGTAGTGGGAATGCTCTTGACCTTACTGGAAAAGCTGAATCGGGTGCATTAATTTTTGCTACAACCTGCGCTTCCTGTCATGCTCGAGGTGTTGGACCTGATTTAGCTACTGTCCGCCATTGGTCTGAACCGATGTTAATGAGTGCAATTACCAAACCATCAGAGTCGATCTCAAGTGGCTATGAGTATTGGGAGATTTCTACTCTGCAAGGGGATACTTTACTAGGAGTTGTGGCCTCTGAGACGACTTCGGCGATTGAGATATTAAACGAACACTCTGAGCACACCATCAGTCGCTCGGATATTCTGAGTGTCAAGCCACTTGCAATGTCTGGTATGCCGGAGGATTTGATTCCTAATTCTCAGTCATTAGCAGATCTTGTTGCGTATCTAAAAGAATTGTAGTTATTCCTTATGAATTGACTTTGCCTGTCAACAAGCTAGGGTTTTATTGACTCAATAGAGATTTATTGGGTTACAGATAATTCCCTTATATATATCGGCAAAACAAGACATTGATGAACTTCACCATTGAATGCTCAATGTCCTTTGATAGCATCTAAGTGACTATTCCAACGATATGTGCGACAGTGTTATAGTGTTCAATACGAAAGCACAGTAACAGATAGTCTGTCTCATTTGTTTTTTTAATTGATTTGATTTATATTTAACCGTTCAAGATTTTTCCACAAGACTTTTTTTGAAATGATTTATACCCCCCCCCATATGTAGATCATATGATCTAAGACGTTTTCCGTCCCCACATCCTAATTTCGGAATTCCGAGCAGAGTTTGTCTGCAGGTTCTGAACTCTTTCGCTCGTCCATTTCTTTTTCTGTTCTTGCTCGGTGTATGTGCCTTCTTAACATCATGCACCACGACTTCCAGCCTCTCCGAAGCACCAGTGCTCCCTTCAATCACGGAGCCTTGTGAGCAACCTGTTCTGGAGATATTACCTGAATCTCCATCCATCCAGACGCACGGCTCAATTACCATTGACGCTACTATCGTTGTGCCACAATGTAGGCCAGTAGTATATGTGAGCAGTGAAGTTGTTGAGGCACCACCGACATTAGGGGACTTGCTTTCAAGTCTAACCTCCTCTCCCGATGAACCGACTTATATGTATAAAATTGTAGAGGAAGAGGCACTTGAGGCGGATGATATCAGATTAGAATTCACCATTACGAATCAATCACAGCGAGTATTTCGTCCTGACGGAGCGATTTGGCAGGTATTATTGAGTGGTAACGTACTCTCAGAAGATCTGGCGGGTAATGCAGCATCTTTGTTGAATATGGTCTTGGCACCGGGCCAAAATCGGACAGTCTCTGTGAATGGTATCAATCACCCCGGTACTGCGGATGATGGAGCTATTTTTGCATTCTCACTCTATGATGTAGTTGTTGAACGGGATGATGCTGGGGCAATAGTACAGCGAAACTCATTTGAATGGTTTTATTCCCTCAGATACGAATCCATAGAGCAGCCTACTACGAATCGAGTGGTGTCATGCACAAAGCCCGTAGATAGACAATTGGAAATGGAATTGGAATCAACGCCAAAATATGTTCCCGTTTCGGAGCATGATCCTCACTGCTCGTAGATTCCAATTTGAAATAGATTCAATGAACAAAGAGATTCAAATTCACGATCAGAAAGACGAAAATATCTCAAAACACATCGGAGAAATCGTCAAAATGATAGCACTGGTCAGCAATCATAATATCAGCCAATGTTTAACATTATTGTTGCATGTCAGCACAATTCATGTGAGCAAGGACCCTTCACTGAATTGATTCCATTAACAGATCAATGAACAAAATGAGTGTGTATACTCAAATCTTCAAGAATCTGAAACAGCCAAAATTCGTGAGGCTGTAAGCGAGTAGAGATTCAGCTTTCCCCTAAAACCCTTTTTTTCAATGCTACGATTTACCTTTTTATTCTTGCTGTCTGTTCCTTCGGTTCAAGTGTCTTTTGCTCAAAGTGAGCAAAGCATGATAAAAGAAACCCATGAGGCACTATCCCACATTTACGATAGTCTCAATGGGGATGAATGGGATGATAATTCGGGCTGGGATGTTGAGATCGTTCCAGCTACCATGAGCAGTTTTAATAATTGGTACGGAATTACCGTATATGGAGAAGAGGATGATTCTTTGCGGATTGATTTGAGTGATAATAATTTAAAGGGAGAACCTTCGTCATTTAACTTGCCTGATAACCACATAGGTACCCTGACAAGTCTTACCCATCTAGATATGAGTGATAACAAAATAGAGCAGTGGGGTCAGTTCAGGTTGAATAATCCGAATCTAAAAGTATTGAATCTGAGCGATAACTCTTTTGGCCTTGGATTTTTTAGTAATCGTTTAGAATCCTTTTTAGATGATAAAGTCCTGCTAAATCTTGAGGTATTAGACTTAAGCGATAATGGAATAATTGATCGAATTCCTGTTAAGTGGGGAGACATGAAAAATCTTAGGGTATTAGACCTAAGCAATAATGAGATAAGTAGTTCCATCCCTGTCGAAATAGGAAACCTGACCAATCTTAGGGAACTTAATCTAAGCAAAAACACAATAGGAAGAGTAGGATTCGGAAGCGACAAGATCCCTGCCGAAATAGGAAACCTATCCAATCTTGAAATACTCAATCTGAGCGATAACCTTTTTACGGGTAGCATCCCTGCCGAAATAGGAAACCTATCTAATCTTGAAATACTCAATCTGAGCGATAACCTTTTTACGGGTAACATCCCCCGGGATTTTGTAAATCTGTCTAATCTTGAAATACTGGATGTGGGTGGTACGAGCAACGAATTGACAGGTAGTATCCCCCCAGAGCTAGGAAGCACGAATCTTAGAATCCTAAATCTTGAATGGAACAAATTGACGGGGAACATCCCCCCACAGCTAGGAAACCTGTCCAATCTTGAAGTGCTGAATTTGGGAGGCACGAGCAACCGATTGACGGGTAGTATCCCCCCAGAGTTAGGAGGCACGAATCTTAGAATCCTAAATCTTGAATGGAACGATTTGGAGGGGAACATCCCCCCTGAGCTAGGAAACCTATCCAATCTTGACACGCTGAATCTGTTTAGAAACGAGTTCACAGGGAGCATTCCAAGATCATTTCTGAATCTGCAATTGATGGAATTTCGTTGGGCACTAAACGATGGTTTATGCGCTCCCCCAGATGAAGAATTTCAAGGTTGGTTAGATGGCTTTACTTCAGTTGGGCCGACCTGTATATCTACTGTTTCCGTCGAGGAATCCAACTCGGGGTTACCTATGCATTTCGCATTACATGGCAGTTTGCCTATTATGATGAATAGGGACAGTGAATATGAAGTTAGTGGGACACTTTTTCTTGAAAAATAGTGACGTGTTTTTAAATTTAAAAGTTGATGTTATTTTTGAGTTGAATCTGCCGTCAATTCTTGACCTGCTTTGATCTTTCTCATGGACTCCCCAGTTAACACAATTTTGTGTGCATTGTTCACGAGTCGATCCAAGATTGCATCGGAGAGCGTGGGATTTTCCATGGTTTCATGCCAGT